>NZ_JBSEFI010000013.1:0-113823 GCF_053570605.1 Flavobacterium sp. U410
TGTTGGATTAAATGGCACAAATAATGTAAAAATTTATATCTTTGACCGTTATGGTAAAGTGATTAAGCAAATCAGTCCCAGTGGTGAAGGATGGAATGGAACTTTTAATGGGCGCCAATTACCATCGTCCGATTATTGGTTTACTATAGAATATGTTGAAAATCAGATATTAAAAGAGTTTAGAGCACATTTTTCATTAAAACGATAACCTAAAATGAATTTTAAGAATAGTTATTTAATTTTATTTTTGACCTTATTAGCACAAGTTTCTTTTTCGCAAGAAGGTATTGCAGTTTATTCTGATTATTTATCTGATAATTATTATCTGATTCACCCATCAATGGCGGGAGCCTCTAGTTGTGGTAAGATTAGATTAACCGGACGTCAACAATGGTTTGGTCAGCAAGATGCACCGGCTCTTCAAACATTGAGTTTTAATACAGCTTTAGATGAAGATGGTAAATCAGGTATTGGGATGATAGCTTTTAACGATAAGAATGGTTATCATTCGCAAAGAGGAGCTAAGTTAACGTATGCTCACCATATTCGTTTTTCCAGAAATACAGTTGATTTAAACCAATTATCTTTTGGTTTAAGTGGAGCCTTTATTCAAAGCCAACTAGACGAGACAGAATTTCAAGGTTTTGACCCTTTTGTTTATGGAGGAGTTTATCAAAAAGATTCGTATTTCAATGTTGATTTAGGAGCTTCTTATCATTATATGGACTTCTTTACGCATTTTACAATAAAGAATTTCTTAGCAAATAGAAGAGAAATCTATACTGAAGGTTATGAGTCTGACAATTTAAGAAAATATTTGTGGAGCTTAGGAGCTGTTTTTGGAGATAGTGATCGTTTAATGTTTGAACCTTCTTTCATGTTTCAATATACAGACGAAACGGCAGAAAAAGCACTTGATTTAAATATGAAAGTGTATAAGAATATGGATTTTGGTAGAGTATGGGGAGGTCTTTCTTATAGAAGAAGCTTTGATAAAACAGAATATTCAAATGGAAATGCCGTTGATACTCAAAGTTTACAATGGCTTACTCCTATTGTTGGTATCAACTATAAACAATTTATGTTTGCTTATACCTATTCTCATATCATGGGAGATGTTAAATTTGATAATGGAGGATTCCATCAAATTACACTAGGGATTGATATTTTCTGTAAGCCTGAAGCTTGGGATTGTAACTGTCCTGCTGTTAATTAAAAGAAACTATTAAAATAATAATTGTCCCGAAATAATTCGGGACTTTTTTAATTATAAAGAAATGCTAATTAAAGAAGTAAACGGAAAATATCCTCAAATACCAAAAGATTGCTATGTTGCAGAAAATGCCACTATTGTTGGGGATGTTATTTTTGGAGAAAATTGTAGTGTTTGGTTTAACGCAGTAGTTAGAGGAGATGTGAACTCAATAACTATCGGTAATAAAGTAAATATCCAAGATGGAGCAGTTATTCATTGTACCTATCAAAAGCATCCGACAGTTATAGGAAATAATGTTTCTATTGGTCACAATGCCATAGTACACGGTTGTGAAATTAAAGATAATGTTCTTATTGGAATGGGAGCTATTGTTATGGATAATTGCGTTATTCACAGTAATTCTATAGTTGCTGCAGGATCTGTTATTACTCAAAATACAGTCGTAGAATCGGGAACTATTTATGCAGGTGTTCCGGCTAAGAAAGTAAAAGATATCAATGCCAGTGACTTTGCAGGTGAAATTGAGCGCATTTCAAACAATTATGTGATGTATTCTTCTTGGTTTAAAGTAGAAGAAGAATAAGGAACGAATCTTTTGGGCTCTTAGGGAGTCCGTTTTCCTGCTTTTCTAAGTAGTCACTTCGTGAGCTACTTTATGCAATCAGGGTTAAGGGTGTAGACGATGAGAGCTTTTGGAAGCTTAAAAATCTAGATAAAAAACTCTTTCCTGTTTATTTAGAATGTTTTCCAGTACTTCGGTATCACTGTTCGTATAAAACACTTTTGAACCTAACGATTCGGAAGTATTCAATAATTTTTTTTGTTCTAATATATTTTTAGTTTGCTTAGCAACAGCTTCTCCTGAATCAATGATCTTTACATGCTCAGGAAGTATTCTTTTTAACTGAGGAATCAGATATGGGTAATGACTACATCCTAATACTAAGTAGTCGATGTTTTGGGCTATCATGGGCTGTAAATAAGTCTCCAGGAGTTCATTCATTTCGGCAGAATCTAAATCTCCGTTTTCAATCAGTTGAACTAAGCCATGACCTATTTGTTCAATAATGTGAACGTCCTTGTAGTTTTTTACCTTTTCATGGAACAGATCACTATTGATAGTGCCTTTTGTTGCTAATACGCCTATTGTATGCGTTTTAGATTGTAGAGCTGCTGGTTTTATTGCTGGTTCAATTCCTATAAACGGAATAGAAAATTGTGCCCTTAGTTCCGTTATGGCGTTTGTTGTTGCAGTATTGCAGGCCACTACGATCATTTTACAGTTTTGTTCTAACAGAAACTCTACATTTTTTACACTTAAGGCTATGATTTCTTCTTTTGATCGTTGTCCATAAGGCGCGTTTTTGCTGTCAGCAAGATAAATACTGTTTTCATGAGGTAATAAATTGTTAACTTCTTTCCAAATAGAAGTACCGCCTATACCTGAATCAAAAAAGCCGATGGGTTGAGAGTTAGAAATCATATAGACAAAAATAAAAAAAAACTGCTCGAAAAATTAATTTTGAGCAGTTTCTTAAATAAGATATTTTAAAGAAATTAGAAGCCTAATTCTTTTTTAACGTCAGCTAATAAATCAGTTCCGTCAGCAACCAAAACACCACTTCCTGTCGTTGAATCTAAAACGTATTGGAATCCTTTAGCTTTAGCAACTTTTTGGATTGCAGCTTGAGCTTTTTCTAAGATTGGTTTGTATAAATCCAATTCTTTTTGTTGTAAGTCTTTACCGGCAGTTTGTTGGAACTGTTGGATACGAGAACCCATATCTTGCATTTCTTTCGAACGCGTTTCGTTTAAAGCTTCACCAGCAGTTGGAGCTTCTTGTTCGTATTTTTGCAATTTAGTTTGGTACTCTTGTACCATAGTTTTGTAGTCTTTGTCGTATTGAGCTTGAATTTTTTCTAATTGAGTTTTAGCAGCTTTCATTTCAGGCATGTTTTCCATTAAAGCTTGTACATTAATGTGAGCTACTTTTGACTGAGCAGATACTTGTGCACCTACAAATAATACAAATGCAATAATTAAAGTCTTAATTTGTTTCATGTTTATATTCTTAAGTTTAAATTTAATTAATTTCCGTTTGAGTTTTCCTCCGAATTGTTTTCTTGTTTTTCTTCTTCTTTTGCTTTTTTGGCAGCTTCTCTTGCCTCTATAGCTTTTTGTCTTTTCTCTTCAATAATTTTTTTACGCTCTTCCAGCTTTCTCTGTCTTTCTTCTTGTATCTGCTTTTGCTTCTCTTCAGCAGCAGTCTGGACTTCTTTTTTGTTTTCCTCAGAAGAAGTTTCTTCTATTTTATTTTTTCCTTCTTCATTAACTTCTTTTTCAATTTCTGTGCCAGTTTTTTTGTTTTCTTTTTCTTCTTCTAATTTTTTTCTTTTATCAGCAGCAGCTTGTTTGCGTTCTTCAATTAGTTTTTCACGAGCAATCTTTCTTTCTTCTAACATCTTTTCTCTAGCTGCTTTCTTCTCATCCAAAGCTTTTTGTCTGGCTGCAAGATCAGGATTTTCATCTAGGAAATCTTCTTCAGCTTCTTTTTTCTCTTGCGCTTCTAATTGCTTCTTAGTTAATTCTTCTCTTTTTTCTGCTCTTAAAATAGTTCTGATTACTAAATCACTAATGTCATTTTGTTGTTTAGCAAATAAAATACTAAGATCTGAAGATTTGTCAAAAACCATATCAAATTTTTTCTTTTCAGCAATATCTTGTATCGCATTAAAAACCTGATCTTGTATAGGCTTTATAATGGTTGATTTTTGTACAATTAAATCACCTTGGGCGCCAAATTTCTTTTCTTGAAATGCAAGTAGCTCGCTTTCTAAAAAAGAGATTTCCTCTTCTCTTTCTTCTATAAGTTCTTTGGTTAAGAGAGGCTTTTCTACTTTTAGAGCGTCTTTTAACTTGTTAATTTCATTTTTTTTAACTTCAATTTCTTGTTTCCATTTCTGAGCTTTTAGCTCTAGTTGGTTGTTAGCTTCAGCATAAGATGGAATTTTTTCAAGAATATATTCCATGTCAATATAGCCTATTTTTGAACCTCTTGTTTGTGATGAAGCTAAAAATGATGTTAAAATAAAAAGAGTAAAAAATATTTTTTTCATAGTGTCCTTTCATTTAATCTTTAAAAGTACATAAAAAATGGCTCTAAAGATATGTTTTTTTGGTGTTCTTTAAAAATTAAATTAAAAACGTTAAACTATTAAAATTGTTGTCCTATGATAAAATGAGTTTGCCATCCACTCTTCGTTGTTGATCCCGGAACAGCATCAAATCCATGAGCAAAGTCAATTCCTAATAAACCAAAAGCAGGCATGAATACACGTAAACCGAATCCTGCTGAACGTTGAACAACAAAAGGATTGTAAGTACTGAAATCTGCAAATGCGGAACCTGCTTCTAAGAACGTTAATCCATAAATTGAAGCTGCACCACTTAATGTAATCGGATAGCGTAATTCTAAAGAGAATTTGTTATATACAGTTGCTCCGATTTGAGAACCACTACTGTTTAAAGGAGATAAAGAGTTGTTAGGATATCCTCTTAACTGTATATTCTCTCTACCATCTAATGAATAATTGGCCATACCGTCTCCACCTAAATAAAAACGCTCAAAAGGTACTAACCCACGGTCTTGGTTATAAGCTCCCATGAATCCGAATTCTGCTAAGGTTCTTAATACTAACTTGTCGTAGATAGTAGTATATAAGTCAGCTTTTGCTTTAATCTTATAATATTCTAACCATTTAAAACGCTCTTGATCCACTTTTCCTTGATCTGTTGTGGCATCTTGATAATTACTAACAATATTATTATCTGAATCAATATATGATCCGGTTGGTACTAAATTTCCATTAGAGTCAATATAGGCACTACTTTCATTTGTTTGTTTGTAAGCGGCCTTGCTCCCTAATTCTCCATATTTTACGCCGTTAAATAGAGAATACGGAGGAGTAAATTTACCACTAATGGTAAATTCAGATCCATAAGTCGGATAAACAGGGTTGAATCCTTTACTGTTTCTTGAAAGAGCTACTGTATAAGTTAAGTTTCTTGAAGAACCGTCCCCGAATGTAAACAAACCGGTATAATAATTAGATAGGCTGTAATATTGGAAAGCAACACTTTGAGATAATACAAAGTAGTCATCAGGAACTTTCAATCTTTTTGCTAAACCAACAGAAATAGAGCTAATACTAAAACTTTGGCTTTTATCCACATTATAAGTAGAATAATTATATAAGAATTGTTTACTGTGCGATAAAGAGATAGAGAAGTTTACTGGTTTTTTACCTCCTAGCCAAGGTTCAGAAAACGACATGCTATACGTTCTGAAATAAGAACTTCCTTGCAAACGTAAAGCTAATTTTTGTCCGTCTCCCATCGGTAGTGGTTTATAAGCTTTCTTGTTGAAAATATTGCGCATAGAGAAGTTATTGAAGGATAAACCAAGTGTTCCGATAAAACTTCCACTACCATAACCACCTTGAAGTTCCACCTGACTTGATCCTTTTTCAGCTACACTATATTCAATATCAACGGTACCTGCTTGCGGGTCTACATTCTTAAATTCAGGTTTAATAGCTTCAGCGTCAAAAAACCCTAACTGACCAACTTCTCTAATTGATCTGATCAACAAGTCTTTGCTATATTTTTCACCTGGTTTTGTTCTTAACTCGCGATAAATAACATGATCGTTTGTTTTGTCGTTACCAACAACGGTTATTTTGTTGAAATAAGCTATTGGTCCCTCTGTTACTCTGATTTCAAAATCGATAGTGTCGTTGTATGTTTTTACTTCAACAGCATTGATACTAGAAAATAAGTAGCCACTATTTTGATAAAGATTGGTGATGTCTTCTCCATCTGGTTTTGATGGATCAGCAATTCTTTTTTGTAAAAGTACACCATTATAAACGTCTCCTTTTTTAATACCTAAAAGACGGTTTAGTTGATTTTCGGTGTAGACTGTGTTACCGATGTAGCGTATATTACCGAAATAATATTTTTTCCCTTCTTCAAGGTTTACTTTAATAGCAATCATGTCTTTCTTCTTGTCATAGATAACAGAATCAGATACAACACGTGCATCACGGAAACCACTTTCTTTATATTTGTCGATTACAGAAACTAAGTCTTCCTTATACTTTTCTTTGATGTACTTAGAGCGTTTAAAGATACGGATAGGATTCTTTTGTTTAGTGTTCTTAAAAGCACGTCTTAATTTCGTATCTGAAATTTCGCTGTTTCCAGTAAAATCTATTGATTTTACTTTCACTTTATCTCCTTTGTCCACATTAACAACAAGTTTTACTTCGGTTCCTGTAGAGTCTGTCGGGATAGAGTTAATATGAACTTTACTATTGTAGTAACCGTCTTTCTTATATTTATTTTCGATGTAGTTTTTGGTAGTAGTTAATAAGTTTTCGTTAACTACTTTTCCTTTTTTTAAATCAGTATCTTTAATAAGTTCTTCGGCCTTTCCTTTTTTTACACCTTGGATTTTAGCATCAACAAGTTTAGGAAGTTCATTTAAATGAAGATCTAAATAAATGCTGTCTCCTTCTACTTTATTAATGTAAAAAGCAACATCATTGAAAAGTCCTAGTTTCCATAATTTCTTAATAGCAGTACTTATGTCTTCTCCAGGAACCATTATTTTTTGCCCTTTTTCCAATCCGGTAAAGGTCACAACTGTTTGTTCACTATATTGAACTTTTCCACTAACTTCAACATTAGCTAAAATATATTCTTTTCCGCTTTCCAGTTTCGTTTCTTGAGCTATAATAGCATTAAGATTTCCTAAAATAATAAAGGCAAATAGTAGTTGTATCCTCTTCTTAAACATTTTAGTATTATGAAATTTGTTCACTTGTTTTTCCAAATCTTCTCTCTCGTTTTTGATAGCTAATAATGGCTTCATATAAATGTTCTTCTGTAAAGTCCGGCCATAGCACATCCGTGAAATAAAATTCTGCGTATGCTATTTGCCATAATAAAAAATTACTGATTCTATGTTCGCCACTTGTTCTTATCACTAAGTCAACATCTGGCAGATTGTGCGTGTAAAGATGCTGATTAATAATTGTTTCGTCAATAGCCTCTGATGAAATTATATTATTTTTAACTTTATCGCTAATTTTTTTAACAGCTTGTATCAGTTCTTCTCTTGAACCATAGCTTAATGCTAAAGTTAAAGTAAGTCTTGAATTATCAGCAGTTTTAGCAATTACTTCTTCTAATTCTTGTTGTACTTTTTTAGGTAAATTTGTTAAATTTCCTATAGCATTTAACCTAATGTTGTTTTTTGTTAAAGTTTTTAATTCTTTTTTTAGAGAAGAAATTAAAAGTTTCATTAAGGTGTCGATCTCTAATTTAGGCCTGTTCCAGTTTTCAGTAGAAAAAGCATATAAAGTAAGGTTCTCTATGCCTAATTTAGCACAGGTTTCAACTACGGTTCTGACTGATTTTGTTCCGCTTTTATGACCTAAAGAACGTAATAAGCCTCTTTGTTTAGCCCAACGACCGTTTCCATCCATAATGATGGCTAGATGTTTAGGTAATTTGTCGGGATCTATTTGTTTCTCTAAACTCATATTATTCTGCGCAAAAACATGGATTTTGACCAAAGGTATAGGTAAGTGTAAAACCGGTAAAAACATACCAGTCTTTACTGTTTAAATTGCCAAAACGCAAGGTCTCAAAATTATCATTTTTAGGATTGCTTCCGTCTAAATTATCGGTAAAAGTATAGCGTGCACCTATTTCAAACCCTAGTATAAGATTCTCTGTAAGCCTTCCTTTTAATCCAACAATCATAGGTAACGCAAAAGTGCTGCTTCTATAGTCAATATCACTTTCATTGCCTGAAATATATAGTTCATTATAAATGAAATAGTTAATTCCGGTTGAAACATACGGTGTTAGTAAGAATCCTGGTTCGTGTAAATCAAAATCAAGGAAGTTGAATTCTAAACCTGCAGAAAATTCCATTATGTTGTTTTCAAAGCTAAAACCTCTTAATTCTCTACTGGGAACATCACTGTCTAAATCATTAGATTTTAATTTTCCGATATTAAAACCAAAGCGATAAGCATGTCTTGGACTTCTGTTCCATTTATATAAAATACCAAAAGCAGGCTTGTTGGGTGAAATGTAGTCTGTAGGACCAATATCACCTATATAATTAATGCCTCCGACAAATAAACCTAATTCATTGATTTGTGCTTGTGAGAGGTTAAGACCTAATACTAATAATATGTATAAAAATAAACGCTTCATTTTTTTAATAGTTTGCAAATATAACAATATAGATTTCTTTACCATTATGTAATGGAAATTTTATTTTAAACGTAAAAAAATCAAAATGTTATATAAGTAAGGTAGTTAATTTCTTCTGTCTTCGCCCCAAAGTAGTTTTTTGCGAATAGCTTTTAAGAAACCTTCGTCAGGAAATTCTACTAATTGGATAGCGAAACCTGATTTTTTTACTGTGAGAACAGTTTGGTTGTCAACTGAAGTAACACGGGAATCTAAAGAAATTAAGTATTCATTCTCGCGTCCCGAAATTTTCAAAGTAATTTCAGTGTCATCAGGAATAACTAAAGGTCTGGCGTTTAAATTATGAGGAGCAATGGGTGTAATTACTAAACTTTTAACTTTAGGAGTTAAAATAGGTCCACCACAACTTAGTGAATATCCTGTAGATCCTGTAGGAGTAGAGACAATTAAACCGTCAGCCCAATACGATGTTAAATATTCGCCATTTAAATAAGTAGCAATTGTAATCATCGAAGTGGTGTCTTTTCTGGAAATAGTTACTTCGTTTAAGGCAAAATTTAAATCACTTACATCAGGATTAGAAGGTTCGCTGCTTAAATTTAATAAAGTTCTTTGCGAAATGGTATATTTCCCTTGGATAAGACGTTCTAGGAACAATTGAATTTCATTCATTTGAACGGTTGCCAAAAATCCTAAACGACCAGCATTGATCCCTACAATCGGAATATTTTTGTTTCGGATATAAGTAACTGCTCTTAATATAGTTCCGTCTCCTCCAATGCTGATTAAAAAATCAGTAGTCTCTTCTAATTCTTCATGTGAAGAAAAAGTCTTATAACCGTCTGGAAGTAGGTCTAAAACATTCTCTGAAAACTTTTTCTCTATAAAAATTTCAACATTATGGCGCTTGAAAAAATTAACAACCTGAGTTACAATTTCATTAGTGTTAGATTGGTAATATTGACCGTAAATTGCTATTTTCATGTGGGGTTTACAGTGAATTAAAAATTATAACTTATATATTAAGGTATTTGTCTAAATAGTCTGATCGTTCTTTTAGGTTTTTCAAATACGAATCTTCTTGGTGTTCTGAAATAATCTCGTATTCATACCGACGGAATGTTTGTATGATTTCGTTTAATCCTGTTTGACTGATTTTTACCGTTACTTCAACAAAGTGACCATCTGATTTCGAGATAAAAATACCTAACAGTTTACCGTTATTACTTTCTACAATCTGGGCAATTTGACTTAAAGAAATAGCGTTCAGTTCTTTTTTTACGACTAAAATTCCGCCGTTTTCTTTTAAAAACGGGGTTTCATGTAAAAAACGAATCACATCTTCTAATTCGTAGTAGCCAATGTATTTATTAGCTTCGTCTAAAACAGGAACTATGTTTGTTTCATTTTTAGCAAAAACTTCCAAAACATCTAACCAGTTCATGGTAGAACGAACAAAAAAGCGATCAAAATCAAAACGTTTGTCTGAAATTAACTCTTCTGCACGACCTAATTCAGCATTTTCACGGCTTATAGCACCTACATAAACACCTTCTTCAAGAATAGGGAAATGAGAGTAAGGCAATTCATAAAAAAGTTCATCGGCTTCACTAAGAGGCATTGTGCTTTCTAGGGGTTGGACGTCGTTATTGATGTATTCTAAAAGTGGGTTCATGTACAAGTAACCTAAATTTATCGCAAATTAATCAAAAAAGAGCATTTAAGCGGTGCATACTTCGTATTTTTGTAAAAATAAAACAAAATCATGACAAAACTATCTGTAAATATCAATAAAATAGCCACTTTAAGAAACTCAAGAGGTGGTGATGTGCCTAATTTACTAAAGGTTGCTAAAGATGTGCAGAAATTTGGTGCTGAAGGTGTAACTGTTCATCCGCGTCCGGATGAAAGGCATATTCGTTACCAAGATGCACGTGATCTAAAAAGTGTAGTATATACCGAATATAATATTGAAGGAAATCCGGTGTCCAAGTTTATCGATTTAGTTCTCGAAATTAAACCTACGCAAGTAACTTTGGTTCCTGATGCTGATGATGCTATAACGTCAAATGCTGGTTGGGATACCATTAAACATAAAGATTTTTTGATTGAGGTAATTGACGAATTCAAACGCAACAATATCCGAACGTCAATTTTTGTAGATCCGATAGAAGCTATGGTAGAAGGAGCGAAAGCTACCGGAACCGATCGTATTGAATTGTATACCGAAAGTTTTGCACACGAATACGATTTAGGGAATTTAAAAGGAATAGAGCCTTATGTGCAGGCTGCTGTTAAAGCAAATGAGTTGGGTTTAGGAATCAATGCAGGGCACGATTTAAGTCTGGATAATATTAAATTCTTCAAAGAAAATATTCCCGGTTTGTTAGAAGTGTCCATTGGTCATGCCTTAATTTCCGAATCGCTCTATTTAGGTTTGGAAAATGTGGTTAATATGTATTTACAACGATTAAAATAATTAGGGCGTGTCCCCGCTTTTAGTGGCGGGGTCGCGTGTTTTGCGCTACATGGTAGCTTGCTTCACCCGCTCACGCAAAAAATAAAACTCAAAAATGCTATATTCAAAAATAGAAGGAACAGGAAAATCATTTGTTATTCTTCATGGTTTTTTAGGAATGTCAGATAATTGGAAATCATTGGGATTGCAATTTTCAGAATTAGGATATCAAGTACACTTACTTGATATGCGAAATCACGGAAGAAGTTTTCATTCCGAAGAGTTCAGTTACGAAGTAATGGCGCAAGATGTCTTAGAATATTGTAAATTTAATCAGTTACAAGATATTGTTCTTTTGGGACATTCTATGGGTGGGAAAATCGCTATGCAATTGGCTTGTGAATATCCTGATTTAGTTCAAAAACTGATAGTAGCTGATATTGGTCCCAAGTATTATCCGCCACACCATCAACAAATTTTAGCCGCATTAAATGCCGTGAATTTCGATTTAAAACCATCTCGTCAAGAAGTAGATGATATTATTTCAAGATATATTTCTGACTTTGGAACCAAACAATTTTTACTAAAAAGTTTATATTGGAAAGAACCGGGGCAATTAGCTTTTCGTTTTAATTTAGAAGTTTTTAATAAAAAGATTGAAAATATAGGACAGCCTCTTCCTGAAGATTTGCATTATGATAAACCGTGTTTGTTCATTCGAGGTTCGGTGTCTAATTATATTTTAAATGGAGACGTTCAAGCTATAGAGAGACAGTTTCCGTTGATGGAATTGAAAACGATTGAAGGGGCAGGTCATTGGCTTCATGCTGAAAATCCTAAATTATTCTACAACTTTGTTTTTGAGTATTTGAAAAAATAAAGATAAAAATATTATGTATGCATAATATTTTTGATGAAAAAATTGCATATTCCATATTTTGTTATAATTTTGAATTATAGAAATTTTAATTCAAAAAATAAAACAAATCGGAAATATGAGAAAATTACTTTCTTTAGCGCTTTTAGCACTAGCTGGCACCTCTGCTTTTGCAGGAGGGTATAGAGTGGCAATGCAAGGGCAAAAGCAGTTGGCCATGGGGCACACAGGGGTTGCTGTGGTGAATAGTGCAGAGGTTGCGTTTTTCAATCCTGCTGGGATGGCTTATTTGGAGAACAGATTTAATTTGTCTGTTGGAGGGAATGCATTAGTGGCCAAGACAAAATTCCAGAATTCTATGTACAATTGGACGGCATCTACTACTAATGTAGGAACGCCACTTGAGTTATATGCAACATATAGAATAAACGATTGGTTAACGGCTGGTTTAGCAGTATATACTCCTTATGGTAGTGCTGTAGAATGGGATCAAGGCTGGGAAGGTTCTCACTTAGTGAATAATATTGATTTACAAGCTTTTTTTATTCAACCATCGGTTTCTATTAGAGTAGGAGAGCATTTTAGCGTAGGTGGTGGACCAATTTATGCAATTGGAGGAGTAAAATTTAATAAAAATCTACAATACTCAGGTCAAGTACTTCAAGATGCTAATGTGACTATAGAAGATAAAGGAATTACAGCATGGGGGTATAGTGTCGGATTTATGTTTAACCCAACAGATAAAATGCGTCTAGGGATGAACTATCGTTCAGAGATAATGATGGAAGCTCGTAGTGGAGATGCTAATTTTTATGATGTTCCGGTTTATGCTCAAGCACTTTTACCGGGCTCAACAACTTTTGATGCTGATCTTCCGTTACCAGCTGAGTTAACAGTGGGATTATCTTATGAAATTACAGACAAATGGTTGGTAGCATTTGATTATAATTATACCTTATGGGATTCTTATAGAGCGTTAGATGTAAAGTTTGCAAACGGGTTAGAGTCTAACAATCCGAGAAACTATAAAAACGCTAGTACATTTAGAATCGGTACACAATACCAAGCAAACGATAAATTTACATTCAGAGCAGGATGGTATCATGATGAGAGTCCGGTACAGGATGGCTATTTTGCTCCGGAAACACCAAGAAATGATTCTATGGGATTCACAGGAGGTTTAACATATCAATTGAATCAAAAATTTGGAGTTGATTTCTCATTCTTATACTTACATTTTGATGAAATTGATAATTCTTATGATTATTCAACTGATCCAATTTCTGGTCAACCAAACCCTTCTTTCGGAGGGACTTATAAATCAGTGGTTTTTTCACCGGGTGTTGGTGTAACTTATAGCTTCTAATCTTTTTTTAATCTAAAGAAAATGAAAAATAAATTTATATATTTTACTGTATTGGCTGCGATTTTTGCATCGTGTGAGCCTGAATTTGAGAATGATGTAGATGCTAACTACACAGCAGGAGAAGCCGATTTTACTACCTATGTAGCTGTGGGTAACTCACTGACTTCAGGGTATATGGATGGGACAGTATATCGTTCCGGACAAGAAAATTCTTTTCCTAATATGTTAGCTCAACAATTTGCTTTAGTAGGGGGAGGTGGTTTTACGCAACCTTATTATGGTGATGATGTTAATAATTTAGGAGGGTTAATGCTGGGAGGTGTTCAAATAGCAAGTACAAGATTAGTGATCGATGCTTCAGAGGGTAGACCGGAAAATTTAGCTGGTACACCATCAATTGAGGTTTCTGATATTCACGCAGGGCCTTATAATAATATGGGAGTTCCTGGTGCTAAATCATTTCATTTAGTGGCTCCGGGTTATGGAAATATAGCTGGAGTTTCTGTTGGAGCAGCAAATCCTTATTTTGCTAGGATGGCGAGTAGTTCAACAGCATCAGTTTTAGGAGATGCAATGGCAATGAATCCGACATTTTTTACCAACTGGATTGGTTCAAATGATGTTTTGTCGTATGCTACAAATGGAGGTGCTCAAGCCGATGGAATGACTCCTGCTTTAGATCGTAATACTGAGGGTGATCCAAATCCTTCTACTTATGGTAGTAATGATATTACCAATTCAGCTGTTTTTGCTAGTGTTTATTCTCAGATCATAACTACATTAACTTCAGGAGGAGCGAAAGGAGTTGTGGCAACAATACCAAGTGTAACATCAATACCTTATTTTACTACTGTTCCTTACAATCCTATAAGTGCAGAGTTGATCAATGCGAATCCTCAAGCTTCATTGCTAATCCAATTGTATCAGTTTTTAGCGGTAGCCACTAACGGAAGAATAATGCCTTTAAATACTACTGCGGGAACTACAAATCCAATCCTGATTTTTGATGCTGATTTAAGTGATTTAGGGGGGCAAATTACAGCTTATGCAAATGGATCTGGTAATCCATTATTAATAAATTACGCTACTCAATTAGGAGCTTTGTATGGAAGAGCTAGGCAAGCTACAGCGAATGATTTGGTTGTTTTACCTGCTTCATCAGTTATAGGGACTGTTAATGCTTCTTCAATAGCACCATTTGATGTTAATGGCGTGACTTATCCAATGGCAAATAAATGGGTGTTGACTGCTACAGAAAAAGCGAAAGTAGCTTCTGCAACGGATTCGTTTAATGCAACTATTGTATCTATTGCTGCGGCAAATGATTTAGCAGTTGCTGATATGAATGCTTTAATGCAACAATTAGTAAGCGGTTTGGTTATTGAAACTGGTCAAATTTATACGGCTAACTATTTTAGTGGTATTGAAACTGAAGGTCAAGTATTATTTTCTTTAGACGGTGTTCATCCAAACGCCAGAGGATATGCAGTAATTGCAAATTCAATTATCAATTTGATCAATCAGCATTATAACGCAAACTTGCCTTTAAAATATGTAAATGATTACCAAGGAACTCAAATTGTGGGTTCAAACTAAGTAAATAAATTTTGGGTTATATATTTTATTTAAGGAAAGACACCGAATTTTTTGGTGTCTTTTTTTATCTTTATAATGTAATATAAAAAAAGCAAAAATGAATCTTATAATTAAATTGATTATTACGACTATTTTGATAGTTGTTTTAGCGCATTTTTTACCGGGAATTCATGTGGATAGTATTCAAACGGCTTTAGTGGTAGCTGTAGTTTTAGGAGTGTTAAATGTTTTTGTAAAACCAATTTTAGTTCTTTTGACTATTCCTGCGACAGTTTTAACTCTGGGGTTATTTCTCTTGGTAATTAATGCAATTATCATCATGATGGCCGGGTATTTTGTTGGAGGGTTCTATGTGAATGGTTTTTTAAGCGCATTCTTTTTTAGTGTTATCCTTTCTGTTTTACAATCTCTTCTCAATAGAATATTTGTAGACGAAAACTAAAAATCAATAAATTGAAATTCAAATAATTAAAAACTTGTTTGGGTTGTAAAAATTATATAATTTTGCAACCCAAATTTTATGACATTAAATTAAGAATATAATGAACATTTCAAAAGCGCAAGTAGATGCATTAAATGCTGTTGTAACAGTAGCTATTTCAAAGGAAGATTACGCTGATAAAGTACAAAAAGTACTTGCAGATTATAGAAAGAACGCTAATATCCCAGGTTTTAGAAAAGGACAAGTTCCAATGAGTCTTATCGAAAAACAATACGGAAAAGCAATATTGGCTGATGAGGTTAACAAATTGTTGCAAACATCTTTGAATGATTATTTAGTAGAAGAGAAAATAGATATTTTAGGAAATCCACTTCCAAAAGTAACTGAAGATTTCAACTGGGATAATGACGATTTTACTTTTGAATTTGAATTAGGTCTTACACCTGAATTTACAGTTGATTTAGCAGCTAAATCTAATGTAACAAGATTCGAAATCGAAGCTGACGAAAAAATGTTAGACGAGCAAGTTGAGCGTATTCAAAAACAATACGGTAAATTAGTTCCTCAAGATAAAGTGGCTGAAGACAGTGCTATTCAAGGTACTTTTTCTAATGAAGAGAAAGGGATCAACAATCCGGCTAATATCACTTTAGATATTTTTAAAGATAAAAAAACGGCAAAACAATTTGTAGGTAAAAAAGTAGGAGATGTAGTTACATTGGCTACAAAAGGACTTTTTGATGATGATCACAAATTGATGGATTACTTAAAAGTTGGTCATCATGACGTTCACGGTTTAGATATCAATGTTGATTTTACAATTGAAGAAATCAACCAAATTGAAAAAGCGGAATTAAATCAAGAATTATTCGATAAATTATTTGGTGAAGGAAACGTTTCTTCAGTAGAAGAAGTAAAAGCTAAAATCAAAGAAGATGCTGAAGCACAATTTGCACAACAAGCAGATCAAAAATTCTTAAACGATGTAATCGAAAGTGTAATTGAGAATACAAAATTTGAATTACCGGCTGAATTCTTGAAAAAATGGATTCAAACTGCAGGTGAAAATCTATTAACAGCAGAACAAGCTGAAGAAGAATATAACAAATCTGAAAAAGGATTACGTTACCAATTGATTGAGAATAAAATCATTACAGATAACAACTTACAAATACAATTTGAAGATTTAAAAGCACATACTGCTGAGTTAATCAAAAAACAAATGGCTCAATTCGGTCAATTAAACCCTTCTGATGAAGAAGTTGAAGGAATTGTTGCTCGCGTACTTTCTAATCAAGAAGAAGTAAGACGTTTGTCTGAACAAGTAATGAGCGAAAAAATGTTAGACTTATTCAAAGAAAAAGTTGGAGCTACATCTAAAAAAGTAAACTACGATCAGTTTATTAAAGAGATGTACGGAGAATAATTTTTTCGTAAAAAATAATTATCTTTGAACGTCAGACTAAAATATTTAGTTTGACGTTTATTTTTTGTAAAACTTAAATACAATTCGCTATGAATTTTGGTAAAGAATTTCAAAAGTACGCTACAAAGCATCACAAGATAAATAGTTTGTACTACGATAAAATTATGAGTCGTGTTACGCCTCCGGTAGGAATGACGCCTTATATTATGGAAGAACGTCAATTAAACGTAACACAAATGGATGTGTTTTCACGTTTGATGATGGATCGTATTATCTTTTTAGGAACAGGTATCGATGATCAAATCGCAAATATTGTACAAGCTCAATTATTGTTTTTAGAAAGTTTAGATGCCTCTAAAGACATCCAAATTTATGTGAACTCTCCGGGTGGAGGTGTTTATGCCGGTTTAGGGATTTATGACACCATGCAGTTTATTAAACCGGATGTTGCTACAATTTGTACGGGTATGGCAGCTTCTATGGGAGCGGTCTTATTGTGTGCAGGAGCGGCAGGAAAAAGAAGTGCATTGCCACATTCTCGCGTAATGATTCATCAACCTTTAGGCGGAGCTCAAGGGCAAGCATCTGATATCGAAATTACAGCTCGTGAAATTTTGAAATTGAAAGACGAGTTATATGAAATCATTTCAAAACATTCAGGTCAATCAATGGAAAAAGTTCACCATGATAGTGATAGAGATTACTGGATGATTGCTAGTGAAGCAAAAGAGTATGGAATGATTGATGAAGTGTTAACTAGATAATTTTTAGGCAAATGGAGAAAGGTAAATGGTAAAGAAATAAAACCTATTGTTAACCAATCACCTTTTTTCGATTACCTTAACCTTATAAAGAAAGATGGCTAAAGAAGTATTAGAATGTTCGTTTTGTGGTAGAAAAAAGCCGGAAACCAATTTATTGATTGCAGGAATTAATGCTCATATCTGTGATCGTTGTATTGAGCAGGCACACGGTATTGTGCTGGAAGAATTAAAACAAAATGGCAAAAGTGAGTTACTTGCCGAGCTAGTTTTATTGAAGCCAAAAGAAATTAAAGCGTTTTTAGACGAATATATCATTGGTCAAGACCAAACTAAGAAAGTAATGAGTGTTGCGGTTTACAATCACTACAAACGTTTAATGCAAAAGCAATTAGATGATGAGGTGGAAATTGAAAAGAGTAACATTATTATGGTGGGTCAAACAGGGACAGGAAAAACATTAGTAGCGAAAACCATTGCTAAAATGTTGAATGTTCCGTTAGCTATTGTTGATGCTACGGTATTGACAGAAGCTGGATATGTGGGTGAAGACGTGGAAAGCATCTTAACGCGTTTATTACAAGCTGCCGATTATGATGTGGCTAAAGCCGAAAGAGGAATCGTTTTTATTGACGAAATTGATAAAATTGCCCGTAAGAGCGACAATCCGTCAATTACTAGAGACGTTTCCGGAGAAGGTGTTCAGCAAGCGATGTTGAAACTTTTAGAAGGAACTGTAGTAAATGTTCCTCCTAAAGGAGGAAGAAAACATCCGGATCAAAAATTTGTGGAGGTTAATACGCAAAATATTTTGTTTATTGCCGGTGGCGCTTTCGATGGAATTGAACGCATTATTTCAAAACGTTTAAACCGTCAGGCGGTAGGGTATGGTTCGTCAAAGAGTACAGAAGCTATCGACAAAGAAAACTTGTTGCAATATGTAGTCCCGAAAGATTTGAAAGATTTTGGGTTAATTCCGGAAATTATCGGTCGTTTACCGGTTTTAACACACATGGATCCGCTAGATGCTAAAACGTTAAGAGCAATTTTAACCGAACCTAAAAATGCCTTGGTAAAGCAATACAAAAAACTGTTCGAAATGGACGAAGTTGATTTTTCTATCGAAGAAGATGCTTTACAGTTTATTGTTGAAAAAGCTTTGGAGTATAAATTAGGGGCTAGAGGTTTACGTTCTTTATGCGAAGCTATCTTAACAGATGTTATGTTTGAATTGCCAAGTTCTTCAGAGAAAGAATTAGTAGTAACTAAGACTTTTGCCGAACACAGTTTGAATAAAAACTTATTACAGCGATTAAAAGCAGCATCTTAAAAAAGATATTTTAATAAAAAAGGGAAGCATTTGCTTCCCTTTTTCTTATCTCATGATTTTGAACTCAATTCTTCTGTTCGCTTGATCTTCTTCAGTAGTACATTCTGTACATTCGATCAATAGTTGCGATTTTCCATAACCTTTAAAGCTTAAACGTTCTTTATCGATGCCTCTTTGGGTTAAGTAATCATAAGCTGATTTTGCTCTCTTATTTGATAATAAAAGATTGTATTTTTCAGAACCTTTAGAATCGGTATGAGCGTTAATAACAATTTTCATTTCCGGATGTTCCTTCAAAACCGTTTCAACCTTGTTTAATGATAGTTTTGATTCAGTTTTTATATTAGCTTTGTTGAAATCGAAATAGATATTTTCAATGACAATAGCCTCTTCTGTAATGACGGGTTTTGACTGTGTTAAAGTAATTGGGTTTTTTAGGATGTTTTCAGAAGTGAAATGAGTATTATAATCCTCATAGCCTTCTTTTTCTACGCTAACATAATTATGAGAAATAGGGTTTAAGTCGACTGTGATATTTCCTTTTTCATCAGAAATGGTTTTACTCACTGTGTTTCCAAATTCATCTTTGATAACGACTTTGGCATTAGGTAAAGGAAGCTGTGATTCTTTTTCGAGGATTTGAAATGTTTTTTGTGATTTTTCAAGATCTTTAATTTCGAATCTTAAGATATCAAAATTTTCTGTTCCTGATTTGTCTGTAGAAATATATCCTTTTTTGTCACTAACCAATACAAAAGCTAAATCGTCTTTTCTGGAATTTAAAGTAGCTCCTAAATTTAAAGCTTCCAAATAATGTCCTTCAACAATAGACGATTTAAAAATATCATAACCGCCTAGGTTTAAGTGTCCTTTAGAAGAAAAATATAAATATTTATTATCAGGAGTTACATGCGGATATTTTTCGTCTTCTTTTGAATTTACTGTTGGACCTAAGTTTTTCATGGTTCCATAAGTTCCATTGCCTAAGATAGCAACTTCATAAATATCAAATCCGCCTAATCCTCCGGGTTTATTACTAGAAACATAAAGTTTTTTTCCATCTGGAGAAACACTTGGCGTTTCAATAGAATAATTTCCATTATCTAAGTCGATTTTTGTAATATCGGTCCAGTATTTTTTGTTGCCGTCTTCTGCAAGTCTCGCTTTGAATAATTCGAATTTACCTGTTTCAGGATTGGTTTCCTGAGTAAAATAAATGGTTTGTTGATCAGGAGTAAAAGCTAATGAACCTTCATTGTTTTTAGAATCTAAAGCAGAAGAAAAAAGCAATGGAAAAGATAAATTTCCTTCATCATCTACATTTACACAATATAAATTATTGTTGTAAGTATTTGTTTTTTCGTTTAAAGTAGTTTCGTAATGCCTTCTTTTTTTGTTAGAAAGAATAATATATTTATTCATGAAGAAAGAAGTTCCGATTTCAGAAAGCTCTGAATTAATTCCTGTATCATTTAATACATATCGGATTCCTTTTGTAGAGTTATTGAGTACATCAATAATTGAATCTAATCCTTCAACTCTTTGTGGCTCCTGAGCAAACATTTTTGTAAATGAGCAAATAGCAAAAAGAGAAAGAACACGTAGTTTTCTCATAATTTTGAACTTAATCGGTTAATTTGTAGTTAGTTTTGTTAAAAAGAAGAGCAAAAATAAAATTTAAAAGTTATTTTTATAACATAATACATTTTTTATGTTATAAAAATCGATTAAATACAAAAAAAAACGACCAATGTATTTAGGTCGTTCTTCTATTATAGCCCCAAAGACTATTTAACTATTCGTTTTCTGTGATTTATACGTTCGAATAAGGGGCTGATTATTAGTTTTATGCTCTTTTACTTCACATTTTCGATGAGGACCGCATCTGTATCTTCTAGGTCCGCAAGAAACCAAAGTTGCTCCAATAATCATAACCAAACTTGCAATTTTAATACTTTGTTTCATTTTTATTTCATTTGAAGGATTTGCATTTTCAATAACTCATCTAAATATATTCTGCTGTTTGAAAGTCTTGGGATTTTATGTTGTCCACCCAATTTGTCTTTTTCTTTTAGCCAATCGTAAAAAAGATGTGGTCGGGCTACATTCAACTTTAACGGATTTAACGTCATATTGTTGTATCGTTTGGCTTCATAATCAGAGTTTACTTTTTGTAAATTTTCATCTAATAACGAGGCAAAATGATCCATATTCATCGGATGCGATTTGAATTCAACTAACCATTCATGAGCTCCTTTTTCTTTATTTTGCATAAAAACAGGGGCTACTGTGTAATCAATGACCTCACAATTTAGTTCTTGGCATGTCTTAGCCAATGCTTTGTCGGTATTTTCGATCATTAATTCTTCCCCAAATACATTAATATGATGTTTGGTTCTTCCTGTTACTACAATTCGATAAGGATTCAAAGAAGTAAAACGAACGGTGTCTCCAATTAAATAGCGCCATAAACCTGAATTAGTTGTGATGACTAAAGCATAGTTTTTGTGCAATTCTACTTCGTGCAACGGAATGCTTTTTTCTTGTGGTGTGCCAAAGGTTTCCATAGGAATGAATTCATAGAAAATCCCGTAATCAAGCATTAAAAGCATCTCGTTCGAATTGTTTCGGTCTTGTAAAGCAAAGAACCCTTCAGAAGCATTGTATATTTCGTAGAAATTAAAATCCTTTTTAGGAAAAAGTTTTTGGTATTGTTCTCGGTAGGGTTCAAAACTTACACCGCCATGAAAATAAACTTCAGCATTAGGCCAAATGTCTAATAAATTTGAATTCTGTGTAGTTTCCAGCGTTTTGTTTAGCAACACCATCATCCAACTGGGAACACCGGCTAAACTCGTTACATTTTCACGAATGGTTTCGTTGATAATAGCCGGAAGTTTGGTTTCCCAATCGCCCATCAAAGAAACTTTATTGGATGGAGTAGAACTAAATTCAGCCCAAATAGGCATATTATCAATCAAAATAGCCGATAAGTCACCAAAAAAAGTATTATTGTCTTCATACAATTGTTTACTTCCTCCTAAGCGAAGACTTTTTCCGGTAAATAATTGTGAATCTTCGTTGTTGTTTAAGTATAAACACAATAAATCTTTACTCGCTTTATAGTGACAATTCTCCAGAGCCTCTGCACTAACGGGTATAAATTTGCTTTTTGCATTGGTCGTCCCGCTGGATTTTGCAAACCATTTTATGGGAGTAGGCCAAAAAACATTTTGTTCGCCTCTTCTTGTCTTCTCAATTAACGGTTCTAAATCTTCATAATTAGAAATAGGGATACGCTCTGAAAACGTTTCATAATTTGTAATGGATTCAAAATCATATCGTCTTCCTAAATGAGTATTTTCTGCCGTTTTCAATAAATTGAAAAGCAATTCTTCCTGTACTTCATGTGGATATTTTAAAAAAAGTTCCATTTGATGAACCCTTTTTTTTAGTAACCAAGAAGCAATAGAATTTATTATAGGTAACGGCATTTTTAAAAAGTATAATTATGAATTACAATTTATGAATTATAACTTTACCAAAAATAATATTTTTTTTAATTTTTTTTATTGTAATCGTAATCAAAATAACTATGACTTATCACGGCGTTCTCCAAAAAATGCAAACAGAATTTTTAGATCCTATTGATTATTATTTGGTTTTTAAAGATAGTTTTTTAAATATCAATCAGCTTTTAGGGAAAGAATTGGAAATCAAATTTCAAGGATACCAATGTTTGAGTTGCGGTCAACCCAAAAAGATTTTCAGACAAGGTTTTTGTTACGATTGTTTTATGAAAAACCCTGCTGCCGGCGATTGGATTATGAAACCGGAATTAAGTACGGCTCATTTAGATATTGAAGATAGAGATTTAGCATACGAAAAGAAGGTGCAATTACAACCTCATATTGTTTACTTGGCATTATCAAGTGAAGTAAAAGTAGGAGTAACCCGAAAAACGCAGATTCCTACTCGTTGGATAGATCAGGGAGCAATAGAAGCAGTACCTATTGTAGAAGTTCCCAATAGATATTTGGCAGGAATTACAGAGGTCGCCTTAAAAGATCATTTTACCGATAAAACCAGTTGGCAAAAAATGTTGAAAAATGATGTAATTCAAGCCGATTTAACTAAAGAAAGGATAAAAGTTCAGGATTGGTTACCTAAAGAAGTGTTGCCGTATTATACAGAAAATGCTAAAATATACGATCTGCACTATCCGGTTTTACAATACCCTAAAAAAGTGAGTAGTTTAAATTTAGAAAAAACACCTGATTTTAAAGGAACACTAACAGGAATAAAAGGGCAGTATCTTATTTTTGAAGACGGAACTGTTTTTAACGTCAGAACTTATGAAGGTTATATAGTAAAAATATCATTATAAAAAAAGCTGCTCATTGAGCAGCTTTTTTGTCATATATAAGTTAGTTTATTCTTTCTTTTTCTTGAATAGACTATTAATAGCACTAGAGGCTTTTTCTTTAACTGTATTTTTTACTTCTTCTTTTGTTGCCGCTTTTGTGGAATCAGAAGCCGTTAAACCAGTTGTTCCTGTTGTAGAAGAACTAGTTGTTTTATTGCCGCCTAATAAGTTACTTAAAGTACTGGTTCCTTGACCAACCAATTTTTCTTTTTGCATTTGAACTAATTGAGAAGCTAAATTAGTAGTAGCTGATTTTAAATCTGTTTTAACAGAAGGGCTTGTGAAACTTCCTGTAAGATTTGCTGTGATTGGAATATTTTGAATTTTTTGTTGATCAGCAGCCGAAAGTTTAGAAATTAAATTGTTTACTTCGGTACCTAAATATTTTGCCGGAACATCAAATTTAACGTTGTAATTCATCGATTGATCAAATCCATGCGTTCCGTCAATAGTCATATCAATGTCTTGATATTTTAAATTCATGGGTTTTAAAGCTACTTTTCCATCTTTGAAAGTTAAAGATGCTTTAAGGTCTTTTAAATTCAATTTGCTTACATCTAAAAAGCTTACATTTGAAGATAAAGAAGATAATAACTTAGAATTTTCAGTATTTACTGTTGGAGCCAATAATTGTCCAATTAAGTCACCGGAAATAGTTTTTAAATCCGGAGTCATGTCATCCGTTAAAGTACCCGAAAGATTAATGGTAGAATTCAATTTTCCATTAATAGTATTCGCTATTGGAGCAATGCTTTTTAACATTTCTACTTGAGTAAATGATTCCGCAATATTAACACCGTTTAAACCTAGATCCATGCTAAATTTTGGTTTACTTTCTTTAGTTGAAACCGTTCCCGTTAAACCGATATTTCCGCCGAAAACATCCATTTTTAAATTGCTTAATGTAATAGCTTCGTCTTTTATAGCCAAGTTACCGGAAACATTTTTAAGGTTTAGATTGTCATATACAACAGTATTTGCTTTAGCGGTTAAAGTACAATCTAAGAATGCCGGAATTTTTACCGCTTCAGTAGTTGTTTTTCCGGTTTCTTCATTAGTAGTTGTCGTTGGAGCCATAAAGTCAGAAACCAATAATTTATTAGAAGACAAACTAAAGTTGCCTTTTAACGTTTGGTTTTTGAATAAGAACCCGTAGAAATTATCTAAAGCACCACTTGCTTTTAAATCGCTTGAACCGGTTACCGCATCAAAATCGTTTAACTTGATTTGGTTCGGATTGAAACTTAATGAAGTATTATTGATTTTAAATGGTTTTGCTAATTCAGGGCCTTCATAATTAAAGCCGCTTAAGCTAACTGTTCCTGAATTTTGAATGTTCTGATACTGACTTGTTTCAACCGATTTCATGTCGAATTTAGTTTCAACATCTGCTTTTAAAATACCGGAAAGTGGCTGGTCTAATTTAACAGGATATGCTTTGGTAACATTACTTAAGTTAATTACTCCTTTTAATTGAGCGTCAACTAAAGCATTTTCAGTCAAGTTTTTCACATTTGCCTTAGCACTGAAAACATCTTGGTCAATAGCAAAAGACAATTCGTTTAAATCAACGTAAATATCTTTCATATCTCCGGTTTCGTTTACAATATGGGTATCGATTACAATGTTTTTAACCGATTTTGGTAAATCAGGATATTGGAATGAGGCATTTTTAGAAGCCATCTCAATATTGAATTTAGGAATGGTAGTTTCGGTTAATTTACCGTCAACTTTTCCGGAAACCTTAAATTCACCGGTTGTTTTAACTTTGTTAATGTCACCTGAATAAGCTTCAGGAACTAATCCTAAGAAGTTTTTAAAGTCAGAATCAGGAGTGCCAAAAGTAAGGTTGTAAATCTGACCATCATCAGCCATTTGTACAAAACCGTTAAAAGCTAAAGGCAATTGGTTGATTAATGCTTTGTTATCCTTGAATTCAAATTTCATTTGATCCAAATCAATTCCTAAAACCGCATCCAATGATAAAACTACATTTTTCATGTAATTAGTACCATCCATATCGAAAGAAAGTTTAGTAGCTGTTTTGGTATCTAAATCCAGTTTTTGTTCTGCAAAGTTTCCTTTTCCGCTGTGATTTAAACTGTCTAAAACCAATTTCATATTAGAGCCTTCATCAAGATAAGTCATTCTTAAGTTATTGATTTCATAGTTCTGAATGTTCAAGTTAAAAGGTTTGCTTTCTGAAGTATCTTCGGTTTTATCTTCTTCATCTGTTTTTAGAGCAATATCATAATTACCTACTCCTTCTTTGTTGATGATTAAGTTTACTACGGCATTAGTAGAAGAGAAGCTTTCTAAGCTCATCGGTTCATTTTTACCTTTGAAAAGCTCTTTAATACTCATTTTAAGATTCAATGCACCAGCATAAAAAAGAGTATCTCCTTTAAACGGAGCTTTATTGATAATGCTTAAATCAGAAATTTCAACACTTGCATTGGGGAAGTTTCGAAGCAGGCTTAAATCGACATCTGCAAATGCAACTTCAGCATCTACATTTTCATTAATAGATTTTAAAACCAATGCTTTTATTTTATCTTTGAAAATAAAAGGAGCAGCAGCCAAGGCAATAATGGAAACCAATAAGAATATTCCAATGCCTTTTAATACCTTTTTAAGCATAATGAGTTGGGTTTTTTAGTGTTAAAATGAATGATTTATACAAAAATAAAAGCATTTACCTTAAATACTTTTAATATTACGTTAAAAAAATAATTTTAATCAATGAATAACTCTTCGTTGACTTTTAAATTAAATTTTTTTCGGAATAAGTACACAGCTAAATACATAAAAGGAGTGTCTAACAAGGCAACAAATACTTTAAAAGCAAACCCGCTGACAAATAATTTTCCGAATAATTCCCAAGGCAAAATTTCAAAAATGCACAATAAAAGCAATACCGAAAAAGTGTCAACTGCTTGTGATGTCATAGTTGAAAAATTATTGCGAACCCAAAGCATTTTTCCTTTGGTTACTTTTTTCCAAAAGTGATACACTTGAATATCGATGTATTGCGCAGCTAAATAAGCAATCATGGAAGCCAAAACGGCTAATGCAGTTTGTCCGAATACTTTAGAAAATAGTTCGTTATTTATAGGGGAACTTTGCATTGCCGGAACGGCGTTAGCAATATAAATGATTCCCAATGAGAAAATGGAAGCAAAAATTCCGGTAGTAACTACTTGATTGGCTTTTTTCTTCCCATAGATCTCAGAAATAATGTCAGTTACCAAAAAAGTAATAGGATATGGAATAATTCCTACTGAAATTTCAAATAATTTAGCACCAAAAATTTCGACATCACCAAAAGGATACCAATAAAAGAACTTTTGAAAAATTAAATTAGACACCACTAAGGAACAGATGAAAAGTGCACTTAATGTAAAGTAAATACGTTGCGCTAAAAATTTGTCTTTGGAACTCATACCTTTTAAAATTAGCACAAAGATATTGAAACCCATAAAAAAAGCCATTCATAACGAATGGCTTTCACATATTTTAAATGAAAAAATTATTCAATTTTTATTTCATAAGGCATAATTGCCTGAATTCCTTTTCTGCTTTGAACACGTCTTAATTGTTCTAAAACTTGATAATTAGCTTCGCCAATTTCTTCTTTAATCATTTGTTCACGGGTTTTAAACATCGCTAAACCAGTGTAATTAGATAATAAATCTTGAAAGCTTTTTTCGTATTCCGGAAAATTCTTTGTTTTATAGGTTTCTGTCTTAGCTATTTTAGCAGCATAAGCGATAGCGTCATCTAAGCCTCCTAATTCATCTACTAAGCCAATTCGTAAAGCATCTGTTCCTGTCCAAACTCTACCTTGAGCAATAGCATCAACTTCTTGAGTGGACATTTTTCTTCCGTCAGCAACACGTTTTACAAAAGTACTGTAAATATTTTCAATACTTTCTAAGGTAAAGTTTTTGAAATTCTCATCTAAAGGTTCAAAAACACTATAACCGCCAGAGTTAGCATGTGTTTTAACTTGTTCTGCATTGATACCAATGTTTTTTGCCAAAGCACTCATGTTGGGTAGCATGCCAAAAACACCAATTGAACCTGTAATAGTGCTTGGTTCAGCGAAAATTTTGTTAGCATTACATGATATGTAATATCCGCCTGATGCTGCATAATTCCCCATAGAAACAACAACAGGTTTTAATTTCTTGGTTAGCTCAATTTCTCTCCAGATCAGATCAGAAGTCAAAGCACTACCACCCGGGCTGTTGACACGTAAAACGACTGCTTTAATATTTTTGTTTTTGCGGGCTTCTTCTAATGATCTTCGGATAGCGCCTTCTCCTATAACATCTACGTCACCTTCTCCGCTGGCAATTTCTCCTTGAGCATAAACCACAGCAATGATGTCTTCTTTATCGAAATTTTTAGCGGTTGTTGCTACTTTTTTCGCATAATCAACTATTGCTACTTTGTTGTAGTCTTCCGTTCCTTTAACTTTTAAAGCTCTTTTGATAGCGTCATGATACACATCTTCATAAGCTACTTTATCTACTAAATTTTTAGCTAAAGCTAATTCAGGAGTTCGTCCGCCTAATGAATTTGCAATACTGTTTAAACTATCAACGCCTATTTTTCTGCTGTTGGAAATATCATCTACAATTGTTTTCCAAGCCGATTCTAATAATACGGTCATTTGTTCACGGTTTTCCGGACTCATTTCTTGCGCAAGGAATGGTTCAACGGCACTTTTGTATTTTCCGTGACGAATAACTTCCATTTTGATTCCTGTTTTTTCCTGAAGTTCTTTCATATAAAGAATTTCAGAACTTAATCCTTTAAAATCTAACTCGCCAACAGGATTCAGGTACAAAGTATCGGCAACTGAATTCAGATAGTAATCCTTTTGGGTTAAATAGTTAGAATAAGCCACTACAAATTTTCCTGATTTTTTGAAATCTTCTAATTTGTCGCGTAATGCTTTGCTTTGGGCTAACCCTAGTCCTGAAAAATTATTAAGAATAGAAATTCCTTTGATTTTTTCATCGGTTTTAGCGTAATCAATAGCGTTTAAAATATCAATAAGGCCATTGTGCTTGGTCTCAAAATAATTAAAGTCTTTGAAGTTTATTTTTCCGGCATAATCTAGTGTCACGTCAGATAAGTCCAATTCAATAACCGAATTGTCTTTTACCGTAACTTTGTCATCATCACCTCCGGCAACAATTCCGATGAATAATAAGCCAAAGAACAACAACATGCAAAAAATAAAGATGCCAATAACAGTGGCTAATACGTTTCCTAAAAATTTCATTTTTCTTTTCATTAAATAGTCTGGAATAATAAGTCTTGGAAAATGTTAAAATGTTACATGTTCATAAAAAAATAAATTTGTTCAGTTTTAAGTGTAAAATAGTTTGTTATTTTGTTCCGTATGAAAAGCCAAAATCAAATTGTAATATCAGTAGGAAGCAATCAGGGTGACAGATTAGAGTATATTGAAAAATGTATTGCTATGATTCATAATGAGGTAGCTACTGTGGTTAAAGTATCAAAAGTTTACGAAACACCTTCTTGGGGTTTTGATAGCGATGCTTTTTTAAATTTGGCTTTACTGGTTCATACTTCAAAATCGGCATCAAAAGTTTTAAAAGAACTTTTAAAAATTGAAAAAAAATTAGGCAGAACGCGAAAAGAAGGCGCCGGATATCAGGCAAGAACTATCGATTTAGATATTATTGCTTGTAACGAAGAAGTGATTGAAACGCAAGATTTGATTATTCCGCACATTCAGATGCAAAACCGAAAGTTTGTTTTGTTGCCGTTTGCCGATTTGGATTCCCAATGGAAACATCCTCTTTTAAAGAAATCGGTTGCCGAATTGCTTCAGGAAACAACAGATGATTCTAATTGTATTGTGTTTTCCGATAAATTGCTTTCGCCTTTGGCTAATTTAGGAATCGATCAGTACAATTATATTGCTATTGAAGGAAATATAGGCGCTGGGAAAACCACTTTGGCTACTAAAATTTCGGAAGATTGTAATGCCAAATTAATTTTGGAGCGTTTTGCCGATAATCCTTTTTTGCCTAAATTTTATAAAGACCAAAATCGCTATGCTTTTCCTTTGGAAATGTCTTTTTTAGCGGACAGATATCAGCAGTTGACTGATGATTTGGCGCAATTTGACTTGTTTAAAGATTTTGTTGTAGCCGATTATCATATTTTTAAATCGTTGATTTTTGCAAAAGTAACGTTGCAAGAAGATGAATTCCGTTTGTATAAAACCATGTTTGATATTATTCACAAAGAAATGCCTAAACCCGATTTGTATGTGTATTTGTACCAAAATACAGATCGTCTTTTAGGAAATATCAAAAAGCGTGGCAGAAGTTACGAACAAGAAATTCCGGCGGAATATTTAGATAAAATCAATCGCGGTTATTTGGATTACATCAAAACGCAAACCGATTTGAATGTTTTAATCATCGATGTTTCCGATTTTGATTTTGTAAAACGCCAAGAAGATTATGTTTTGATTTTGGAAGAGATTCAAAAGAAAATAGAAAATTAATTTGTCAAGCTGAATTTATTTCAGCTTCTAAAAGATTCCGAAATCGAAGATTCAATAGCGTTAAACAAGTTCGGAATGACAATTAAGAGTTCAACTTCTGAAACAAATCCCAAATTACAATTCCGGCACTAACGGAAATATTTAGCGAGTGTTTGCTTCCCAATTGTGGAATTTCAATAACACCTTCACTTAAATCAATAGCTTGTTGCGAAACCCCTTTTACTTCGTTACCAAAAATTAAGGCGTAACGTTCTTGAGTTTCCACTTGGAAATCATTCAGCATAATTGAGTTTTCAGTTTGCTCTACCGAATAAATTTTTACGTTTTCGTCTTTCAATTTTTGAATAACTTCCAAAACATCTTTTGCATATTCCCAAGTCACGGTATCCGTTGCACCCAAAGCTGTTTTGTGAATTTCTTTGTTGGGCGGAGTTGCCGTAATTCCACACAAGTAGATTTTTTCCAACAAAAAAGCATCACTCGTTCTAAAAACCGAACCAATATTGTGTAAACTTCTGATGTCGTCTAAAATAACAAGAATCGGTGTTTTTTCAGCTTGTTTAAATTCGTCTTTACTGATGCGGTTCAGTTCTTCGTTGGCTAATTTTCTCATGTTGCAAAATTAAGGATTGCATTCGAATTTTGAAATTCATTTTGAAAATTCATCTTATTACTAGAATTGCTGTTGATTTTAATATTGTCATTGTGCTTGATTTTCTTACCTTCGCAATTGTACTAAAATTGAAGAATTGTGGCGAAAAAAGAAGCATCAAAAACTAAGGTAAAAGAGAAGAAAGAAACACCGTTAATGCAGCAATACAACAGCATAAAGGCTAAATACCCCGATGCATGTTTGTTGTTTAGAGTGGGAGATTTCTATGAAACTTTCGGAGATGATGCGGTTCGTACGGCTAATATTTTGGGAATTGTGTTAACCAATCGAAACAATGGTGGTGAAAATTCAGCTTTAGCAGGTTTTCCGCATCATTCGTTGAATACATATTTGCCAAAATTAGTCAAAGCCGGACTTCGCGTAGCTATTTGCGATCAGTTGGAAGATCCAAAAATGACTAAAACCATTGTAAAACGTGGAGTAACCGAATTGGTAACGCCGGGTGTAGCAATGAACGATGAGGTTTTGCATGCCAAATCCAATAACTTTTTAGCATCGGTACACTTTGGGAAAAAACAGTTGGGCGTTTCGTTTTTAGATGTATCTACCGGCGAATTCTTGACGGCTCAAGGAACGGAAGAATACGTAGATAAATTGCTTCAAAATTTTAATCCAAGTGAAATTTTAGTGCCCAAACAATTTAAAAACCGATTCAAAGAAGTTTTCGGAGAAGATTTTCATACGTTTTTCTTAGAAGATTGGGTGTATAAGGAAGATTATGCTTTGGAAAGTTTAACCAAACATTTTCAGACCAATTCATTGAAAGGCTTCGGAATTGAAGAACTTCCGGAAGGAATTATTGCTTCGGGAGCGGTTTTGTATTATTTGTCGGAAACACAGCATAATAAAAATCAACACATTACCAATATTCAGCGTATTGCCGAAGATGCTTATGTTTGGATGGATCGTTTTACCATTCGAAATTTAGAATTGTATCATTCGACCAATGTGAATGCGGTTACGCTTCTTGATGTAATTGACAAAACCTTATCGCCAATGGGTGCGCGCTTGCTGAAACGTTGGTTAGCCTTACCTTTAAAAGATGCCAATCGCATTAAAAGCCGTCACGAAGTGGTAGCCTATTTAAAAGTGCATTCGGAAGATTTGGCAAGTATTCAATACCAAATCAAACAAATTTCCGATTTGGAGCGTTTGATCTCAAAAGTAGCAGCAGGAAAAGTTTCGCCTCGCGAAATGATTTATCTTAAGGATTCTTTAGATGCAATTATTCCGATAAAAGCGTTAGCGTTACAAAGTAAAAATGAAGCGCTAAAAACGATTGGTGACAGTTTACATGCCTGCGAATTGCTTCGCGAGAAAATCGGAACAACTATTCATCCGGAAGCACCTGTTAATATCAATAAAGGAAATGCTATAGCTGTTGGTGTGAACCAAGAATTGGACGATTTGCGTAATATTTCTCAAAACGGGAAAGCCTATTTGGAACAATTGGAGCAACGAGAAAGCGAGCAAACAGGAATTCCGTCGTTAAAAGTCGCTTTTAATAATGTTTTTGGATATTATATTGAAGTTCGAAACACGCATAAAGACAAAGTTCCAGGTGAATGGATTCGCAAGCAAACGTTAGTAAATGCAGAGCGTTACATTACGGAAGAACTGAAAGAATATGAAGCTAAAATTCTTGGTGCTGAAGAAAAAATACAAGCATTAGAAAGCCAGATTTTTGAGCAATTGGTCAACTGGATGGCGAGTTATATAAAACCGGTTCAGCATAATGCTAATTTAGTTGCTCAACTCGATTGTTTGCAGTCTTTTACGCAATTGGCAATAGAAAACAATTATGCGCAACCGCAAATTGACGATTCTTTTGATTTGGAAATTAAAGAAGGACGTCACCCTGTAATTGAAAAGCAGTTGCCTGTTGGAGTGCCTTATATTTCTAATGATGTTTTTTTAGATCGGGAAACCCAACAAATGATTATGATTACCGGACCTAATATGTCTGGTAAATCGGCTATTTTAAGACAAACGGCTTTAATTGTATTGTTGGCTCAAATGGGAAGTTTTGTTCCGGCCGAAAGTGTCCGAATGGGAATTGTAGATAAAATTTTCACTAGAGTAGGAGCTAGTGATAATATTTCGATGGGCGAATCGACTTTTATGGTCGAAATGAACGAAACGGCTTCTATTTTAAATAATATTTCGGAAAGAAGTTTAGTGTTGTTAGATGAAATTGGTCGCGGAACTTCAACCTATGACGGAATTTCAATTGCTTGGGCTATTTCCGAATATTTGCACGAGCATCCACATCAGCCTAAAACCTTGTTTGCCACACATTATCACGAGTTGAACGAAATGGAAGCTATCTTTAGTCGAATTCAAAATTTCAATGTTTCGGTCAAAGAGTTAAAAGATACTGTTTTGTTTATTCGTAAGTTGGTAAAAGGCGGAAGTGCACATAGTTTTGGTATTCACGTAGCTAAAATGGCCGGAATGCCACAAACAGTAATTCAAAAAGCACAAAAAATGCTGAAAAAGTTGGAGAAAGATCATTCCGGAGCTGAATTAAACGGATTAAAAACAGAAGAGGAAGAAATGCAATTGAGCTTTTTTAATTTAGACGATCCGCTTTTAGAAGAAATTAAGGAAGAAATTTTGAATACAGATATTAATACATTAACACCTGTAGAGGCTTTGATGAAGCTCAATGAAATAAAACGAATGTTTACAAAAAGATAACTCAAAAATAAATTATTCACTTTCAGGGGATTGTGTAAAAGTTATATTTTTTATTTAAAAGTGCTTGTAGAAAGAAAAATATATTATATATTTGCACTCGCAAACAAGAAAAAAGTTCTTATAAATACGCGAAAATAGCTCAGTTGGTAGAGCGCAACCTTGCCAAGGTTGAGGTCGCGGGTTCGAACCCCGTTTTTCGCTCCATGAAAATTTAATTTTGCTCGAGTGGTGGAATTGGTAGACACGCTGGACTTAAAATCCAGTGGGTAGTAATGCCCGTGCGGGTTCAAGTCCCGCCTTGAGTACTAAAGCCTTTTTGCTTGGTTCAAAAAGGCTTTATTTTTAAATTTTCAAATAAACCAACGCTCGAGTGGTGGAATTGGTAGACACGCTGGACTTAAAATCCAGTGGGTAGTAATGCCCGTGCGGGTTCAAGTCCCGCCTTGAGTACAAGAAGCTTCTAACTAAGTTAGAAGCTTTTTTTGTTTCTATACTTTTTTGATTATTTTTAAAACAGAACTAACTAGTTTAGTTTAAACAACAACTATAAAAAACTTTTAATGGCAACTTTTGTGATTACGAAGCGCCCAAGTGGTGTGTATAAATATGAGCTGACTTCAAGGAAAGGGAAAACTATTTTTACAAGTAATGCTTTTGAATTGCGTTTTGAGTGTGAAGAGGAAATAGAATACGTCAAACAAAGAGTAGAGCAAATCCTTTTTATGAACTTCAGATCGGGTGGAGGAAAGTTTTATTTTAAAATGATTGTTAATGGGAAGGAAGTAGCTGTTAGCAGAAAATACACGACGCAATTATTGATGGAGAAAGGGATAAATGAGATTAAGCGCTACATGCAGAGTGCTGAGATTTTAGATTTCTCGTTGGGAAATGATATCTTTGGAGATGTAATTTTTGAAGATTAATTTCGGATAAGTATAAAAAGTAAAAAAGCCCCACTTGGTGGAGCTTTTTTTTGTTCTGTTTGCTTATTATTAGTGAGCAGCAGGAGCTTCAGTAGCAGGAGCTTCAACAGCAGCTGTATCAACAGCAGTTGTATCAACAGTAGCTTCAACAGCTTCAACAGTTTCTTCAACTGGAGTTTCAACTGTTTCTTCAACTGGAGCTTCAGTAGCAGTTTCTTTACAAGATACGAACATCATAGCAACTAATGCTAAGCTTAAAACAACTTTTTTCATCTTACTAAATTATAAAAGGTTAATTATTAATTCATAGCAAAGATATAAATTTTTTGACTTGACAAAATGTTTTTACTTTTTTTTTTAAAAAAAATATTTTTAAATAAAAACCCCTTGATTTACAAGGGGTTTTTGTGAGAATGTGGCAGAAAAAAAGCCTTATTTTTTCGAATTTTTAGGATGAACCATGTGCATTTCGTCGATTAAGTTTCTTGCGTCGGCATATTTGTCAATAATAAATAAAACATAACGAATGTCTACCATGATATTTCTACAAATTGCGGGGTCATAATGAATGTCACTCATGGTGCCTTCCCAAACGCGGTCAAAGTTTAATCCGATTAAGTTTCCTTGTGCATCTAAAGCCGGGCTACCGGAGTTTCCACCAGTCGTATGATTGGTAGCAATGAAACAAACCGGCATTTTTCCATTGTCGGCATACGAACCGTAGTTTTTGGTTTTGTACAATTCAATTAATTTAGAAGGAACGTCAAATTCATAGTCTCCCGGAATATATTTTTCCATAACACCTTCTAAGTGGGTAACAGGTTCGTAGTAAACGGCATCACTAGGATTATATCCTTTAACCTGACCGTAAGTAATGCGTAAAGTGCTGTTGGCATCCGGGAAAAATCTTCCGTCAGGGAACAATTCCAATTGTGCTTTCATGTATTCACGTTGCAATGCACTCAATTCTAAGTTTAGCATATCATATTTAGGAGCAATAGTGTTGAAGTAATTATCCGCCATTTTTTTAACTAAAACATATCCTTTGTCTTTGTTTAAAGATTTGAATACTTTATTAGCATCGCCACTTAGTAAAGATTGAAGTCCGGAATAGGAAGTTAATTTTGATTTGCTGTATACTTCAGTTGTCGTCTTGGTATAATTCATAGTTTTGAATTCAGCAGGAACTAGCGGTGATTTTTGTCCGTATAAAGCAAATAGTTTTTCAAAAACTTTTTCGTCAACATTTACATTGAAATCTTTGTAAAATCCTTCTAACGATTTTAAAGTGTTTTCTTTTCGGTCATTGAAAGCTTGTTCGCCTTTTGTTTTGTAAACTTGCTCTAATTGGTATAATTTGAAACCGACACTCAATAATTCGGTGTTGCGCAAAGCAATTTCTACGAAATAATCTCTAGCTAAAGCATAATCGTCAATGGCTTTGTAGTTCTTTTCGAAGTCAGCCAAAAGGTTTCCGTATTCTTCTTGTTTTCCTTTTTGAGTAATTCTTTTTTGGAATTCAGTTTCAAAATCTTTTTTCAGTTGAACGGCATTTGATTTTTTCAAACCTTGACTTTCACCAATCCATTTTTTCCAATAGTTTGCAATTCGTGCATATTTTGAAGCATACTGAATTTTGATGGCTTGGTCTTTACGCATAAAACCATCTTGAACTTTTAAAGCAGCATCACGAATTTCAATTTTAGCCGGATTTAAAGTGTTTACGATTTGTTCAACTGCAAAAGATGGTAAATATTCTTGTGTTCTTCCGGGGAAACCAAAAACCATGGTGAAATCGCCTTCCGAAATTCCGTCTAAAGAAATCGGTAAAAAGTGTTTTGGAGTGTATGGAACATTGTCTTTTGAGTATTCGGCTGGTTTATTATCTTTTCCGGCATAAATTCTGAAAATGGAAAAATCGCCTGTGTGACGTGGCCAAACCCAATTGTCGGTATCGGAACCGAATTTTCCGATAGAACTTGGCGGAGCGCCTACTAAACGAACGTCTTTAAAAGTTTCGGTTACAAATAATATGTATTGATTTCCTTCGTAAAAAGTTTTGATTCTGTTTTCTTGCCAAGCTTCTTTAGGAAACGTTTTTTGAATACGATTGATGTTTTCCTCAATTCGTCTTTGTTTTTCAGTTTCGGATGAAAGTTGTGCAACACCTTCTAAAACTGTATTGGTTACATCGTGAATGCTCGCAATTAAGGTAGCTACCATTTTAGGATTAGCCAATTCTTCGTTCGTTGATTTTGCCCAAAAACCGTCTTGTAAATAATCGTGTTCTACGCTTGAGTGATTTTGAATAGCATCATAACCACAGTGGTGATTAGTTAATAATAAACCTTTTGGCGAAATAATTTCGGCAGTACAACCACCATCAAAATGCACAATAGCATCTTTAATACTGGTTTGATTCGCATCATAAATGTCCTGAGCATTGATTTTCATGCCTAGTTGATGCATTTCATTTTCATTCATGCCTTTGAGTAGGCTAGGAATCCACATACCGCCTTGTTGTGCGAATATTGGAAAAGTAATGAAAAGGATTAGTAATTTTAAAAGTTTCATTTTGTTATGGTTTTTGTTTTGCAATTTACGTTTTTTATAAGATAGCTTATTGTTGGTTTTTTGTTAAAATGTAATTTATAATTTTTGTTGTAGCTCCTTTATTCATTTGAACGAATGTCTCGCAGATATGCCCTTTTTCTAAACGTTCGTCTGAATTATAGAGTAACGAATCGAATGCCAGTTTTAATTCGTTTGCATTTTGAATAGAAGTACATCCTCCTTGATGAACTAAAGCGGTAGCTTCTGCAAAATGAGCATAGTTAGGTCCAATAATAATGGGAACGCCAAAAGTTGCCGGTTCTAAGATATTATGAACACCGGGATTGCCAAATCCGCCGCCCACATAAGCAATATCGGCATAGCTGTAAATTTTAGTCAGTATACCAATTGTGTTGATAATGAAAACTTGATAATTCTCTAGCTTGTCACACTGAGCGGAGTCGGAGTGTTGTTTTAGTATCGCTTCTTTTTCTGAAAATAGAATTGTTTTCTTTTGAATTTGTGATTTCAAATTCAAAATTTGTTCTTCTTTAATATTATGTGGAGCAATGATGAATTTCACAGTATCGGGTGCTTGGTTGATGTAGTTAACCAATAATTCTTCGTCTTTGGGCCACGAACTGCCAATAACGATTGTGGTTGCTTTATTATTTCGAGCGGAGTCGAGAAATTTAAAATCTTCGATAAAATCCAATGAATTGTCGCGTTCTAAAATAGTGGTAACTCGGTCAAAACGTGTGTCTCCAGAAACAGTTACGTTGGTAAAACCAATAGATTGAATTAGTTTTTTAGAAGAATCGTTTTGCACAAAGAAATGGTCAAAAGATTGTAATGCGTTGCGATAAAATCCACCGTACCATTTGAAAAAAGCTTGTTTTTCTCTGAAAATCCCGGAAATTAAATAGGTTTGGATATTGCGAATTTTTAATTCGTTCAAATAATTAGGCCAAAATTCATATTTGATAAAGAAAGCCATTTCGGGATGAACAAGTTTTAAAAACTTTGTAGCATTGTTTTTAGTGTCCAAAGGAAGATAAGCCGTAACATCAGCAATGGTATTGTTTTTACGAACTTCATAACCCGACGGAGAAAAGAATGTCAGTACGATTTTATGTTTAGGAAATTGCTCTTTAATGACTTCCATAACAGGAAGGCCTTGTTCGTATTCACCTAAAGAAGCAGCATGAAACCAAATAACATTATCGGTTGGTTGAATTTTACTTTGTAAAGTGGAAAAAACATCTTTTCGACCGTTGATAAAAAGTTTCATTTTGGGACTAAAAAATGCTATTGACTTTAAAACCAATGCGACTAGCTGTATGATTATATTGTATAAAAAAAGCATGTTATTTATTTGAGTGGCTAAAATAAACAAAAATTACCAAATGAATCCCTTTTAGCCCTGATGGAAGTGGCATCTTAGCGCGAAGCGATAAATAGAACGAACAGCAGGAAAAAGGATAGCAAAAAAGAATTGACCATTCGCTTCTAATCATAATTAATTCTTACTTTTGCTATACAAAATATCGTTTTACAAATGAGAAAATTACAAATGGTTGACTTGAAAAGTCAATACGAAAAAATAAAAGATGAAGTTAATGCTTCAATCCAAGAAGTACTAGAAACTACAACGTATATAAACGGACCTTTGGTTCATCAATTTCAAGCTGATTTAGAACAATATTTAGGAGTAAAACACGTCATTCCGTGTGCAAATGGTACTGACGCTTTGCAAATTGCCATGATGGGATTAGGTTTAAAACCGGGAGATGAAGTGATTACTGCCGATTTTACTTTTGCGGCTACTGTTGAAGTGATTGGGTTGTTGCAATTAACACCGGTTTTAGTAGATGTGAATGTAGATGATATGAACATTTCTATTGAAGCTGTTAAAAAGGCGATTACACCAAAAACAAAAGCTATTGTTCCGGTGCATTTATTTGGGCGTGCTGCTAACATGGATGCCATTATGGAAATTGCCGCTGAACATAATTTATTTGTAATTGAAGATAATGCGCAGGCCATTGGTGCAAACTATACGTTTAAAGACGGTAGCAAGAAAAAAGTAGGAACTATTGGTCATGTGGGAGCGACTTCATTTTTTCCGTCTAAAAATTTAGGCTGTTATGGTGACGGTGGTGCTATTTTTACGAATGATGATGCTTTAGCGCACACGTTAAGAGGAATAGTTAATCACGGAATGTATGTTCGTTACCATCATGATGTAGTAGGAGTAAATTCTCGTTTGGATAGTATTCAGGCCGGAGTATTGAAAGCGAAACTACCCCATTTAGATGCTTACAATCAAGCAAGAAGAACAGCCGCTAAAAAATACAATGATATTTTATCGCAAAGCGAACATGTTGTAGTGCCACAATTTGATTGGAATGGCGACGATCATGTTTTTCACCAATATGTAATTAGAATTACCAATGGTAAGCGCGATGGATTATTGGCGCATTTACAAGAAAAAGGAATTCCTTGCGCTATTTATTATCCAATCCCGTTACACCAACAAAAAGCATATTTAGATGCTCGTTATAATGAGGCTGATTTTGGAGTAACCAATCAGTTGTGTGCTGAAGTCATTGCGTTGCCAATGCATACGGAATTAGACGACGAACAGATTAAATTTATTACAGATTCAGTTTTAGAGTTTGTTTAATTTTTAAGAATAAAGAAAATAGAGTATAGAGAAAAGAAACTTGTCTATCTTCTATTTTCTTTATTCTATATTCTTTTTAAAGATGAAAATACTTGTTACAGGTGGTTTAGGTTTTATAGGTTCGCATACGGTTGTAGAATTGCAAAACGAAGGTTTTGAAGTTGTTATAATCGATAATTTGTCTAATTCTTCTATTGAAGTTTTAGGCGGAATTGAAAGGATCACGAAGCAAAGACCGATTTTCGAAAATATAGATTTACGCAATAAAAAGTCAGTTCAAGATTTTTTTAACAAGTATCAGGATATTGAAGGTGTTATTCATTTTGCAGCAAGTAAAGCTGTTGGTGAAAGTGTTGAAAATCCATTGTTGTATTATGAAAACAACATCAATGCTCTAGTTTATATTTTACAAGAATTGCAAGCTAAAGCAAAAGCCAAATTTATTTTTAGTTCGTCATGTACGGTTTACGGTCAAGCCGAAACAATGCCGATTACCGAAAATGCTCCGGTGCAGCAAGCAATGTCGCCTTACGGGAATACTAAACAAATAGGGGAAGAAATTATAACCGATGTGACTAAAGTGACCAATATCAATGCTATTTTATTGCGTTATTTTAATCCAATTGGTTCCCATCCAACTGCTGAAATCGGAGAATTACCTTTAGGAGTGCCACAGAATTTAGTACCATTTATTACACAAACGGCTATTGGTTTGCGAAAAGAATTATCAGTCTTCGGAAATGATTATCCAACACCGGACGGTACCGCCATTCGCGATTATATTCATGTGGTTGATTTAGCAAAAGCGCATGTTGTGGCTTTGCAAAGACTTTTGGAAAATAAGAATCTTGGCAAGGTAGAAACGTTTAACATCGGAACCGGCAAAGGAAGTTCTGTTTTAGAAGTTATAAATGCTTTTGAAAAAGTTTCCAATCAAAAATTGCCTTATAAGATTGTAGGCAGAAGAGAAGGCGATGTCATAGAAGCTTATGCTAATACCGATAAAGCCAATAATATTTTAGGTTGGAAAGCACAATCTTCTTTAGAAGAAGCATTAGCGAGTGCCTGGAAATGGGAGCAAAAAATTAGAAAATAAGAATCAGTATTTGTTATGAAATAAAAACCCGGAAAGTTATAACTTTCGGGTTTTTATTTTTATTGCATATATTATTGAACTAGTCAACTCTTTCATCCATATACTCAACTTCTTCTTTAACTTCTTTCTCAACTTTATTTGCAGTAGAGTCGATTTTTTCAGCGGCTTCTTCTGTTGAAGTTTTAATATCTTCCCCAACAGCTTCAGTAGCTTCTTCCACTTTATCTTTTGTTTCTTCTTTACAGGATACAACTAAAAGTGCTGTTACCATTGCTAAGCCTAAAAATACTTTTTTCATTTTTTTACCTTTTTGTAATTAATAATTGTATCTAAGATACAAAAATAAGATGTTTAACTGAAACTAATTTTATTTATGAACTTCTTTGGCAGCATCTTCAAGCTTTTCAGCTCCTTTTTCAAGAGCCTCGCTTGTTTTCTCTTTTAAAGTGTCAACATGAGCTTCTACTGTAGTGGCAGCAGTATCCACTTTTTCTTGGACATCTTCTTGGATTGCTTCGGCAGCGTCTTCCATTTTTTCTTTTGTTTCTTCCTTACATGAAGTCAAGGATAAAGCAGCTAAAAAGGCAAAACTTAAAATTACTTTTTTCATACTAATAAATGTTTTGGTGTTACTGAGCCTCAAGGTACTAAAAAATGATTGAACAGCCAAAAAAACGTATGATTAACGAGTTAAGTCATGTGAAAATAATTATAAAACTAATTCTGTGTATAATTCATCAAATGTGAGATCTAGGTTTGTACTAAACCCCGAATGCGGTCTTGAGGTTTGAATACTAGAACTTTTTATAGCGGTTAGCCATCTAAAACGTTCAGCTAATTCAAATTCAGCAATTGGTCCGCCGTCTTTTTTACCCGAACAAATTTTGGTGAAGGCTGCCAAGTTTATTTCTAATTGATCCACATCAAATTCTGGACAAAATAGCGTTATTTTTTCCTTTGGAATTTGGTATTGAATTCGCAAATACTTTTGGCGTTTGCAAAACAACATCAAACCAATGTTTATAAATTCTTCGCGTTCTACTCTTGGTACTACACGAATGACAGCGTAATCATATAAGTGTTTTTCGTGCATCTTGAGCTTGTTTTAAAAAAGTTGAAGCATTTTCTAATCGAAGTGATAAGAATTTTAAGTAAACCAATTTGATTTCATCTGGTGATAAATCGGTTTCTTCCCATTGCAACCATTCTTCTGGAATTCGATCTACAATTTCTTTTAAAATCGAAGGATTCAGTTTGGAACTAAATTCAGCATGTACTTCTTCCAGTTTACTTGCTTTGGGCAACAAAACATGATCTTTGATTAGTGCAAACGGAGTAACGGCAGTAGTTTCCCAATTGTTCCATGAATGATGAAAATAGAAAGAAGCGCCATGATCAATCAGCCATAATTCTTTTTTCCAAATCAACAAGTTTGTGTTTTTAAACGTTCGGTCAACATTGGTAATAAAAGCATCGAGCCACACAATTTTTGACGCTAAAAGCGCATCGCAATCATTCACGGCTGCATCAAATGTCAACGCGCCAGATAAATAATGAAGTCCTAAATTTAAACCTTCGCTAAATTTCAATAAATCTTGAATTTCTTCGTCGGCTTCCGTTCTTCCAAAAGCTTCGTCTAAAGTTACGTAAACTAATTCGGGAACCGGCAAACCTAGATAGCTCGCAATTTGGCCACCTAAATATTCAGCAATTAAGGCTTTAACACCATGACCGGCACCTCTAAATTTAATTACATATTTAAAATCGTCATCGGCATCGGCTAGCGCCGGTAGTGAACCACCTTCGCGCAACGGCGTAATGTAACGAATGACGCTTACTGTTCGTAAATCCAAATTCATAAAGGAAAATTTCTTCTCACAAAGATAACTAAAAAAACGCCGAAGCTATTTAGTGACTAATTACCTTGCGAGTTAATTGTTTGTAGTTCGGTTTGTTTGTCTTATAGTGCTTACATGAACGATATCATGATATAAAAAGTCAATAATTTCATCAAAATAAGTAGTCATTGGTAAATACGACCAATCGTGAGAACCACCGTTTATGGAATGGAAATAGTAAGAGATTCCTAAACCTTTTAAACGTTCGGCAATTGGATCAGAACCATATAACATTATAAATCCCTTATCGTTTGAATTGCAAAAACGATGTGGCGCAAAATTATAAGGAACCAAATTATCAGCAGTTCCGTGAAAAAGTTGTGTAGGAATTGCAGTGTTGTTGTTTATTTTGTCTAAGGTAGATAAAGCTCCGGCCAAACTTATTACGCCGGCGTATTTAAAATTTAGAGGTAAAATTGTATTGTCATAAACATAAACCATATTCAAAACGGTTTCAGCACCAGCACTAGATCCTGCAAGAATTATTGTGTTGCTGTCAATGTTGAATTTTTTATCATTATCGAGAATATATTTTATTGCTAAACTCACATCATTCGAAGCCGAATTAAAGGCTGCTATTTTTTTAGTTGCTTCTACATCGCAGCCAAAACCAATTTCTTTCATCGTTAATCTGTAGGAAACAGAAGCAACAGCATAACCTCGTTGTGCAAGCTTGTTGGCAAATGTTACAGTATAATCATCATCTCTTGAACCACCAGAAAATCCGCCTCCATGCACAAATACAACTAATGGTAATTTTTTTCGAGAGTTATCCGCTTTGTAATAGTCAAACTGAAGTGATTCGTTTTCTACTTTGCCATAAGTGTAAGTTGCTTTAGTAACTTTAGAAAAGATACTGTCCTTATAAATAGTTTGTGCAGTTATAATTTGGAATGCTACAATAAAGACAATTGTTGCTAAATTTTTGAATGACATATTTTATGATTTTTTTGTTGGCCTTAAATAATTTTCCTTGAGGTAGATAGGTGAACTATAGATTTCCATGGCAATCTTGTTGTGTATATTTTATGTTTGTAATTATTAGGTTACTGAAAGTTAACTTTTGATAATGATTTCCATAAAATTCTTCTGTGTTTAATTTATTCATTTTCATTTTTTATATAGCATACATGGATATCAACAAAAAAGCAGGAACGTAGAGCTACTAAACCAAAAATAGACAAAATTTAGAAGATTAAGGCAAATTTTCGCGAGATTCTTATCAATTCATTTTCTTTAATCATCTTGGTCATGAACCGCATTTATTTCTCAAAAAATCATCAAGAGTACGACGTAAAGGCAGTATGAAAATAGAGTGTTGAATTTTTGATGTAACGTTTCTTTCTTGCTCACTAAGAACAAGTTTAAAAAAGTAATTTAGGTTACGAATTATAAACAAATAAAAAAATATTGCTTATTTTAGAGCGAAAAAAATTTATAATATGAAGAAAAATTACGTTAATTTACAACTTCCTCTTTTTATATTTTTTTGCTTATTTGTACGTAACATATCAAACTCCCAAACTTGGCAATGGGCGATTGATGGTGGTTCAAGTAACGTAATTAATGATCAAGAAAAGACTGTAGATATGCTTAATGACCCTCAAGGTAATTTATATTTTTTAAATACTATTGGAAAAACAGGACTTCAACTTGATGGAATGCCATTAACCGCTTATGATGGTGGTTCAAATAGAGATTATCTGTTGGCTAGCTATGATTGCAACGGTACCCATCGTTGGAATAAGGTTATTGGCGGACCAAGTACCGATAGAATAGAAAACATACAAGTTGATGGAGCTGGAAACATTTATGTGTCTGGAACTGTGTATAATTCTACGCAAAATTTTTCTGTACATTTCGATACCGATTCTATTATCCCTTTTTCTGTTTTACCTGATGTAAATAAAAAAAATTTATTTTTGCTTAAATACAATCCTGATGGTGTATTTCAATGGTTAAGAATGCCACAACAGGATAATGTGTCAATTTCTGAAGCGTTTAGTCATAGTCTTAGTCTGGGAGTACAAACAGATCTACAAGGGAATAGTTATTGGCTTTGTCTTCTGCCGCCTGGGACTTATGCCGAAGGGGCTTTTGTAAATAATACTGCGGGAGATCATTTTTTTATTTTTAAATATGATACTTATGGAACATTTCTTGGAACAATACCCTTACAAATTGAAATGACAGGTGTTTCTGGTGATTTTAAATTTTTAAGAAACTCTAACACAGGAGGGTTTTACATAGGTGGTTCTTTTGATCCCGATGACGGTACAATTACAGTAGGTGACCAAAACATTAATTCAATAATGTATTTAGCAGCTTTTGATAGTAATGGAAATTATGTTTGGAAAATAGAAAATGACCCCAACATTTTTGGAAAGTTAACAGATTTTTGTATAGATAGTAATAATGATATTTATATTACAGGAAGCGGACTAGCTGGAGATAGTTTTGCAGGTCAAACATTTACTTCAAATCAACCGCATATGTTTCCTTATATTATTAAAATTGATGATTTAGGGCAAGGTATATGGTCTACTAACGCAGAAACATTAGCTGCATCTGACGGAAATGCTATTGTAATAAATAATAATGAAGTAGCAATAACGGGTCAACATGCTAGTATAACTTGGGATGGTGTTACTCTTACTCAGCAGGTTAATGAACTTTATGATGTTTTTTTTGCACGTTTTAATAAAAGTGATGGAACTATAATAAGTCTTGAAGACTTAGACAGCAATTTTGGTGCCGAAGAATTTGGGTATGCATTGTCTTCTGATAATAATAATTATTACCTTGGAGGAAACTTTAATGGTCATTTATATATTAATGATGATACATTTAGTGCTGTTTTGGAAGACTTTTTTGTTGTGAAATATGGTAGTTCCAACTGTCCGTGTGTTTCGCCTCAACCTAGTTTCTCTTTTAGTCAAGGAGGTCAAAATCAGCAAACATTTACATTTAACTATAGCGGATCACTTCCATACGATTCTATCACATGGGATTTTGGTGATGGTAATACATCTACAGAAGGAAGCCCGCAACATACTTTTAATGAATCAGATGATTACAATGTATGCGTTACTGCAACTAATAGTTGTGGTAGTGAAAGTTACTGTTATGAGATAATTAACACGTTAAGTACAGATGACTTTATATTTCCTAAAACTTCTATATTTCCTAATCCATTTAGTAGCTCTATTACAATAAGTACAGATTCAAATTTAAAATATAAGCTTTACTCTCTTTTGGGAACAGAAATGATTTCAGGAAGTGTGCCTTCTGGAAAAACAATGTTGCCATTATCTACATATTCAGCCGGATACTATTTGTTACAGTTAGAAGATAAAGATGGAAACATAAAGACTATGAAAATTCTGAAAAAATAAAATTCATTTCTCCGCAAATATGATGAACTTCTTTATTTGATATTAGGTGTTTTTAGTTTATGGTAGATTTTGAGAAAAAATTCATTACAAAAACTCCGGCAACAATTAATATAATTCCAACTATTGCCGGAACGTCTAATGATTGCTTAAAAATTACCATCGAAATTATCGCAGTCAGTACAATTCCCAAACCGCCCCAGATTGCATAAGCAATTCCCAGGTTAATGGATTTTAATGCTTGTGAAAAGAAAAAAAAGCAAGCGATATAGGCAACAATCGAAATAGTTGTCGGTAATAATTTTGAAAAACCATTTGACGCTTTCATAAAGCTAGATCCTATTACTTCAAGCACAATTGCTAGACCTAAAAATAGATATTTCATTGTTCTTTTGTTTTAATGATGCAAAGCAACAAGAAAATCAAAGTGAATTTTTTGACAAAAGTCAAAATCATTATTTTTTTCGTATTCGGCTGAGCGTTTCTTGAGAAATTCCCAAATACGAAGCAATGTATCCTAATGAAATTCGTTGGACTGTTTCAGGTTGATTTTTAAGTAGATCGTTATAACGTTGTTCGGCAGACAGTGTTTGCAATAAAAAGGAACGCTCTTCTAGAATTTTACAATATTCTTCCGCCATTTTCCTTCCAATTATATTCATTTCCAGTGAATTTTTATAAAGTTTGTCAAGATCGTTACTTGATATATAATATAAGGAGGAATCTTCTAAAAATTGGATATTTTCGATTGAAGGTTGATTAAAAAACAGAGGCATTATAGAGCCTAAAACGATGTTCTCAAATCCGAACCATACATTTATTTCCCGTTCATTTGAGTTGTAAAAAGAACGTACAAGTCCTTTTTCGATGATGAACAAGTTAGAAACAATCTGCCCTTCTTTCAATAAAAAATCCCCTTTTTTCTTTTTCAGAAATTTGATTTTCTTTTTCAATTCTTTTTCTAAATCCAGACTTAGATTTCCATATTTTTTAAATTGTTCGATTAGGAGATTCATTGTTTTTTATTGGTATTTTTAAAGCCGAAGTTTTCAGTTTTGTCGAACCTAATCGAGCCTTATGATGGGTTAGATTAAAAATTACGAGCGACATAAAAATACTGTTTTTTAAATATTTCCTTAGTTTACATTATGGCATACCTCGTTGTGTTATCTGCAGGCTTTTATTTCCTTATCTTAATAGTTGTTTCTGTTCCTGATTCAGTTAGTGTGATATTTGTCCAGTTGCTTTTTGCAGGGGTTTCGGTAGGAAACCAATTTCGATTTTTCTTTACAATAATTAATAAACCATTATCATCACCAATAGCTGTAAATAAATCACTATTTTGATTCTTTTCAAAAAGATGAAGATTAAATTTTTCGATTAACTCCTCCCCATATAAGTCAGGCCTGGTTTGTACTATTCCTATTTCACTGATATTCAAAATTTGCTTGCTACTAAATTCACTTGTTTCTGTGTTGTTTAAGTCGTGTCGCGCTATAAATTCTAATAAATTTCCATCTGTGTCAAAAAAATAGACAGAGTTTGCATTCCAAGTCTCAAAATCTGAAATTAGTACCTCATCTTCTTTTTTTATTAGCTCAATTCTGTTCGTTGACCAATGTGTCGCTTCTTGTAGTTTATTTTCGGGAATATTGAAGGCTAAGTGGTAAATTGGTTCAGACTTTTCGGAGTCTTCGATTATCTTTAAAGTAGATTGTCCGATTGTTACTAGAATTGAATTTTTATCAATTCTCTCAACTGGTAATTCTAAAGCATTTTGATAGAAGTCGCTTATTTCGTTTAAATTGGTAGTTTTTATTTCAATTTTGTTTAATATCATTTCGTTTTTTTTAGTTTAAAGGATTCTCGCCTATAAAGTAGTAGAGTAAAAACAAGATCAGGTTACAACAAATATAACGCAAACTTTTGGATCTCGGAGACACGAATAATGAAGTGAACTGATAAAGCAAAATTTAGAGAACTTGCCTGAACAGAACCATTACTTGTAATTGATGTAATGCATTTATTCAATCAATTTTTCAATTTTATTATCTGTTAAGTTCTGGATGTTATTTGTGATTTTTTCAATATCCCAATTCCACCATTTGAGTTCCAATAGCTTTGAAATCACATCTTCAGAAAATCTTTTTCTGATTTCTTTCGCCGGATTTCCACCAACAATAGTGTAGGGTTCTACATCTTTTGTTACTGTCGAATTAGTAGCGATAATTGCTCCGTCTCCAATATTTACTCCTGCCATTATTGTCGCATTGTGACCAATCCAAACATCGTTTCCGATATTTATATCGCCTTTTTGCGGATAAGATTTTCCCTCCATCGCATTTTCCCAGCCATTTCCAAAAATCGCAAAAGGATAAGCTGTTAGAGAATTTGTCAGATGATTTGCACCATTCATTATAAATTTTACATCAGAGGCAATCATACAAAACTTTCCGATTATTAATTTGTCGCCTACAAATGCAAAATGGTATTTCACATTTTTTTCAAAGTTCTCTACATTTTCAAAGTCATCATAATAAGTATAGTCGCCAACAATAATGTTAGGATTTTTAATAATATTCTTTAAAAAGCAAAGTCTGTCATACTTATCAATTGGAAATTTAATGTCTTTATTTGGTCCTTTCATAAATTTATTTCTATTATTTTTCAGGAGAATGATATACAACGGTTCTTGGTTAGCTGATGTTGTGTTATTCTGTTACTAGCTAAGCCAAATATAACGCAAACTTTTGTAGTTTAGGAGATACGATTAAAGTGAACTGGTGAAACAAAATTTGAAACAAAATGTCAAGCATAGCCATATAATGTTGTAGCTTGTTATATCCAATCTAATTTCTGCTTTGTTAATTCACTTTCAGTATCGCCTGTGTTTATTGTTGTAACTGGCTCAAAAAGCATTACCAAAACTTCATTTTCTGCAATAGGTTTATGTTCGACACCTTTGGGAATTATTAGGAATTCGTCCTTGTTGAGTATTGCGGTTTTGTCTCTAAATTCTATTTTTAATGTTCCAGAAACGACGAAAAACATTTCATCTTCATTGTCGTGCTTATGCCATACAAATTCGCCTTTAAGCTTGACTAATTTTACATTTTGACCGTTAAGTTCACCAACTATTTTTGGTGACCAATATTCAGAAAAGAGCGAAAATTTATCTGATAAAGTAACTTTTTCCATTTATTATATGATTCTATTTTTGAGAATGATGATAGTTGATTTGTAATTCGATCTGATTTGCATGATTTATCAGACTGATTTTTTCAAAAAAATGTATAGTCTCAATGTGTGAGTTGTCAATATTTATTATCGAAATAGGATGATTGGCTATTTCTACAATTTTTTGAACTAAAGATTTTCCGATTCCTTTGTTTCTATGCTTTTTGTCAACTGCAATTTGCATAATTCTATTGGAGTTAATGTTGAAAATAATATATCCAACAAGATTATTTTCTGAAAAAGCACTAAATGATTTTAAATGATCTTTTAGATTTTCAATCGTAGCAATCGAATTTTGCCAAGTCGGTTCAATACTCCAAAAGGAAGTTAATTTTTTCCACTCATAAGCGAGTAATTTTTTTATCTCAATTGTATTATTCGGGTTGTCTATTATTGGATTTCCGTTGAAGCATTGAAGCATTTTTGATTTTTCAAATCCAACCTTTTGATACGATTTGATGGCTTGTATATTTTGACTCAACACTTCCAATCGTATAATAGAGATGTTTTCAAGCTTAAGTTTTGGAAGTATGAAATTGTACATTTTTTGAGTAAGTCCTTTTCCTCTAAACTCTTCTATAACGCCTGTACCTCCATTATATATTTGTCTTTTTCCGTTTTCATTTCTGTAAAAATGAAGAATAAATCCGATTAATCGATTGTTGTAAAAAGCTCCTACGGAATAATTTAAAGCAATATTTTCTGAATAGAATTTTAATTTCATTTGATCTGTAGTCATACTAACAGAAACAAAATAATCAGCAAATGCGGTATTAAAAATATCTTTGATTTCTTCTATATTGATTTTCTCTAATGTACGAAGTGTTGTCATGAAGTTCTTACAACGGTTTAAAGCTTTAAGAAGTGACTAAAATCACTACTGTTCATCACAAATATACCGAAAAGGTTTTTAGAAAATTGATAAAAAAGCACTGAAGTACTTTTAAGAACTCCTCCAATTATAAATAGGTTAAAGCCATTTCTTAAAACCTTTGTTGATGCAGTTATTTAATCCTCTAATAGTCAAATTCACCACATATTTTACTAAAAGGAATTTCTTTTATTTTATCCAATATGTCTTTTTCAATTGGAAAAGCATAATCTTCTTGAAACCAAATAAGACAAAGACTGGAAAACATTTTGTCTGTATTTCTAAAAACATCATTGTGCCATAATTCTGCTATACAAGTTATTCCAGGTAAAGAAACGGGGTTTCCAAATGGGTATTTTCCATCATAATCAATTAGAGTCTGTTTAGGTTCAATCAAATAAATTTCATCCAACCCAGAAAACTCTTTTGCTTCTTTTTTAGTTCTGTTGATAATTCTTTCATTCATCTTATCAGTGGGTAACCCTTCCAATAAACCATAATAAGTATACCATTGCTTTATTCTTTTAATAGTGACTTCTTTATTAGTTTCAATGATAAGTTTGCTATTCATATTTGTAGTTATAATTTTCTTTTAGTTGCATCCAATAGTCCTCTGTCATAAAGCTTTAGTGAAATACCACACACCGAGTGATACCAAATATAAAAATCTAATTTAGAATGTATTTTCTCCTTTACTGATATTTAATTGTTTGTGAAAATGTGTTTAAAATATGTATTTCATAAAAAAATATCATGTCAATATGATTTATCAAATCTAATAAAAATTTGTAATGTACCAAGAAAGCAGTTTTCTTGATTAGCAATCTCATATTTTGATAATGAGCTTTGAGAAAAGTAACGCTTATTTGGAAGATAAGAGATAAAAAAACTCCGATGGTATTTCGGAGTTTTTTGATGTTTTATGCAGATATTGTTTCTACTTCTTTATTGATTTTGTTGACTAAACCAACTAATACTTTACCAGGACCAACTTCCGTAAAACTAGTTGCTCCGTCAGCAATCATTTGATTAACCGATTGTGTCCATCTAACTGCTCCTGTTAATTGCGCAATTAAGTTGTTCTTAATTTCAGCAGGATCGCTAACTGCACTTGCTGTTACGTTTTGATATACCGGACAACTTGGTGTTGAAAAAGTAGTCGCTTCAATTGCTGCAGCTAATTCTTCACGAGCAGGTTCCATCATAGGCGAGTGGAAAGCACCACCGACAGGTAAAATTAAGGCACGTTTTGCACCTGCTTCTTTCATTTTTTCGCAAGCTGCTTCAACTGCTTTGTATTCGCCGGAAATTACTAATTGACCCGGACAGTTGTAATTCGCAGCTACAACAACACCATCTATTGAAGCACAAATATCTTCAACAATTTTATCATCTAAGTTTAAAACAGCCGCCATAGTAGAAGGTGTTATTTCGCAAGCTTTTTGCATAGCCATTGCTCTTTGTGAAACCAATTTTAATCCGTCTTCGAAAGATAAAGCTCCATTGGCTACCAAAGCAGAAAATTCACCTAAAGAATGACCAGCAACCATATCCGGATTAGCGTTTAAGGTTTTAAATAAAATAACCGAGTGTAAAAAAACAGCGGGTTGTGTTACTTTCGTTTCCTTCAATTCTTCGGCAGAACCTTCAAACATAATATCGGTAATTCTAAAACCTAGAATTTCGTTTGCTTTCTCAAATAATTCTTTGGCTTCCGCAGAGTTTTCATATAGATCTTTACCCATTCCGGTAAATTGTGCTCCTTGTCCTGGAAATACGTATGCTTTCATAATATTTTCAAAAATTTAGAAGGCAAAAATACATTTTTTTCATGAGAAGCATTCATTTTGCTTTTCAAAACACAACTTGTCATGTGTTTCGCTATACAAGGTACCACTTCACCCACGGCTAAATAAGACCTTTTGATTTTTAAAATGAAAAAACACCATGTGGTGCAACACGGTGTTTTTTACTAAGTAATCAAAAACTAATTATTATGAAAAATAATAATTTATTGTTTTAAAAGTTGTAATTCAACTTCAAGTTTAACGTCTTCTCCAACTAGTACTCCTCCTGTTTCTAAAGCAGCATTCCAGTTTAAACCAAATTCTTTACGGTTAATTTTGCCATAAATATTTAATCCGGCTTTAGTATTTCCCCAAGGATCTTTCATTAATCCGCTAAATTCTGCTGGGAAAGAAACGCTTTTAGTAACATCTTTAATTGTTAAATCACCTGTTACTTCATAATCGTCTCCTTTAGGGGCAAAAGAGGTTACTTTGAAAGTTAATTTTGGAAACTGTTCTGCATCAAAAAAGTCAGTACTTTTTAAATGATTATCACGATCAGCATTTGCAGTATCTACAGAATTAGTATCTGCTGTAAAAACTACTGAAGATTTTGTGAAATCATCATCTTCTGTTTCAATAGTAGCACCATAAGTGTTGAAACTACCAGAAACATTAGTAAACATCATGTGTTTTACTTTAAAACCTACTTTTGAGTGGGTTGGGTCGATTGTCCAAGTTGTCTTAGCCATAATATAATTTTTTTTGTGATTAAGTATTTATTATTTAAAAATTGTGTTTAGTACATAGGAACTTCCATCAATAAAAGTTCAGCATCAGAAGTCGCGGTAATTTTAACGGTTTCAAAGCCCCAAATTCCGTAACCGTCTCTGGTTTCAAGATTTTGATCACCCACGCTTACATTACCTTTTAGAACAAAAACATATAATCCGTTTTTAGCATCGTGAACTTTATAGTCCGTTGTAAAACCTTTGTCGAAATTCCCCATGTTAAACCAAGCGTTTTGATGAATCCAAACTCCTGCATCGTCAGCATTGGGCGATAAAATTTGTTGGAATTTATTATGTCTGTCTTCTACGTTTAGCGTAATTTGGTCATAACGAGGTGTTACATTTCTTTGGTTTGGGAAAACCCAAATTTGAAGAAACTTCACTTGCGAATCTTTGTTTTTGTTGTATTCGCTATGCATCACACCTGTTCCGGCACTCATCACTTGTATGTCACCATGTTTAATAACAGTAGTGTTTCCCATACTGTCTTTGTGTTCCAAATCTCCTTCAAGCGGAATAGATATAATTTCCATGTTTTCATGAGGATGCGTTCCGAAACCCATTCCTGATGAAACTGTGTCATCATTTAAAACACGCAATACTCCAAAGTTTACTCTTTCAGGATTGTAATAGTTAGCGAAGCTAAAAGTGTGGAAACTTTTTAACCAACCATGATCGGCAACACCTCGGCTGTCTGCTTTATGTAAGATTGCATTTTTCATAACATTTGAATTGGTGTTAGGAATATGATTAAAACCTACTTGATTTTCTTTTTCAATGGATTTTTCATTGTCTTGACTTCTAAAAGCATTGCTTAAAAGTAGTCCGGAAGCTAAAAATCCTTTTCGTATAAAATCGGCTCTTTTCATATCCTAAATTTTTATAGTACAAATTTACGATGAGGTTCAAACAGAAACACTTAACCTAGGTTAAGAAAAAAGGAATAGGGAGAATGTGAGTTGTTAAAAAATGTTAATTAGAGCTGTTTCTGAGTAACTTAGCTTTCATTTTGCTGAAAAATTCAGGGGTAACGCCTATGTAGGCTGCAATATATTTTTGAGGAATACTAGCTATTAAACTCGGATATTTTTGTTGGAATTTTTCGTAGCGTTCTTCAGCTGTTAAGCTTAAATTGTCCATTAATCGCTCTTGGTGGGCTACCAATGAATTTTCGATTAAAATTCTGAAAAAGCGTTCCAGTTTTGGTATTTTATGAAATAATTCTTCTTGATCTTCACGAGAAAGTAAAACCAATTCGGAGTCTTCAATAACTTCAATGAAAAGATGTCCCGGTTTTTTAGAGATTAAACTATACATATCACCCATCCACCAATCAGCACAAGCAAAACTCAAAATGTGTTCTACAATATTGTCATTGATGGTAAAGCTTCTTAGAATGCCTTCGTTAACAAAGTAAGTATATTGACTAATTTCACCAGCGTTTAAAAGCATGGTTTTGGCTTTCGCCTTTATGATTTTGGTTTTAGATAAAAATAAAGCCTTTTCTTCTTCGGTAAGAGTAATGTGTTTGCCAATATTATCTAAAATTAAACTCATCTGTATTTTTTATATGGCTAAGATAAGAATTAAGTAAAAGAAAAGCTGCTTACTTTTTAAAAAGTAAACAGCTTATTTATGGTTACGCTTTAACAGTAACTAATGCTGCTGCGGTTTTTGCTTTTTCTACAATTTCTTCCATTGGAGTTCCTAATGTATCGTAAGTTAGAGCAACTCCCATTCTTCTGTATGGACGAGAAGTTGGTTTGCCAAAAAGTCTAAAATCAGTTTTAGGTAAAGCAGCTATTTTTTCTAAGCCTTCAAATTGAGGATTTTCAGAAAAATCAGAAGCTAAAATTACAGCACTTGCTCCCGCTTTTTCTAACGTAATTTCAGCAATGGGAAAGCTTAAAATAGTACGTAAATGCAATTCGAATTCGCTAAAATTTTGTGTTCCGGCTAAAGTTACCATTCCGGTATCATGCGGACGAGGCGATAATTCTGAGAAATAAACACCTTCATCGGCTAAGAAAAATTCCACACCAAAAATTCCGGCTCCGCCAAGGGCTTCCGTTACTTTTTTAGCCATGTCTTGTGCTTCGGCGATAGCTGCGTCTGAAACGTTAGCCGGCTGCCAACTTTCTTGGTAATCACCACGTTCTTGTCGGTGACCAATTGGTGCACAAAACAAGGTTGGTAAATTATTGTTTTGGGTTACCGTTAATAAAGTAATTTCAGAGTTAAAATTAACGAATGCTTCCACGATTACTTCCACTAAATCACCACGAGAACCTTCTACCGCATATTTCCACGCTTTTTCGATATCAGCCTCAGCTTTAATAGTTGATTGTCCTTTTCCTGACGAACTCATTAATGGTTTTACCACACAAGGAATTCCAACTTCAGCAACTGCTTTTTCCAATTCTTCTTGAGATGTTGCATAACGGTAATTAGCTGTACGAAGTCCTAAATCTTTAGCCGCTAAATCGCGAATAGCTTTACGGTTCATGGTAAAATTAGCCGCTTTAGCTGATGGAACTACAGTGATTCCTTGTTTTTCGTAATCATAAAAACGTTCGGTTCTGATGGCTTCAATTTCCGGAACAATAAAATCGGGTTGGTGTTTAGCGATAATCCGGTCTAGCTCAGCGCCATCTAACATGTTGATAACTTCAAATTCGTGAGCTACTTGCATGGCCGGAGCATTAGCATAACTGTCAACTGCAATTACATATTGTCCTAATCGTTGCGCTGCAATCACAAATTCTTTTCCGAGCTCACCCGAACCTAATAAAACTATTTTTTTACGCATGGTTGTTGTGTTGATGTTTATAAAAAAAAGCCCCAAGTTTACTTAGGGCATTTATTTGAAAAAATTATGTTTTAAACCAAAGCTTCTTTAATTCTTTTAATTGCTTCGCGTAATAATTCTTCGCTAGTAGCATACGATAAACGGATACAATTTGGATTTCCAAAAGCATCTCCGGTTACAGTTGCCACATTAGCTTCTGCTAATAAAAACATAGCAAAATCATTAGCGTTGTTGATTTCTTTTCCTTTGATAGTTTTTCCGAAATATTCAGAAACATCAGGGAAGAAATAGAACGCACCTTCCGGTTGATTCACTTTAAAACCTGGAATTTCAGAAAGTAAGTCGTAAACAATGTCCTTACGTTTTGTGAAAGAGTCCACCATATATTGAATGGCAGAAGGTTCTGCAGAAACCGCCGCTAAAGTTGCTCTTTGCGCAATAGAATTAGCACCACTAGTTACTTGTCCTTGAATTTTGGTACACGCTTTAGCAATGAATTCCGGAGCGCCAATGTAACCAATTCTCCATCCGGTCATAGCGAAAGCTTTAGCTACACCATTTACGGTAATTGTTCTGTCTTCCATTCCTGGAAGCGAACCAATACTGCAATACGAATCGGTATAGTTAATGTGCTCGTAAATTTCGTCAGAAACAACATAAATCTGCGGATGTTTTTTCAATACGTCAACTAAAGCTTCTAATTCTGCTTTGCTGTAAATTGAACCTGATGGATTACAAGGCGAACTGAACCACATCATTTTCGTTTTTGGCGTGATGGCCGCTTCTAATTGCGCAGCCGTCATTTTGAAATTGCTTTCAACTGAAGTAGGAACTTCAACCGGAATTCCTCCGGAAAGTTTAACAATTTCAAAATAACTAACCCAATAAGGTGCCGGTAAAATTACTTCGTCGCCATCGTTTAGCATTACCTGAGCAATGTTGTATAAAGATTGTTTTGCACCCGTTGAAACTACAATTTGAGAAGGGGTATACGTTAAGTTATTATCGCGTTTGAATTTATGGCAAATAGCTTCTTTTAAATCTACATAACCATCCACCGGAGGATAAGCACTCCAGTTGTCGTCAATTGCTTTTTTTGCCGCTTCTTTAATAAAATCGGGAGTGTTAAAATCAGGTTCTCCCAAACTTAAACTGATGATGTCTTTCCCTTGAGCTTTTAATTCGCGAGCTAAAGCTGCCATAGCTAAAGTCTGCGATACAGCCAAATTGTTGATACGATCAGATAATACGTGATTCATAATGGATTATTGTTGTGTTATTTTATGATGCAAATTGTGGTTTTCTTCCCAATTCTTTTAAATGTTTGAAGTGAGAATAAATAGCCTGACGAGTAGTTTTGAATTCGTAATACGGTAAATCAAACTCGTGCGCTGTTTCTTTTACAATTTCAGATATTTTTTTGTAGTGAATATGACTGATATTCGGGAAAATGTGATGTTCAATTTGATGGTTCAATCCACCGGTAAAGTAATTTACCAACCAGTTTTTTGGTGCAAAATTAGCAGTAGTGAACAATTGATGTGCTGCCCAAGTGTGTTCCATTTCTCCTTCTTCGTTTGGTTCCGGATTTGTAGTGTCTTCAACAACGTGAGCCAATTGGAAAACCACGCTTAAAATAAGTCCGGCAGTATAGTGCATTAACACAAAACCGATTAAAACTTTCCACCAAGTAATCCCTAAAACCATAGGAGTAACTAACCAAATTGAGAAATAAATTACTTTAGTAATGATTAATGTAGTCCATTGAAAAGCCGGTTTTTTGAAATTCCCATAAGACAATTGACGTTTTAAATAACGTTTCATTTGAAGGAAATCAGTAGTAATTGCCCAATTGAAAGTCAGTAATCCATATAAGAAAATAGAGTAGTAGTGTTGGAATTTATGGAATCTATGCCATTTCGCCTTTTGCGTAAAACGAATGATTTTTCCGGCATCTAAATCTTCGTCATGACCGTGAATATTAGTATACGTGTGGTGGAGAACATTGTGTTGAACTTGCCAGTTATAAACGTTTCCTGCCAAAATATAGATACTGCTACCCATAATTTTGTTTACCCAGCTTTTGGTAGAATACGCTCCGTGGTTGCCGTCGTGCATTACATTCATTCCAACGCCGGCCATTCCTATACCTATTACAATATTTAAAAGTAAGTAAACCCAAAAAGGCATTTCCATTCCTATCAGAAAGAAGTAAGGAGCTAAAAACAAGCTGAACATAATAACTGTTTTTAAATGTAATTTCCAGTTTCCTGTTTTTTTTAGGTTATTCTCTTTAAAATAAGTATTAACTCTTTTATTTAACGTTCTAAAAAAAGCTGCGTTATTCGTTTTCGAAAAAATAGGGGTTTTATTTTGCATAATTCATTAATTCATTGATGGTTTCAAAGGTACTAATATTCTTTTTCGAAATACAGCTTAAAAAAAATATTTCTTAACGAAAAGATGTATTTTTGTTGAAAATTTATAAGATGGATAAAATTTTGCAATACTTTCCTGATTTGTCTGAAAAACAGATAGAACAGTTTAAAATGTTACAGGATTTGTATAACGAATGGAATGCTAAAATTAACGTAATTTCACGCAAGGATATTGACGAATTATATACGCGTCATGTACTTCATTCTTTAGGGATTGCCAAAGTGCTTCCGTTTAAAGATGGAGCTAAAATTATGGACGTTGGAACCGGTGGAGGTTTTCCTGGAATTCCATTGGCAATTTTGTATCCCAATGTGGATTTTTATTTGATTGATGTTATTGCTAAAAAAATAAAAGTAGTAACCGAAGTAGCGAATGCTCTTGGATTGAAAAATGTAAAAGCAGAGCAAAAGCGTGCCGAATTAGTTAAAGAAGAATTTGATTTTGTGGTAAGTCGTGCGGTGACCAATATGCCTGATTTTGTAAAATGGGTAAAAGGAAAAATCGCTAAAGATTCGGTTCACGAAATGAAAAACGGAATTCTCTATCTAAAAGGAGGTGATTTGTCAGAAGAATTAGCAGTGTACCAAAATGTACAGCTTTTTGATTTGGCTGAAATTTTTGATGATGAATTCTTTGAAACCAAAAAAGTAGTGTATCTTCCTATGAAGTATAACAAGAAAAACTAAAAATAGAAAGTCCCGCAATTGCGGGACTTTTTTATGATCTGTCTTATCCTAAAAATGGATATCTGTAATCTTCCGGAACAATAAGCGTTTCTTTGATGGTTCTTGGTGAAACCCAACGCAATAAGTTCAGAATAGAACCTGCTTTATCGTTAGTTCCTGATGCTCTGGCGCCACCAAAAGGTTGATTTCCTACAACTGCACCTGTTGGTTTATCGTTGATGTAGAAGTTTCCGGCAGCATTTTGTAAAGCAAGAGTTGCTTCTTCAATAGCATAACGATCCTGACTGAAAATAGCTCCTGTTAAAGCGTATTCTGAAGTAGCGTCAACTAATTCTAAAGTTTCAGCCCATTTTGCGTCTTCGTATACATAAATAGTTACTACAGGTCCGAAAAGTTCCGTTTCCATAGTTTTGTATTTAGGATTTGTAGTCAAAATAACGGTTGGTTCCACAAACCATCCTTTTGAGTTGTCATAACCGCCGCCTAAAATAACTTCAGCATCGCTATCTTGTTTTGCTTGTTCAATGTAAGAAACTAATTTATTGAACGAACCTTCGTGAATTACCGCTGTAAAGAAGTTCGATAAATCTTCTGGTGAACCCATTTTAATCGATTGAACGTCTGCTGTTAATTGGTCTTTCACTGCTGACCATAAACTTTGCGGAATGTAAACTCTTGAAGCAGCACTACATTTTTGTCCTTGGAATTCAAAAGCACCACGAACAATTCCTGTTACTACTTGTTTTACATTTGCAGAAGGGTGTGCTACGATAAAATCTTTACCGCCTGTTTCGCCAACAATTCTTGGATACGTTTTATAGTTGTGAATGTTAGCACCTACTTTAGCCCATAAATCTTTAAATACATGAGTTGATCCTGTGAAGTGAATACCTGCAAAATCAGGACTAGCTAATAAGGTATCGGTAATCATTACCGGATCTCCGTAAACTACGTTGATTACGCCATCCGGAACGCCGGCTTCTTTGAAAATATCAATGATTACTTTTGCAGAGAAAATTTGACTATCACTTGGTTTCCAAACAACCACATTACCCATCATAGCAGCACTTGCCGGTAAATTAGCAGCAATAGCGGTAAAGTTGAAAGGAGTAATAGCATAAACAAAACCTTCTAGCGGGCGGTGTTCTACACGATTCCAAACCGAAGAATCTGAAATAGGTTGTTCTTTATAGATTTGCGTCATGTATTCCACATTAAAACGCAAGAAATCTGTTAATTCACAAGCCGAGTCAATTTCTGCTTGATGAACAGTTTTTGATTGAGCAATCATCGTTGCTGCGTTGATTCTGGCACGGTACGGTCCGGCAACTAATTCAGCAGCTTTTAAGAAAATAGCAGCTCTGGATTCCCAAGAAGTGTTAGCCCATTTTTTACGAGCTTCTAAAGCAGTAGCAATAGCTTTTTCCACATGCTCTTTTTCAGCTAAATGGTATGTCCCTACAACGTGTTGGTGGTCGTGAGGAGCTGTTAAATTTCTGGTGTTTCCGGTTCTGATCTCTTCTTTGCCAATATATAATGGAACATCTACAGTTTCATTCCACATTTTTTTGTAGGCAGCTAAAACCTGCTCTCTTTCTGGGGTTCCGGGGGCATACGATTTTACAGGTTCGTTTACTGCCTTCGGAACATTGAAAAATCCTTTTGACATGATATTGTTGTTTAGGAATTATTAAATTTTTGGTACGCAAATTTACTAAAAAATAAATATTCTTCAGTAATAAAAGTGATTGACAAAGCGTTAATAAAAACTTAATTCAAGGCAAAAGGGGCACTGAATTTAAAAGTGGGAATGAAAACTTTAAAGCTTTTAGTCGTTGTAAAGTTGATCATATTAAAATAACCTTTCATGGCTCCAATAGGAGAGGAAAGAAGGCAACCTGAAGTATAGGTGTGTTTTTCGCCTGGTTTTAAAACCGGTTTTTTCCCCACAACGCCTTCGCCATCTACTAATTCTTTGTTGTTTAAAGCGTCTAAGATTTCCCAGTGTCTTGAGTTTAACTGAACTGAATCTTTGCTTTGGTTTTCTATGGTAATTTGATAACTAAAGGCAAAGTGGATTCTGTAGTTTTTGAAATAAGTACCTTCAAAACTAGTCAATACAGAGATTTTAATGCCTTTTGTAATTTGGGTTACCATCTATTTTATTAATATTCCAAAAATAAACGCAATAAATATTACGAATAAGAATGCAATCATGAATAATGGATGTAAAAGTACTAATTTAAAAATTGTTTTCCAACGGCTCAATTGATAAAAATTTCTTAAAGACCGGTATAAATAATATGGAAATACTAAAAAGAAACAAACAAATGAAATAAAATTTTGAAAAGCTGAGCTAAAAATGTCGATTACATTGAAAAGTATAAAACAAATAAATATAAAAGTATAGAAAGTATATACAAAAATCAGATGCTCAGTATAATTGATGTTTCTATTGTAAAATACCATCCAGAATATAACTGTAATGAAAGGGATAGAAAGGAAGATTAAAAACGGAAGTTTTTCGTAAAAATATTCTAAAATTTCGTCCTCTATATCGTTTGTTTTAAAGGTTTTGGCTTTGCTGGCTAAAAAGCGATTCATTCTGCTGTTTTCATACCCTAAATCTTTTAGCATAAAACTAACTTCTTTATCGGGATGTTCTATATGGTAATTTCTAAAAGAAGTTAAGGTATATTTTAATTTCTTAAAACGATTATTAGCGTTTTTATGTAAGATTTCTTCTTTGTAAATAGAGTCAATACTCAAGTTTTTATAGGTTTGAGTTTCCTTTTTGCCAAATAAGTCAGTGGTTACCGTGATGCTGTCATTTTTGGTTTCAGCTTCAATTAATTCTGAAGTTTTTGGTTTGGTTTTGTCCTTGTCTTCAGTGATAGAAAAACTTAAAAACAGTAAAATAGAAACGCTTAAAAACAAACGAAAAGGATTAGCGTAAGTAGCTCTTTGTCCTGCGTTATATCTTTTGGATAAAACGCCTGGCTTTGAAAAGATAGAAAGTATCGAATTTCGCAACTTAGAATCATAAGCGTAGAAATTAGAAAAAAATTCTTCGATGAAATCTGAAATGGTGATTTTTTTAGTCGAATTTAATTGTCCGCAATAATGGCAATAGCGTTCGCTAAAATCTAAAGGAGTATTACAATTTAAGCATTTGCTGCTTCTGTACTTGGCGTCTTTTCTGCTCATGTTTAATTACGAATGTCTTCACTATTAATGGTAGCGATGCCTATAACGCGATCATAGCGATCAGTATTATTACGGTAGTAAACTAAAATAGTGTATGTGTTTTCAGTTAAATAAAAGTTTCCGTCAATAGCATCTTCAAAATTAATTTTTTTGGACGCATTAGCTATGACATATTGGTAATTTACATAACCTTGCTTTAGGTATAATGCTTTTTCGTAGCGATTTGTTTTTGGGTTAAACGCCATTTTGTTTTCTTCGCCTAAATCGTAATTGTTAAACATTCCGTTGATGTAAATATCTTCTTTTGAAAATAATTCGGGTGTGTCAAGAGAGAAATAAACCCAGGAATAGTCAGATTCTATTTCGTTATTGTCAACTGCTGAAGCATTTTTTACATAAAAGTTGCCATCAAAATCGGGGAAATAAGTATAAACATTATTCCTGCGGGGAAGCGATGTATACAAGAAAGAGTTGTAAATGTTGTCTCCTGATGTAACACGTGCTACACTATTATTGATTATTCTGATATTCGAAGTGTCAAAGGTGTAAAATTCATTCCCGCCCCAAAACTGAGTCTCCTTGTTGTATTTGTAAATCAATTGAGTCCCTAAAGTATATTGAGGCTTGATATTGGTTATTGCAGTATTCCAGTTAGCATTTTGAAAAATACAAAGCTTGACATTTCGAATAGGATCTTGAAGATATTGCTCTCCATAATCGATAGCGATCTCGATATTTTGTTTGGTATTCATTCCTTCAAAATCTCTGGCGCGTCTTACTTCTCCGGTTATTGTTGTTTTGTCTTGATAAATGACAAATTTTCGCGAAAAAACTAATTCTTGTTCATCGTTAAAAATTTTGATGATGTAATTTCCCGTTTTGGTAATTTGGTTATAGCGATTTGGAAAAGCCTGAACATAATGAGAATATGATTGTAATGTGTTGTAAGAATTTTGATAAGTCATAATGCGCTGATTATCTAATCCTTGTAAATATTCGTTTTTGGCTAAAGTAGTTGGAGTCCAATCATAGTTGCATTGTGTAATAGTGTAATAATAATCAGCTTCATTCGCATATAAATCATCAAATTGAAACTCAAATGCTTCGCCTAATTGAAAAAAAGGTACACTGATTACACTATTTTTAACAAAACAAATAGTTTTGATATTGAAAGGTGGTGTTTTTTCAACTTCTTTTTGAGCTGAAGCAGAAAGAGTAAATAATGTTAAAAAGGCTAAAAAAATGTTCTTGAAACTCATGTGTGTCACAGTTTTGTTGTAAAAATAATCAAACTATTCTGAGTAATGCAAATTAAAAGCCTATATAATTGAAAGTTGTTAATTTAGAATGAGTATAAATAAATAAAAAGCCCAACTTAATTTTTGGTATCGCAAAGGGTAATTAATTAAATTTGCCTGTTTTATAAAAATATAGTACTAACCATATCTTCAATAACATGTCAAAAGACATTCGAATTAAAAAAGGTTTAGACCTTAAGTTGAAGGGTGAAGCTGAAAAAAACGTTACAGCAACTACCCGCTCGAAAGTCTATGCTATCAAACCTTCTGATTTTCATGGTGTAACCCCAAAAATGGTTGTGAAAGAAGGAGCTAAGGTGAAAGCAGGTGAAGTCATTTTTTACTCAAAAAATGATGAAGCTGTAAAGTTTGTATCACCGGTTAGCGGGACGATTCAAGAGATTGTAAGAGGCGAAAAAAGAGTTATTTTAGCTGTTAAAATCGCTGCCGATTCTCAAGATGTCTCAGTGGAGCATAGTAAGAAAAACCCTAAGGATTTAGATGGTAATCAAGTAAAAGAAATGTTGTTAGCTTCTGGATGCTGGCCATTTGTAAAACAACGTCCTTATGACGTAATTGCGAATTCGGCTGAAACTCCAAAAGCTATTTTTGTGTCTGGTATTAATTCTGCTCCATTAGCGGGAGATTTGAATTTTGTTTTAGCGGATAAAAAAGAAGCATTGGCTGCTGGTTTTACGGCTCTTAAAAAACTAACTTCAGGAAAAGTTCACTTAACAGTAACTTCCCAAGCTGACTTTATTCCTACAGTAGAAGGATTAGAAGTTCACAAAGGTTCAGGGAAACATCCGGTTGGGTTAGTTTCAACTCAAATAGCAATAATTGATCCATTAAATAAAGGAGAACGTGCTTGGGTAGTTCAAATCGAAGATGTAGCAATCATCGGAGAATTGTTCTTAACAGGTAAAGTTAATTTTGAAAGAACGGTTGCTTTAACAGGAACAGGTTTTGAGAATCCTTCTTATGTGAAAGCTATAGCAGGTTCTCAGATGGCAGATTTAGTTAACGGAAATTTGAAAGGAAATACGTACCGTGTAATTAGCGGTAATGTGTTGACAGGAGATAAAAAATCAAAAGAAGATTTCTTAGGATTTTATCACAATCAAGTTACAGCTATTCCGGAAGGTGATGATTATGATTTCTTTGGTTGGAATTTACCACGCCCTAATAAATTTAGTGTTTACAGAGCTGGAATGTTCTCGTTTTTAACACCAAACAAGAAATATGATTTAAATACAAATACGAATGGAGAACACAGAGGATTTGTATTAACTGGTGAATATGAGAAAGTTTGTCCTTTAGATATTTATCCAATGCAGCTATTAAAAGCAATTTTAGTTAAAGATATCGATCAAATGGAGGCTTTAGGAATCTATGAAGTAGCTCCTGAAGATTTCGCTTTAACTGAATTTGTTGATGTTTCTAAACAAGATCATCAAAGAATAGTGAGACAAGGTTTGGATTTAATGATTAAAGAAGTTGGTTAATCTCTAAAGAAATTTAATATCACTAAAAATGAGTTTAAAACAAAATTTACATAATTTAAAAGAAAAGTACAGCGGTACTAAATTTGAACAATCGTTCAATGCTTTGCATACTTTTCTTTATATGCCTAACATTACAACGCACTCTGGTGCGCATGTTAGAGATGCAGCCGATTTAAAGCGTGTGATGAACACGGTTATCATGGCTATGGTTCCGGTATTGCTATTTGGTATGTTTAATGCCGGTTATCAAATGAACGGTCAAATCAATGGTTTTGAAAGTACAGCTTTCTTGAGTTTAGATAATTTCATCGTTGGTTTACAAAAAATTCTTCCTTTATTAATCGTTTCTTATGGTGTAGGTTTAGGGATCGAATTTATTTTCGCTACGGTAAAAAAACATGAAGTAGAAGAAGGATACTTGGTAACAGGTATGCTTGTGCCGCTTATTGTTCCTATTGATTTGCCTTTATGGATGTTAGCGGTTGCCGTTGCATTTGGGGTAATCATTGGTAAAGAATTATTCGGTGGTACGGGTATGAATGTCCTTAATCCGGCATTAACAATTCGTGCCTTTTTATTCTTCAACTGGGCAGCTTGGATGTCTGGAGATAAAGTTTGGGTTCACGGAGTGGTTGACGGTGTTAAAAAAGCAAATGGCGTAGATGCTATTTCAGGTGAAACTATTTTAGGTCAATTGGCTCAAAATAAAGAATTACATCATTCGGCTTACGATATGTTCATGGGGTTGATTCCAGGTTCTGTAGGTGAAACATCTACTGTATTGATTATATTCGGAGGATTGTTATTGATCTTAGCGGGTATCGGTAGTGCTCGTATTATGATTTCAGCTGTTGTAGGTGCTGCTGTAATGGGATTAATTTTTAACGGTTTAGTAAGTTCTGGAGTAATTTTAGAAGGAACCAAATTCTATAGCTTAATGGCTTTCCCATGGTACCAACATTTATTAGTTGGAGGTATCGCTTTTGGTATTGTATATATGGCTACTGATCCGGTAACGGCTTCTCAAACGAATACAGGTAAATTGATCTACGGATTCTTAATTGGATTGTTCTCAATCTTAATTAGAGTTTTCAACCCTGCATTCCCGGAAGGAGTAATGATGGCAATCTTATTAATGAATGTATTTGCTCCAACTATCGATCATTATGTAGTTCAGGCAAACGTGAAGAGAAGAATGAAACGTTTAAAACTTAAAACTGCTTAATTTATGTCAACAAAACGTACAGATTCAAACGTATATACTCTAGTATTTGCTGTAATATTAGTAGTAGTAGTAGGTTCGTTGTTGGCATTCTTTGCAAATGCAACGAAAGAAATGCGTGATAACAACGATAAAGTTAAAACGCAAATAGATATTTTAAGTTCTATCGGTGTAGAAGCAACTCGTGCTAATGCTACCGAAATGTTTACACAGTATATTAAAAAGCAATATGTGATTGAAGGGACAACCGCTACTGAAAATCCTGAAGCTTACTTAATTGATGTAAAAAAAGAACAAGATGCTGCAAAAGCAGGTAAAACACAACGTTTACCAATGTTTGTTAGTGAGAAAGATGGTAAAACCATTTATATCATTCCGGTAAGAGGAAATGGTTTATGGGATGCTATTTGGGGTTATGTAGCCTTGAATGATGATTTAAAGTCAATCAATGGTGTATTCTTCGATCACAAAGGAGAAACTCCGGGATTAGGAGCTAATATTACTGAGCCATTCTTTAAAGATGATTTCAAAGGTGAAATGATCTACGATAAAGAAGGAAACTATAAAGCAGTAACTACTTCTAAATCTAACGCTGACCCTAACAATGAAGATAAGACAGATAATGAAGTGGATGCAATTTCTGGTGCTACTATTACAAGTAATGGGGTAAGTGCTATGTTGAAAAAAGGAATTAGCCTGTACTTACCTTATTTTGAAACTTTAAAAAAATAAACTATGGCAGATACACAAAAAACAGAAAAAGAGCCATTGTTCTCCAAAAAGAATTTAGGGCTTGTAAAGGATCCTTTGTTTGATAATAACCCTATTACAGTTCAAGTATTAGGTATTTGTTCTGCATTAGCGATTACTGCCGAATTGAAAGCTTCTATCATCATGGCTTTGTCGGTAATTTTCGTTACCGCTATGGGTAATATGGTTATTTCATTAATGCGTAATATTATTCCTAATTCAATTCGTATTATTACTCAGTTAGTAGTTGCTGCGGCTTTGGTAATTATTGTGGATTTAACGTTAAAAGCTTATGTTCCGGATTTAGCGAAAAAATTATCAGTATTCGTAGGATTGATTATTACTAACTGTATTATCATGGGACGTTTTGAGGCTTTCGCTTTGGGAAACACACCTTGGAAATCATTCCTAGATGGTATTGGTAACGGTGCCGGTTACGGATTGATTTTGATTACAGTTGGATTTTTCCGTGAATTATTAGGTTCCGGAAAATTATTCGGATTTGAAGTGTTAGGTAATCCAGTTGATAAAACTGGTTTATATGCAATTGGATACGAAAATAACGGTTTCATGTTGTTAGCGCCAATGGCCTTAATTACATTAGGATTGATTATTGGATTCCAACGTTCTAGAAACAAAAGTTTAATTGAAGAAACACACTAAGAAATGGAATTATTACAATTATTTTTAAAGTCAATTTTTATTGATAATATGGTATTCGCTACATTCTTAGGAATGTGTTCTTACTTAGCGGTTTCTAAAAAAGTATCTACTGCTGTAGGTCTTGGTGCTGCGGTAATCTTCGTTATGTTAGTAACGGTACCATTAAACTATTTATTAGATCAATATTTACTTCGTCCGGGAGCTTTAGCTTGGTTAGGAGAAGAATATGCAGAATACGATTTAAGCTTCTTAACTTTCATTTTATTTATTGCTACAATTGCTACAATGGTACAGTTAGTAGAAATGATTGTTGAAAAATTTGCACCTGCTTTATATAACTCTTTAGGTATCTTCTTACCGTTGATTGCTGTAAACTGTGCTATCTTAGGAGGTTCACTATTCATGCAACAAAGAGAATTCGGGAACATTGTAGAAGCAACTGTTTATGGAGTTGGTTCAGGTATCGGATGGTTTTTAGCAATTTTAGCTATCGCTGCTATTCGTGAAAAAATCAGATATTCAAACGTTCCGCCGGCATTCCGTGGATTAGGTATTACATTTATCTTAACCGGATTAATGGCTATCGGGTTCATGTCTTTTGGTGGTATGTTAACAGGTGGTGACGAAGCTCCTAAAAAGGAGGTAGTAGAAAACGTTGCTCCGGTTAAAGAAGAATTACCTGTTGAAGTGACTCCGGATTCTACTGTTGTAGAAACTGTAAAAGATTCATTAACTGAAATAGCACAAAATTAATTATGATAGCATTAGAAGTAAGTACTGCGGGATTAATTACAACAACCGTAATCGCATTTTTAGTTTTATTATTGGTTTTGGTTGCTGTTATTTTGTTTGCAAAAGCAAAATTAGTTCCTTCAGGACCAGTAAAAATTACAATTAATAAAGAAAACGAAATTGAAGTAGGTTCAGGAGCTTCTCTTTTATCTACTTTAGGAGGGTCAAAAATTTTCTTACCATCAGCTTGCGGTGGTGGTGGAACTTGTATCCAATGTAAATGTAAAGTCCTTTCAGGTGGTGGTGAAGCATTGCCAACAGAAACACCTCATTTTAACAGAAGGGAGCTTGCAGAAGGATGGCGTTTAGGATGTCAAGTGAAAGTAAAAGGAGATATGGTAATTGAAGTACCGGAAGAAATTTTCGGTATCAAAAAATTCCAAGCTAAAGTTCACTCTAACTACAACGTAGCATCATTTATCAAAGAATTCGTAGTAGAATTACCAGATGATATGCACTACGAACCGGGAGGATATATCCAAATTGAGATTCCGCCATGTGAAATCAAATATACTGATATTGACATTTCAGCTCACCCGATTGAACACCCGGGAGAACCGGATAAATTCCAATTAGAATGGGATAAATTCGGACTATGGCCTTTAATTATGAAAAATACGGAGAGTGTAGAAAGAGCCTATTCAATGGCTTCTTACCCTGCAGAAGGTCGTAAAATTATGTTAAATGTACGTGTCGCTACTCCGCCATGGGATAGAAATATCAACGGATGGATGAAAGTAAATCCGGGAATTGCATCTTCATATATTTTCTCAAGAAAACCAGGTGACCCTGTAACCGTTTCTGGTCCTTATGGTGAATTTTTCATCAACGAGTCTGATGCTGAAATGGTGTACATCGGTGGTGGTGCAGGTATGGCGCCAATGCGTTCTCATTTATACCATTTGTTCCGTACAGTTAAAACAGGAAGAAAAGTTACCTATTGGTACGGTGGACGTTCTAAACGTGAATTATTCTATGTAGATCACTTCAGAGCTTTAGAGAAAGATTTTCCTAACTTTAAATTCCATATTGCATTATCTGAACCGTTACCGGAAGATAATTGGAAAGTTAAAGACGGACCAAACGGAGAAGGAGACGGTTTCGTAGGATTCATTCACAATGTAGTTATCGACAACCATTTGAAATTACATGAATCGCCGGAAGATATCGAATTCTATTTCTGTGGACCACCAATGATGAACAACGCAGTTGTAAAAATGTGTGACGATTGGGGTGTGCCAAAAGAAAATGTTCGTTTCGACGACTTCGGAGGGTAATCCAATTCAAAATAAAAGTAAAAAACCGTTCCGTTATCGGAACGGTTTTTTTAGTTTTTACTTTTTTATAACATAGCTTTATGTGCCGTTACAGCAGCAATAAAAACATCTATTTCATCAAGTTGTTTTATCACTCGTTCAAGATCTAATTCTTTTTCTAATAAAGCGACAGCTCCATAACTTTCTTTGCGGTTTTCAAGTAAAAACTTTTTATACTCCAGACGCACTTTTCGTTTTTCCTCGGACTCTTTCGTGGTTCCTTCAGGAAGTACTGCTAAAACGGTAATTACAGCGTCAATTTCAGCAATCACACCTTGTAAGATTGCATCAATTTCTACAGCGGTAGAACTGTAATTAGCTACTAAGCGCTCTTCAGAAAGTTTTTTGAACGTTAAATCAGCTTTTTCTTTTTAGCCATAGTCAACAACACATCGCAGTCTGCAATTGTTGTTATGTTTGTTACTGAATACATAATTTATAATATTTTAAGTTATGTTTTATAACAAACAATTTAAATACCATAATGTATTGAAAATGCACACTTTAAATGAAGTTTAACAGAAAGAATTAAACTTAGGTTAAAGTAATACTAAGACAAGGTTTTGTGTCGTTATAATAGTTTTTTCAGTAGTTGTTCCTCTTCTTGTTTTAATGCTTCTATTTTTAATTTCAGTTTTAGGATTATTTTAGAAGTGTTACGAGGGTTAAATTGTTTACTCTTGTGTTCTAAGATAGTAATGAACTCCGGTTGAGTAGTCTCTTTTTCTTTTTTGAGAAATTCTATTAAATATAGTAAAGCTTCATTTTTAGCTACTTTAGTGAGTATTTGTTGAATTTTCTTTTCATTTATAATCTGTTTATTCTTGTTCTCTAGCAATAGCTCATGGATTATTTTTTTGTAGTCTTCCGAATTTATGGTTTCAGAATGTAATGACAAAGTATTTTTAGAGGCATCATGGACTGCCTTTAGCATTTCACTTAGTTTTATTTTAGCCTGTACGGGTAAATCTCGTTTGCCAATTTCATATAGAGATAATTGGCTACGACTAATATGAAGTAGTTGAGCCAGTTCCATTTGAGTAATTCCTAATGTCCTGCTAATAGAATTTTTGACCATATAGTATACTTGAATTATAGTATGAGCAAATTAGTAAATAAAATTATTTTGCTACACTTTTCGCAGCAATTTTTTTTGAAATATTTTTTTGCTACAACTAATGCAGCATTTTAAACAAAATATATTTTTTTCTACATAAAATTTTATATTATGTTTTATTTTTTTTATTTATTATAATTAAATAGATTTTTTATGAAAAAAATAAATTTTATTTGTAATCTAATGTTTTATAAAATACTTTTGCAGGAAATTTATAAACTATGAGATTTATTTTATTTTTCACTTTTTTTGTGGTGTCAATCACTGTTAGCGCACAAAATCCTGATAGAATTAGATTTGGATATGATTCAGCAGGGAATCAAATATTGAGGACTTTATGTCTAGGGTGTGACGACTCAAGACAGTCTAATGAAAATGTTAAAGAATTTTCAGATTTAGAAGACGATGATTTATTGAAATTTAATCCCGGTGATTTAATATCGTATTATCCTAATCCTGTAAAAGAACAACTCTATTTAAATTGGAAAGTTTTAGGGGATAATTACGTGAAAAGCATAAAGATCTTCTCTTCAAATGGACAGTTACTAAATACTATTGAAAGTAGTAAGCTTGAAAGTTCAAAGATTATTTCTTTTAACAATTATCCTGTTGGTAATTATTTCATTTTAATTATTTATTCCAACAATGAGAATACTTCGATAACAATCATAAAAAAATAAAAATAAGCTTTGAAAAAAATATTTTTTACAATCGTCTTTATAACAAGCATCAATGCTTTATTTTCCCAAGAAGATATAAGAAAAGGAATTCCTGTTGAAGATTTAATTCCTATAAAAAGAGAAAGTATTGAATTAGAGAAGTCTAATAATTTGGCGACTAATAAAGTTCTTGAAAGTCAGAATACGGAAACTATCCAGCCAACAGGTTCTTCTGAAGAAGTCGGAGTAACCAAAGGAGAGTTGTCCGTATCACTAAGTGGCGGAGCAAAATATGATATTCCATTTTTAGTTCCTCCAGGAATAAGAAATATTGAGCCAAAATTATCAATCAGTTATAATAGCCAATCAGGTAATGATATTGCCGGTTATGGTTGGAATATTAATGGTATATCATCTATAACAAGAATTCCATCGACAATTTACCACGATGGTATTAATAGAGAAGTTAAGTTTGACATATTAGATAGGTTTGCTTTGGACGGACAAAGACTATTATTGAAAAATCAAGGAGATGTTTATGGGGGTGATGGAGTAGAGTATCAAACTGAAAATTACAGTAATTTAAAAATTACGTCTTACGGGACTACAGCATATGGACCACAATATTTTATTGTTGAATTTCCAGATGGAACAAAAGCTTATTACGGAAATACTCCAAACTCATATTCTAAGTCAGAATGGGGAATAACTTATATGACTGATCCACTTGAGGTGAAAGTTAATTATGAATATTATAATCAAGATAATAAGTTGTTTATAAAAAAAATAAAATATGGAGCACAGGGGGCAAATGCTCAAATTAATGATATTGAGTTCATATATAAAAATAGGAACAGAGTTGAAAAAGCTTATGTAAATGGAGAGGAAGTTAGAATAACTCTAATATTAAGTGAGGTTAAAATTAAGTCCAATAACGTAGGTTTTAGAAATTACGTTTTAGAACATAATTTAACATCTTTAGGGTATGAAAGACTGGTTAAAATAACAGAAAAAACAGGAGATAATTCGAAAAGTTTAAACCCGACAGTTTTTGGATATAATGACACATCAGAACAAGTAATGATGAACCCAAATGGGACTTCATTAAACATGAGTAATATTAATTATATGACATCTTCAACGATTACTGGCGATTTTGATGGTGACGGGAATCAAGATATAATTTTATATCCTACAGCGGGAACTGATGCTAGAAAGAAATATTATTATTTTAATAATATTACAACTTCTGGGCTAAATATAGGAGTAGAGCATAATGTTGGTTCTTTTATAGATATTATGCCTATAAATTGGCTGAGCCTTTATGGAGGAAATGGAAAATTAATGCCAGATCAAGGATGGGTTATAATTAAAAAGTCTAATGCTACAACTTCTTTTAATTGTTATTCTAGTGGCTCTACCAATCCTATTTATTATCAATATAACGTTAATTTTGATTTTCCTAAAGCAGTTTTTGCATATTTTAAGTACCCATGCGGAAGCTTACTGAAAGAAACAAATAATACTGATTCTAATATTGTTATCCCGGAAGACCCAGTCGACCCTAATCCAACATGGGTTTCAATAGAAAATGAAATCCCTAAAACATACATAAATGGAGATTTTAATGGAGATGGGTTGTCTGATTTAATTGCGATAGAAAAAGGGGTATCTTTTCAGTATCAAAATTATTGTTCAACGTATACCTATAATTACCCTGCAGGAAAAACTTATTTTGTAAATTTAGATAGAAGATTAACCTCAGGTCAAGTTTCTTATTCTGGTAATATAAGCATAACAGATCTGAGTCAAATATATGTGGCAGATTTTAATGGAGATCAGAAATCTGATTTATTCATTTTTGAAGAAGGTGGAGTTAAAATATATACTTTGAATGAAAACAATACCTTTATACTTTTAAAAAATTATTCAAATTCAAATATTTCGCTTACAAGACCCATTTTGTTAGGAGATTACAACGGTGATGGGAAAACAGATTTTATTATTCCAAATGATTATGGAACAAACTATTCTAAGTTTTTGTCAAATGGCATTTCATTTATAAAATCATCTGAAGTGTATTCCTTTTATTATTACGAAAGTGCAATATATCCTGGTAGTGGGAACACTGTCGACCTTTCACATTTAATTCCTTTTGATTTTAATGGTGATGGAAAAACAGATATGGTTAGAGTGCATAATGGAGCCAATGATTATTATGGAGCAATAAGTGTAGAATACCATAAAAATACAGGAGATGGTTTTGTTTCTGGAGCAACATCATATATAGACTATACACCTTTGATAAAACAATATGCAATTCCAGTAGTTTTAAATCATGATAAAGCGAATCCAAATTCAGAATTAAGTTTTGTTACCAACGGTTCAATATTTAACTTTAGGTATAATAAAAGTAATACTGAAGACATCCTTTTAAGAAATGTAACACTTGGGAATGGTGTAAAAGAGAAAATATATTATTCACCATTGAACTCCTTATGTGAGGATAATCTTAGTTGTGATACTGATTACGGAGCTAATGCCTATGTAGAAGATTTTCCTAATTTTGATGTTTTAACTTCTACTCAATTTAAGCTGGTTTCTAAAATTGAAAAAGAAAGTTTCAATAGCTTCAAAACAAAAGAATTTAAATATTTTGGAGCTGTTACTAATTTTCAAGGTAAAGGTTTTCAGGGGTTTAGGGCTATGGCAAATACAGATTGGTTCGAAGAAAATCAAACAAAAATAAATAATGTAACAAAGTTTGATTTGAATAAAAGGGGAGCCATCAGAGAAAGTTATAGTGTTGTAGGGGAATTTCCGAATGGTTTTGATTTTAATAGTTATTCTCCAACAAGTTTTATCCAAAAAAGTATATACACTTATACTGATGAATTATTACCAAATTTAGTCTATAAAATTAAAAATGATAGTTCTATAAGTTATAATGGATTGAATAATACTTCAAAAGAAGTTAATTCTACTTACGATCAATACAATAATCTCTTAACAGCAACTACTTTATATAAAAGTGGAACAACAGTAGAAAAAGAGGAATTAGCAACTATTGACTATTTACCTTTAGAAACAACTCCATATTATGTACTTGGAAAAATTGATAATGAAAATTATTCATCAACATACAATGGAGACACCTTTACAAGTGAAATAAAATATCATTATAATCCCCTTAATCAAATTTCAAAAATTGAGAAGAAAGGGCATTTAACAAATTATATTACAGAAGATTTTAATTATGATAGTTTTGGTAATGTAGAAGAAAAAACTGTTACAGCGGTAGGTTTAACACCTAGAGTTTATAATTATACTTATGATTCTACAGGAAGATTTTTATTGACATCAACGGATCTTGAAGGATTGATAACAACTTATAATTATGATAATTCTACGGGTTTACTTTTATCAGAAGAATTGCCATCTAACTCAGGATATCCTTTAACTACTTATTATACTTATGATAAATGGGGGAAAATGACTAAGCTGACTGATTATCTAGGAAATGAGACTAATTATAATTATTCATGGCTAAATATTGCTGAAAGTGGTTATTATATGGTTAGTGCAATTGGAGATGATGATTCTTTTAGCATGGCATATTATGATGATTCAGATAGAAAAATAATTGAAGCTTATAGAACAATAAATGATGCCTCTAGTTCGGAATCAAATTTATCTTTTAAATCTTATGAGTATAATATTTATAATCAAATTGTTAAAGAATATGAGCCAGAATTAGCATTACCTGACTTTAGCGGGCTTTATACAGGAATAGAATATGATTTGTATAAAAGACCAATTAAGATTTCAGAACCAGGCGGGAAGATAACAACTATTATATACAATGGTCTTACAACAAGTACCAGTGATGGTGTTTCTAATTCTTCAATCACAAAAAATTCTGCGGGATATATTGTATCAAAGACAGATAATGGAGGAACAATTAATTATCAGCATTATGCAAATGGTAATTTAAAGCAATCTACTTTAGGAAATGTAACATTAAATCTAGAGCAGGACGGATGGGGAAGAAGAAATAAACTTATAGATCCTAGTGCCGGTGAATATATTTATGAATATAATGAATTTGGTGAAACCACAAGAGTGATTACTCCAAAAGGAGAAACAACTTATGTGTTAGATGACTTCGGAAAATTAACTGAAAAAACAATCATAGGGTCAAATGGTGACCCCACAAATACAAAAACTACGTATACTTATAATTCAACAACAAAATTGTTGACAAATACAAGGTTTGATGATTTTACAGGAGGATTTTACACATTGTATTCATTTGGTTATGATAATTATAAAAGATTAAATTTTTCAGATGAAAGTGGTTTTAATGCGTATTTTCAAAGAGCTACATTTTTTGATTCATTTGGAAGGCCAGAAAGAGAGCTATATGCTGCTGTAAATACTACTGACAATAAAAGTTCTATCAGATGGGTTAGAAATACGTATAAGAATGGTTTTCATTGGCAAATTTTAGATAACGGAACTGATTATAGTGCAGAAACTAATCAAGTTCTTTGGCAAAGTAGTAAAGTTGATGCAAAAGGACATCTTATAAAAGGACTTTATGGGAATAATGTAGAAGTTAATAACACATACGATCAATACGGTTTTCCTACACAATTCAAATATGGGATTTCTAATGGGGTTTCGCTAAGTAATTTATTAACTTTAGATACAGAATTTGATTCTGAAAGAGGCAATTTGAATAATCGTTACAATAGCATGTTCGAATATGAAGAAAATTTTACCTATGACGATTTAGATAGGCTAATCACCTCTAGTAAAGAAGATTTGATGAGTACTTTTACATTCGATACAACCACTGAAGGATTTTTACCAACATCAAATGATGTGAGTTTAAGTTTAAGTACTACTATTTTTACATCAAAATTAAGTGTAACTACAACTGCTAATTTTGAAGGGACACAGAAACTAATTAGTAGTAATGCTAACATAGGGGAAATATTTAAAATCGAAGGAGAAGCATCTTTAAATGTGCCTAGAGGACAATTAACATCCAATTATATAAAATATTCTATAATAGAAAGAGATCCCGTAACAGGAAATACTAATGAAGTATTTTATATTGGTCAAAATGCTTTTTCTTTTCAACATACTGTATCACAGTATTCAGAAATATATCTAAAAATTGTAGCAGGAGATGACTTTTCTACACCTTCTTCAATTATATTTACTGTAGATAACGTCAAAGTGTCTCAAGTAAAAACATCTTCCCAAACGTATGATACTTTAGGAAGAATAGATCAAAATGAAATAGGAACGTATAATTATACAGATAATTCGAAGCCCTATCAGAATACGTCTATAGATGTGAATAGTGAATCGTTAGATTATTATTTAACAAGAAATAATCTAAATGTAACATATAACGCCTTTAAAAGCCCAATAGATATAATAGAGGAGGGGAAAGACAAATTAAGTTTTATCTATAATATGAATAATGGACGTTCTACTATGTATTATGGGAGTAATGACTCCGATAAATTACTGCGACCATTTAGAAAACATTATTCTATTGATGGCAGCATGGAAATAAAACAAAATATTCAAAATGGCACAGTAGAATTTATCACTTATATAGGAGGTAGTGCATATTCTGCTCCTGTTGTATTAAAAAGTGACGGAACAACTCAAGAATATTTATATTTGCATAGAGACTATTTAAATAGTATTGTTGCAATAACTGATCAAAATGCAAATGTTATAGAAAAAAGAATTTTTGATGCTTGGGGAAATATAATCAAAGTTCAGGATGGAAATGGGAATGATTTAGATAAGTTAACTGTTTTGGAAAGAGGATACACCGGGCACGAACATTTACAAGGGGTTAATCTTATACACATGAACGGAAGATTGTATGACCCTATAGTTCACCGTTTTTTACAGCCTGATAATTATATACAAGATCCATATAACACACAAAATTACAACAGATACAGCTATGTTTTAAATAATCCTTTAAAATATGTAGATTTTAGCGGGGAACAGACTGTTGATGGAGTTGATCAAGATGGGATGACTAATACGGAACAAACAGCTCTTGGATCAGCAATTAGTACCCTTGCAGCAAACTGGGATAAATGGCGCATAAAAGATTTCTTTAATGATAATGTAAGTAATGGATTCAAAGATGCAGGAAATTGGTTGACAGATAATTTAAAATCCGTAAACGGATGGTTTGATAGAAATTTAACTTCAATAGGTAATGATATAAGTGATTGGCTATTTGGAAAAGAACCAGAGGCAAAAACCATTGGAGTTCCACAATTTAACCAAGTACAAAGTGTAAATGGTTGGCAGAATAGTGGTTTTCAAGGTGGTGGGAATAATTATTTGGCATCTCAATGGAGTAATATATTAAACATGTCTACCGACGCAAGTACAAGATTGAATTATTACTTTGATAGAAATCTTAAAATCTATTCACAAATGACAAATCCTGCAGAATATGCTATGTCAAGATATCATTTACAACAAGCAACTAGGGCACAATTGTCCGACATTGGAAAGGCCTTTTCTGAGATAATGAAATCTTCTTCAGATCAATTAAATACTGCAAAACAATACGCTTCAAACTGGTGGAAACCAAGTGGGAATTTAAGAGGAGGGAAACTTCCAGCACGGATAATTAAATATGGTGGTCGTGCAGCTGTTCCATTAACTGCAATTTTGTCTGTTCACAATGTTTATAATGCTGAAAATAAAGGTTTAGCTTTGACAAAAGAAATTGGAGGTTGGGCTGGAGCCTATGAAGGTGCAGCTGCAGGAGCATTTTACGGTTCATTTGTAGGACCATGGGGAACTGTAATTGGAGGATTTGTTGGTGGAGTAGCTGGTTATTGGGTTGGTTCAAATGCTGGGGAAATTATATATAATAGTGTTTCACCTTAATAAAATGATATTGTAATGGAAAATAAAAATTCAATATTAGCTTTAATAAATTCACATATAAGTTGTAAATATTCATCAGATGAAATTGAAGAGATAAGACGTGTAAAGGTTTTAAAATCAAATAAATTTTCATTTATAAAAAGATTTACAATTATTAAGTTAATATTTATGTCAAATGATTGGATTAATTTGGGAGAAGGGTATATTGAATTCTACACTTTAATAAATATAAAAAAGGGTACAATTAATTTGGTTGGGTTAATGCTTGAAGTAGAAGACAACTATAGAAATGAAAAGCTGATTTTTAATAAGGAAATTAATAAAATTATTTGTTTTTTGTTGAAAAATAAATATAATCTAATTTGGAAATAGTACTTATTTTTAGTTACAAAATATGTAAATTCAAATGGAAGAACAATTAGGTGGTTTCATGATACTTTTGATAAAACTGATAGGTTTATTCATAGAGGATGGTTAGAAGGAAGTACTAAAGTTCATTTGTGGTGGAATGGGATTAAGCAATATGGAGATGATTTTTTTGAAATGTTTAGATAGTCTTTATTATGATAAAAATTGAATTTAATACAATAAAAGATATCCTTTTAGAAATAAAAAAAACATAATTATAATAGAAATTTTGCCTCTTTAATAGGTATTTCATATACTGTTGATGAGACAAAAATGGGAGATTACATTTTTAAATTTAATGAAATTAATTTAGGGAAGTACTATTTCTTATTTTATTATTTTGATATAGAAGTTTTAAAGCTATCAAATGAGGACTTTAAAATATTAATTGACGATATTTTATTATTAACTCTTGAAAAAATGACACCTTTAGGAGTAAAAAGAATGTTATATAGAAAAGAGTTATATAAGTTACAGAAAAAATATGAAAACGGAGTTATTTCTGAACAGAAATATAGTAAACAAGTAGAAAAAAATTTATTATAATTATACTATAAAAATTTTAATATGAAAAAAATAATTTTAATAGTAATAACTTTTATTGCATTATCATGTAGTGGTGACGATACAAGTGCAGAGGTTGTTAATCAACCTATAAACGAACCGGAGGTTCCAACTCCTACATTTATAATTAACGCAGTTGTAGAGAGTTCTTCTGTAAATGTAGACGAAGCATTTACGATAACCATTACTAGTGAAGAAAATATGGCTGGCATATTGTTTTCATACGATAACTTTATGACAGAGTTTGGACAGTATACCAATTACGGAACGTCTAAAGAATTAAATTTCACCTTAGATGAAATAGGCGTTACTACTATTTATTTTAAGGCAATGAATGAGAACAATGTATATAGTCAAGTAAAAAGCGTAGATATTCTTGTCAATAGAGGGAATGCGGTTAAAATTACAGGGTTTCAGGTAATTTCTTTTAATGGAATTGACACTACTTGGGATCCGGAGTATCCATCAACTAATCCCGATCATTTAGCGGATGTTTTCTTTGGGTTTCATAAAACTACCATAGGCAATCCATTTTATGGAACGTATAGTTATCATTATTGGTATCAATCTGTAGTGAAACAAAATCAAGGCGATTTGACATGGGATTTAACTAACGAGAATCTGTACATTAAACCGGAAAAGACAATTAGAATGGGGTTAGCCGATAGCGATGGAGATATTGGTCAAGATTTAATGATGGGACCACCCGACTATCGTGATTTTAATCTTAGTGCTTATACGACTACTATGCCAAATACCGTTACCTTGACATACCCTGAAATAAATTTACAATTTGTGGTTTCTATTGAATGGCCTAATTAATTGAATAAAAACGGCTAAATGAAATTAAAATTTACAATAGTATTGTTGTTATCAGTATTGGCTTCTTTTGCACAAGGAGAAGCCAATAATTGGTATTTTGGACAAAACGCTGGTGTAACTTTTAATAGCGGAGTACCTATTGCCTTAACGGATAGTGCTATGCAAACCCTAGAAGGTTGCGCAACATTATCTGATGCCTCCGGTCAGTTGCTTTTTTACACTGACGGAATGACTATTTATAATCGCAATCATCAAGTTATGCTAAATGGTAGCGGTTTGTTAGGAAATGAATCTTCCACACAATCGGGTACCATAGTTCCTTTACCAGGTTCCTCTAATCTGTTCTATGTTTTTACACTTGATCAAATGTCAAATGCAAATGGTTTTAGGTATTCAATAATTGATCTTAACTTAGATGGAGGTTATGGAGGTGTTATAACAAAAAACATGTTGATTTATACACCATCGTGCGAGAAATTAACCGTCGTAAAACATGCTAATGAAACTGATTTCTGGATAATTACACACGCTTTTGGAAGTAATACATTCTATAGTCATTTGTTAACTGGTTCGGGATTAAATACTTCTCCTATTCAAAGTAGTTTGGGGTATGTACCTGCATTAGCAAGTAATGGTTCTAATAAGAATGGTTCCGCAGGAGCTATGAAAATATCGCCTACAGGTCAAAAATTAGCAGTTTGCTATACTCAGAGTTATTATTATGATGAAAACTATTTGGAATTATATGATTTCAATAGAAATTCAGGAGTAATCTCTAATTATCAAACGTTAATGCATTATTCTGTAGGTCGTATTTATGGAGTAGAATTTTCACCTTCGGAAAACGCTTTATATGTTTCGTCAAATAATCCCGAATTTTTATACCAATTTGATCTGACTAGTGCAAATATCCCCAGTTCGATAGTTACTTTATATCAGACTAGTTTATACCCTACACCGTATTATCCCAGAGCGTTACAACTTGGGCCAGATGGTAAAATATATTGTGCTATGGGAAGTAACCCTTATTTAGGCTGTATTAATGATCCTGATGTAATAGGGACTGGGTGTAATTTTGTTCCTAATCAAGTTGATTTGTTAGGAAGAAGTCCTGCTTTAGGACTACCGGTTTTTAATCAATCTTATTTTGCTACTGCTATCCAATTTCAAAATGCTTGCGTCGGAGAGTCCGTTCAATTTCAGTTGAGTAATTCCTCTGTAACAAGTGCTACTTGGGATTTTGGTGACGGTAGTGGTTCTACAGATTTAATACCAAACCATATTTATACTAGTCCGGGAATTTATTCAGTAGCTGTTACTGCTGCTAGTAGTTACGGGACAGGAGTAACAACCAGAGACATCATTATTTCCGAGATACCCACAGCAACACAACCACTAAATATAGTTGAATGTGATGATAATAACGATGGTTTTTACAATTTTAATCTTACCTCAAAAACAGCAGCCATTCTAAGCGGACAAGATGATACACAATTTAATGTCCGTTATTTTTCAGGCGCAAGTGAAATTACTACTCCGACAAGTTACCCAAATGTAGCGGCTTATACCGCAGAAACCATAACTGCTGAAGTATATAATGTGGATAATGGAAATTGTACAGCAACAACCACTTTCGAAATTCAGGTTTTTGAAAGTCCGATTCCGGGAACGAATATTCAACCCATAACAAAGTGTGATAATATAAGTTTTGGAACGGATGCAGATGGGAGAGTTGTTTTTGATTTAACAGAAAGGCAAAATGCTATTTTGAATGGACAATCAACAGCCACTTTTACCGTAGAATATTACACAGATAGTGCATTAACAAATCTAATCACGACTCCAACTAATTATGTAAACACAGTTAATGTAGAAACCATTTATATAAAAGTTTACAATACCCAAAACCCAGATTGTTTTGCTACGACGTCTTTTCAGATAGAAGTATTTAGTTTACCGGTTGTGAATACTCCGGTTGTTTTAAAACAATGTGATGACGATAATGATGGTTTTAGCAAATTTAACCTTACTGAAGCGATTGAACTAATTAGTAATGATTCAACGTTAACCTATACGTTCTATGAAACACTACCGTTAGCCGATAGTGCTTCAAACCCTATTACGGATACGATTGCATATGAAAATCAAATAGTGAGTAATGATGCGGTGTATGTAAGAGTAGAAAACGCAAACGGATGCTATCGGGTAGTTACCTTAAATTTAGTAGTTTCAACCACTTTAATTTCAAGCAGTATCCAACAACATTTTTATGTGTGCGATGATACCGTTTCCGGTTCCAATACAGATGGGATAGCTACTTTTGATTTTAGTAGTGTAAATAGTGTGATTCAGGCACAATATCCGGCAGGGCAATTGCTGGAAACAACCTATTATAGAAATCTCGCTGATGCTTTGGCAGAACAAAATAGGATAAACGATATATCCAACTACACCAATATAGGTTATCCGGCGACTCAGGATATTTATGTACGTGTGGATAGTCAGGTGAATAATGAATGTTTAGGTTTAGGACATCATGTGACGTTGCATGTGGAGCCTCTTCCCATAGTTCAACCGCTACATTATACACATTGTGATGATGATCAAGACGGACAATTTGATTTCAATACGACTAACTTAGAAAGTGAATTGCTAAATGGATTAACCAATGTAACCGTTTCTTATTTTAATTCAGCAGGAAATCCAGTATCTATGACCAATCCTTTTACTACTGCCACACAAACGTTAACAGTAAGAGTAACCAATACTACAGCTACTGCGTGTTTTTATGACACAACGATAACATTTACTGTTGATGATCTGCCACAAGCCTTTCCCATTCCTGATAATTTAATTAAAGTTTGTGACGACGAAACCGTTCCTAATTTTCAAGACGGGCAATTTGCTTTTGATACTTCCAATTTTCAAAATATTATTTTGGGAACTCAAACAGGAATGACGGTCAATTATTATGATGAAAACGGAAATGCATTGACTAGTCCGTTACCGGATCCTTTTATCACGAGTACACAAAATGTTTTGGTTGAAGTAGTAAATTCAGTTAACACAAGCTGTGTTGCAACAACGACATTAGCATTTGAAGTATACCCATTGCCAAGGATTGATCTTAATGGAGAAGAATTAGTGTGTAGTAATGATCCAACTTTTACTAAAACGATCAATGCAGGTCTATTGGACGAAACATTGCAAAATAATTATAATTACAATTGGTATCTGGATGGAGGATTGATAACGGGAGAAAATAATTATGAGCTAACAGTTAACGCAGAAGGAATTTATACTGCTGATGTTATTAGTACTGATGGTTGCACTGTGACAAGAACAATTCAGGTAAATGCTTCGAACATTGCTGCAATTCAGAATATTGATATTGTAGAACTATCGGATAATAATTCTATACTTGTTAATGTAAGCGGGGTAGGAGATTACGATTACAGTTTAGACAATGAATATTATCAAGAATCAAATTCCTTTTATAATTTGGAACCCGGAATATATACAGTCTATGTTCGTGATCAAAATGGATGTGGAACAGTTACCGAAGGTGTTTCAATTCTGGGAATTCCTAATTTCTTTACACCAAATGGAGACGGATACAATGATACTTGGAATATAAAAGGAGCTAATACTTATTTTAATGCACAAACGATCATTTATATTTTCGATAGATACGGAAAATTAATCCAACAGATAAGTCCTTTAGGAAACGGATGGGATGGTACTTTTAACGGAAAACTTATGCCTTCTTCTGATTATTGGTATTCTATGGAGTTGGAAAATGGGAGATTAGTTAAAGGACATTTTAGTTTGAAGCGATAGTCCGAAATTCTATTTCTGTGGACCACCAATGATGAACAACGCAGTTGTAAAAATGTGTGACGATTGGGGTGTGCCAAAAGAAAATGTTCGTTTCGATGACTTCGGAGGGTAATCCAATTCAAAATAAAAGTAAAAGACCGTTCCGTTATCGGAACGGTTTTTTTTATTATAAATAGCATAATTCTTATTTTTGTGTTATGAAGAAAAGTATTTTATTTCAAGAAAAAATTGATAATCATCAAAAAAAATCAATAGTTCCGCATATATTTATATTCTTATTTTTTGGAATGCTGATTTTTAGCATGATTTTAGATTCTTCTAATAAAAAAAACGAAACTATAGCTTTTGGAATTTTGGGTATTGTTCTAATAGCAATCTTCTTTATTTATACGCAAATTAATTATTGTAAATTAATGAATAGCGCTATAAAGGAGATGTCTATAATTGATGATAGAATATTAATAAAAACATTTTCTATAAAGTTATTTTCTTTATACACTTTTAAGGAAATTGAAGTGATTTTAAATTTTAAAGTAACTAAAATAGTAAAGGTTGATTTTCCTATGAAGGGATTTGATGAATTTAAAGGAAATTGCTTTAAGATTGTTGGTGTAAAAGGAGAAGAATTTGATATTGAAAAAAATATTTTTTTTGGAAGCTATCTTTAATTTAATTCTTCGAAAATTTAAAAGTGAACAAATTGCCCTCACATCTTATTGTTTATACAAATTTCAATTATTATTTTTTTAGGGATATTAAATAATAAAATGACATGATAGTGTTTATAAAAAATGTCAATCTTGTAATTACGAGAGAAACTTTACAAAGTGTAATTTAAAAGACATCTGTTCAAAAGTTCATCTTTTAGGTTTTTCCTTTTTTGGAGGAATTAAATATTATACTTTTAGGGAAGTTTTAGTCTCTTTAGGAATAAAAAAAACAGGCTTTATTGGGTGAATGTACAGTATGTAAAACTATTTGTGGGATATGCCCAAATTGTAAAATTACTTTGAGTGAAAAAGAAATAAGAAATGAAAAATGTCAGAACTGTGGAAAAAAATTTTATACGTGTGTATGATTCTGTATTTTAAAAGGGTTTGATTTTTGTTGGGTAATTGGAAATAGTTTTTGTTTTATAAGTAGTATAATTCTTATTTTTTTGTTATAAAGAAAATAAGTTTGCTTTTTTTACTTTTATTTTTTTACTCTTGTAAAGAAGAAAATAATGGTGTGAAATTAGAGATTCTTACTAATGAATTTGTTTGTTATTCAGGGGATGATTATGAATTTTTTTCTGAGGAATATCAAAAAAAATATATAACTAAATATAAATATAAGGTTACGAATAATTCGGATCATAAATATGTATTTAATCTTGGTTATGGATCAAGTTTTTTCTTTAAAAGAAAAGAATATTTCAATAGAAAAGATATTTTAGTTTTTAGTTCAGAAAATGATAGTTTAGAAGTCTATAGTAGAATAATAAGTTATATCGATAAAGACTGTAAAGAAAATTATTATAATTATATAGAACGTAATTTAGGTGAAAGATTTTTAAATATTGAAAAGAGTAAATTATTCAAAGTAAATAATTTTAAATTGAATCCTGGAGAAACAAAATACATTGAAAATTATGTTATATTACCATTCGGTGATGATTATAATCATAATAGTGTAAAATTAAAAAAAGAAAAGAAATATTTTGTAAACGTTAAAGTTTGGAGTGACTCTACAAGTGTAAAAAAGTACTTTGATGATTCTGAATTGAAGACATTTAAAGAAAACGGCTATGAATTTTATCATGGTGTAATTAATTCAAAGAATAAAGTGCCTCTAAAAATGATGGAATGATTTATTTTTGCATCATGGAAGAACTCAGTTTACAAGAATTACATCAGATTGCGATGAACCATGTGGGGAAAGATTTAGAATCCAAAGGTTTTGAATTCATCGCTATTAACAGTCAATTGCGAAAACATCCTCAGTTTATTTGTGTCGATAAAACAAATACCTTGCATTTTGTAATGGTTCAAGTGGTAATGTATCCGGAAAATCCAAACGAGTACGATGTTATTTTTATGGAAACCTTCCTGAAACACGCTCAAGAGAAAAAAGCAAAAGTGTTGTTTGCCGGCGTTGGAATTGCTAATGCTTCTGATTTCGAATTGCCTATTTACAAAACCTCCGATTATATCATCAATTATGAAGGATTTAAAGTTTTACTATAGTCTTGTATTGGGACTTCTTTTTGTAAGTTGCCAACAACCTAAAGAAGACACTTTTTTTATGATCCAAGGCGAAGCACAAGGAAGTACCTATAGTATCAAATACATCGCTAAAGAAGAAATCATCAATAAAACGCAAATAGATTCAATATTAGATGCTTTTGATAATTCGCTTTCTACCTATAAGCCTACGTCAAAAATTGCTAAAATTAATAACGGAGATACTACAGTAGTAGTTGATAAATGGTTTACAGATACTTTTAAAGCTTCTCAAAAAATTTATGAAGAAACTAATGGACTATTTGATCCGACTATTGGGGTTTTAGTCAACGCTTATGGATTTGGTCCCGGTCATCAACATCATAATTTAACGCAGCAACAAATAGATAGCTTATTACAATATGTTGGTTTTTCTAAAGTAGAAATGAATTCCAACCAAACCATTCATAAAGATTTTCCGCAAACTTATTTCGATTTTAACGCTATTGCACAAGGCTATTCTGTTGATGTTACAGTCGATTATTTGAAGGCAAAAGGAATTCAAAATGCTATAGTGGAAATAGGAGGCGAATTGTTTGCTATGGGGAAAAATACCATTCAAAATAAAAATTGGGTAGTAGGAATTGACGATCCGCTACAAACAAAAGAAGAACGTAAATTAATAGCAACGATTGCCGTTGAAAACTTAGGAATGGCTACTTCCGGGAATTATAGAAAAGTGATTACTGATACAATTACCGGTGAAAAATTTGTACACACCATCAATCCTAAAACCGGAAAGCCGCAAAAAAGCAATGTGTTGAGTACAACAGTTCTGGCATCGTCATGCGTTATGGCTGATGGTTATGCTACTGCTTTTATGGTAATGAATTTAGAAGAAGGAAAGAAATTTATAAAAAGTCACCCCGATTTGTACGTAATGATTATGTATGCAGACGAAAATAATGAGTTACAAAGACTACAAACGGATAATTTTAAATTGCTTATAAAATAATTGTCACTTCGAGCGAAGTCGAGAAAGTCACATAATCGGAAAGATTGTTGTTTTTTGAGTGTTTTAAAAAACTATTTAAAAACTACCGGAATAATTTCGCCTTTAGCTAAACAAAAACGGTCTACTTCTTCCGGTGAAAGTTTTGCAGTATAATCAACTTCATCCACTATAAAACCTATGCTTCTTAGTTTGTCAAAATAATCTCTGCCATAAACACGCACATGGTCATATTGCCCGAATATTTTAGCTCGCTCTTTAGGATCGGTAATGCTGTCGTCAGTAAAAGTAGTTGCACGGTTTAAATCTTGCGGAATTTGGAAAATGCCCCATCCGTCCGGCTTCATAACCCGATATAATTCTTGCATGGCTTTGGTGTCATCAGGAATATGTTCCAAAACGTGATTGCAAAAGATAATATCATACGAATTGTCTTCAAAAGGTAGATTACAGATATCGGCTTTGACATCGGCAAGCGGCGATAACAAATCGGTTGTTGTGTATTCTAAATTCGGCTGTTTTTTAAAACGCTTATAAAACTCTTGTTCGGGTGCAAAATGCAATACTTTCAACTTTTCTTTTGAAGTGAAAAAGTTAGTTTCCTTTTGCAAATACAACCACAACAAACGATGCCTTTCTAACGAAAGTGTACTTGGCGATAACACGTTGTTGCGTTGTGTCCCGTATCCGTAAGGTAAAAACATACGAAAGCTTTTTCCGTCAATAGGATCGGTAAAACGATTGCCTTTTAACAGAAAAGCTAAAACAGGTCGAACCACTATGCTTAAACGAATTAAGACAGGGCGTGGGATGGTGTTTAAAACAAGCTTGAATAATTTCTTCATTGTAGCATTACACAGAGTTAAGCAAAGAAAATACAGAGATTCGCTAAGTGTTTATAAATCTTTTAATATTGTTTTTTAAAATTTTAGAATCAAAATTCATAAGTAAACCTAAAGGAAAATTCCCTAATTTTAGATACGTTAAGATTTGAGCAGAATGAACATTAGTAAAATTCTCAACAGTTTTGAGTTCAATAACGATACAATCTTCCACTAACAAGTCTATCCTATACCCATGATCTAGTTTGATATCTTTATAAACAATAGGTAGCGGAACTTGTTTTTTAACATACAATCCAGCATTTACTAATTCAAAATAAAGACATTCTTCATAAGCAGATTCTAGAAGTCCAGGTCCTAAATTTTTATGGACTTCAATTGCAAGTCCAATTACTCTGTAAGATAGCTCGTTTAGTTTGTCCATGCTTTGTGGATCTCTGAGGTTGCTTAGTGTTTCTCTGTGGAAAATTACAAAACCAAAGGAACTTGTCTCAAACCGTCTTCTTCGTTGCTGGTAATTCCTAATGCTTCGTAGATGTAAGCAAAAGTGGAAAGTAATTCCGGTTTTCCGTCAACAATGGCTACATCATGTTCAAAGTGTGCACTTGGCTTTCCGTCAGCAGTAGTAATCGTCCAACCGTCTTTGTGTTGGCGGATGTTTTTGGTTCCCAAATTAATCATTGGCTCGATAGCCAAAACCATTCCGTTCACTAATTTTTTACCGCGACCACGTTTTCCATAATTAGGAACTTCCGGATCTTCGTGCATTTTTCTGCCTAAGCCGTGTCCGCACAATTCACGAACTACACCATAACCGTGTTTTTCGCAATATTGTTGAATAGCATATCCAATGTCTTCAACACGGTTTCCAACTTTGGTTTCTCTGATGCCAACGTATAATGATTCTTTAGTTACTTTTAAAAGTTCTTTAGTTTCAGGAGCAACTTCACCTACTTCAAAAGTGTAGGCGTGGTCTCCGTGAAAACCATTTTTATATGCACCGCAATCAACAGAGATAATATCTCCGTCTAATAAAGGAGTGTCATTCGGGATTCCGTGAACAATCTGAGTGTTTGGACTCATACATAAGGAATTAGGAAATCCGTACATGCCTAAAAATCCAGGCTCGGCGCCATGATCTCTGATGAACTCTTCAGCCAATTTATCTAAATATAATGTAGTAACACCGGGTTTAATTTCTTTGGCAATCATGCCTAATGTTTTAGAAACTATCAAAGCGCTTTCACGCATCAATTCGATTTCTTCTTTGGTTTTTAAAACAATCATTTTTTGAAAAAATTTAAAGTGCAAAAGTACAACATTTAATCTTTTTATAGTGTTTCGTTTACGACTTTTAAAAGAGCAAAATAGAATTCACTTTTCAAGTGTAATGAAAAAATAGTAAATTAACCGAACCAAAGCTTGAGAAAAGTCATTTTTAGACTCAAAATCTAGGACTACCTTTGTCAAAAATAAATAAAAAACAAAAATATGAGTAAGTATGTTTCCGCTGCTGAAGCCTTAAAAGTGGTTCAGTCGGGTAATAGAGTATATGTACAGGCTGCGGCTGCCACACCAACAGTCCTGACAAAAGCATTGGCCGATAGAGCTAGTGAATTACGTAATGTGGAAGTCTGTCATTTGCATACAGAAGGAGATGCCCCTTATTCAAATCCCGATTTGGCAGAAAGTTTTCACGTTAATTCTTTTTTTATTGGTGCCAATGTTCGACACACTATAGAGGCAGGGAACGGTTCCTATACACCGGTTTTTTTAAGTGAGCTACCTCATTTGTTTCGCAATAAAATTTTAAATATAGATGTCGCTTTAATTCACGTTTCCCCACCCGATAGTCATGGCTATTGTTCTTTAGGAGTTTCTGTAGAAGCAACGGTAGCAGCTATAGAAAATGCAAAATGTATTATAGCACAAGTAAATCCGAATATGCCGCGCACTTTTGGAGACGGAATTTTACACGTTACGGAAATTGATTATTTGGTAGAAGTGAATCTTCCTATTCATGCGCATGATGTTATCCCTTTTAGTAAAGAAGAAGAGAAAATAGGGGAGTACATTGCTTCCTTAATAGAAGACAAAAGTACATTGCAAATGGGAATTGGTTCTATTCCTAATGCCGCTTTAAGTAAATTGATTCATCACAAAGATTTAGGTTTGCATACCGAAATGTTTTCTGACGGTGTGATTGATCTGATTGAAAAGAATGTCATCAATTGCAATTACAAAGGTGTTTACCGAGGGCAAGCTTTGGCTACCTTTTTAGTGGGGTCTAAACGATTGTATGATTTTGTGGATGATAATCCTTTTTTAGTGATGAAAGAATCATCCATTGTAAACGATACGGCTTTTATTAGAAAAAACCCTAAAATGGTTGCTATCAATTCGGCTATTGAAGTAGATTTGACAGGACAAGTATGTGCCGATTCTATTGGAACACGAATGTATTCCGGAGTTGGAGGGCAAATGGATTTTATCAGAGGAGCTTCTTTAAGTGAAGGAGGAAAAGCAATTATAGCCTTACCTTCGGTAACCAAGAAAGGGGAAAGTCGAATTGTTCCCTTTTTAAAGCAAGGCGCCGGAGTGGTGACTACTCGTGCTCATGTTCATTATGTAATTACAGAACATGGAATTGCAGATTTGTATGGCAAAACCTTACAACAACGTGAAAAGGAATTGATTAAAATAGCACATCCAAACCACCAAGAAGCTGTAGAAAGAGCTTTTCATAATAAGAAATAGTTAAGAAATTTAAATATTTGAAAATAAATTAAATAAAAAAAGTAAAGGATAGGGATAAAAGATTACCTTTACTTCCAAAATAAAATTAATTCAATGAACATTTTTGTAGGAAGCCTTCCTTTCAACGTAGAGGAAGCAGATTTAAGAGAGTATTTCGAAGAATACGGAGAGGTAAGCTCTGTTAAAGTAATAACAGATAAGTTTACTGGGAAAAGTAAAGGTTTTGGCTTCGTGGAAATGCCTAGTGATGAGGCAGCTCAAAAAGCAATTGACGAACTTAACGGTGCTAAAATTGATGGACGTGCGATTGTTGTAAACAAATCTGAACCGAAACCACAAGGAGATAGAAAGCCTTTCAATAGAAATGGCGGAAACAGAGGTGGTTTCTCAAATTCAAGAGAAAATAACAGAGGAGGTTATAACTCAAGAGACAATAATAAAGGAGGACGTTACTAGTCTTCATAAAATATGAAATCCCGCATGGTGCGGGATTTTTTTATGGATTGGCTAATGTTTTATACAAAGAAATTCCGGCGTTGAGATAGGAGATTTCTAAATTGATTTCGGATATTTTAGCTGAAACCAATGAGTTTTCGCGCGAATTAATGACGAATAAAGAACTTTCTCCCATTTCGAACAAGCGTTCTTCGCCATCTAACATGAGTTCATAATCGTTTACTAATGATCCGTTGATCTCCATTTGATTTTGTAAGGATAAAATTTCTTGTTTTCCGGCTTCAATTTTGTTGCCAATACTTAATCTTTCAAAATCTAAAGTATATTGGTAATCCTGAAGTTTAATTTTTGCCAGTTTTAAGTTGGCGCGTTCTTTTCGTAAGAATAACGGAAAATAGAAATTGACCCCAAATTTATAATCTTCAAAACGATAATTATCAATAGCACTAGGTTCTGATAAATAATTGTAACTCAAATCAATTTTAGGTAAAAGACTATTAGCACTAAGGCGTTTGTCAATAGTTTGAATGGCAATTTTTTGTTCCAATGCATGTAACTTAGGATGATTGTCTGAAGATAAACCGTTTAAATCGGCTAAGTTTAACGTGTGTAGAATAGTTGATTTTAATTGTTCTTCCGGATATAAATTATCGCCAACTTCCAAAGGAACACTATCTTCTGACCACAAAAATTTGGAAAGTTCCAGTTTGGCTTTTGTCAATTTCAGTTTGGCATTTTCTAAATTCAAACGTCTCGATTTGACTAAAATCCCGGCTTCAACGCTATCGATTTTGGATTTATCGCCTAATTGTACTGATTTAATAATTCCTTGATGACGAATTATGGAATTTTCTAAATAATTCTCATAAAGTTGTACTTCGCTGTGACTTCTTTTCCAATTGAAATAACTTTGAGAAGCTTCTACAATAACTTCTGTAATCATGATTTTTCGCTCAGCTTCGTTCACGCTTTGGTATAACTTTGCTTTTTTAAGCTCGGCCATTCGTTCGTTAATCCACAAACCTTGTCCCACAGGAACGCTGATTCCAAACGATGTTAAACCTTGATTGGGAACCGTGTTTTCAGAATTCAGATAAATTCCTTCGTTGTTGTCAAAAGCAGCTTTGATCTCAATGCCATACCAAGTTGGGATTTTAAAACTTCCATTAAATAACGAATAGTATTTTTTATCGCCATATTCCTTTTGGTTGAAAGTAGATTCAATTTTAGGGTCAAATGCACCGCGGGCTTTTAATAATTTAGCCTGTGCTTCCGATATTTTTAAATCGGCTTGTTTGGTCAACGGATGAAATTTCTTGACATAAGCCAAAAATTCTTCATACGTAAATTCATTGCTTATTTCCTGACTAAAAGAAGTCAAGCTAAACAAACCGAAAAGAATGTAAATGAAATGCTTCATAACGATCTTTATTTTTTATCCGTTTTGCCTTTTGCAGCATTAGGTTGGTAAAAATTAGGTGGGAATCCGTTTAGTGTTCTCCAAATTTCGAACCAAATAGGTACGTCTTCTAAAAGGGCTAAAGTTTGGGTTCCGGCACCAATGCTCAATTCTTTTGGCCATGCTTTTTCAGCCGGATCAGGAGCAATTAAAACACGATATTTTCCGTTTTCACTAATAAAATTTTCTTTGGCAACAATAATACCACCAAATGTTCCGTAAGAAACACCGGGCCATCCGCTGAAAACGATAGTCGGCCATCCGTCAAACCAAACACGAACTTTTTCACCTTTATTAATCAAAGGAAAATTCAATGGATCTACATACGTTTCTACGGCAATTTCAAAATTGGCAGGCATGATACTCACAATAGGAGTTCCGTCTTTAATGGTTTCTCCGATTCCCGATTGTAATGCTCGGTTAACATAACCATCTTGTGGTGCTGTGATGTAGTACAAACCATTTCTAATTTTGTAATTAGTATACTGATTGCGCAATTTGTTTACTTGTGCTTCTGTGTCAAATTGAGTACTTAAAGCCGTTTGTTTATCACTACTCGCTTTGGCTCTTTTTTCTGTGTATTCCGCCATGATGCGGTTGATTTCCATAGTAGCATTTAAAACTTCGTTTTGACTTGCCAAATATTTATTTTCTTGTGTGATAATTTTGGCTTCCATGTCCTGAAGTTTTACTTTTTTCTCTTCTACGTACGTCATAGGTTTTAAGCCTTCTTTGTTTAAGCTCACCGCACGATTGTATTGGGTTTCAGCAATTTTAAGTTGGGTGATGATAGATTGTAGATCCATACTATCACTTTTTACTTTTAAGTAGGCTTGTTTTAACTTATTTCGCGATTGTTGAAGTTTTAATCCTTTTTCGTTTTCAATAGCATTCATCTGAATGTCTAACGCTTTTACTTTTTCTTCGTATGAATTAACAGCGTTTTCTTTTGCCTTAACTTGGTTTCCGGTATTTTCTACTAAATCAGGATCAAGGTAGTCTTCTTTGATTTCGGAAATAAACAAAATGGTGTCGCCTTTGTGTACAAAATCACCTTCCTGAACATACCATTTTTCAATTCTTCCGGCAATGGCTGTGTGAATCGTTTGCGGGCGCTGATTAGGTTTTAAAGTGGTTACAAATCCACTCCCTGAAATGTTTTGGGTCCATGGTAAAAACAAGAATAAAACGATGATGATTACAATTCCCCAAACAATTTTTTTGATGACATTGTAATGCGGATTGTCGGCAAATATTTGTGTTGATTTATACTTTTTTAAATCAATGTATTGGCTTATTTTATTATCGGTTATATTTAGCATTGTACTTATTTTATAGGTTGAATGACACCGTTTTCAAGATTGTAATGTTTGCTGCATTTTTGTTTCCAATACTCATTTTTAGAAACTACAACAATCGTCCAGTTTTGATCTTCAGCAGTTAAGAAATCAATAATTTCTTTTGCCGATTGTGAGTCAATATTTTCTAAAGGTTCTTCCAAATACAAGATTTTTGGTGCTGAAATAATACAACGCGCCAAAAGTATTTTTTGAATAATAGAAGAATTAATTTTCTTTCCTTCTGAATATACTTTAGTATCTAAACCATCAGGTAATGATTTGATGTATTTGCTCAACTTCAGTTTTTCCATTAAATCGTTAATTTGATGAATCGGAAAATCAGGATTGTTACAACTGATATTCTCCATAATGGTTCCTTCAAACAATTTGTCATCTTTCGTAATTACACCAATGTGAGAACGATAATCGTTAATAGAATATTTGTTGTAATTGTTGTTGTTGATGAAAATGGTTCCGCTGGCAGGTTCTAACAAACGACTTAGTAGGCGAAGTAATGTTGTTTTACCGGAACCATTTTCGCCGGTTATTAAAATTTTATCCTTCGGAGCAATACTAATGTTGATGTTTTTAATGATTTCGGTTTCACCATCAGGAAATTTATAGCTTAGGTTTTCCGTTTCTAAGAAAATATCATCATTGCCAATTTGATAGTTTTTATTGATGTCACAATTTTCAATTTCCATATCAACCACTTTTCCTATTTTTTCTAAAGAAGTCAATACATCATAAAATAATTCTAAACCGGAAAATAATTTTTCAACGGCTGTGATAATGGTTAAAATTACAATCTCAGCTGCTACAAACTGACCAATATTCATTTGCTGGTTCAAAACTAAAATTCCGCCAATGATTAAAAGTCCGGCAGTAATAAGGACTTTAAAACCGATCAATTGAATGAATTGTTTTCTTAAGATTTCGAAATGGCTTTCGCGGTGTGAAATATATTCGTTAACCAAATCATCATTTTTGTGTAATGAGAAATCAAATAGTCTTTCGTTTTTAAAACTGAGATGGTTTCGGGCAATTTCCTGTAACCAATGGGCAACTTTATATTTGTAATTAGATTCTTCTAAGCTGGTATTTAAACCTTGATTGAAATTGGCCTTGAAAATAAAATACAGAAGAATCAGTAAAATAATTCCAAAGAAAATAAAGAAAGAATGGTATAAAGACAGCAAAATGATTCCGAAGAATATTTGCAAAGCAGCGCCGGAAATGTCAAGTAATAGTTTGGAAAACCCTTTTTGAACGGTTAAAGTGTCAAAAAATCGATTGGCTAATTCCGGTGGAGAATAATTATACAGTTTATTGAATTTAATTTTTGGAAAACGGTAAGCGAATTCAAATGAAGAGCGCACAAAGATTTTTTGTTGCAGGTCTTCGTTGATGCGATACTGCATGATGCGTAAAACGCCAACCGTAGCCACGCCAATCACAACAATAGTGACTAAAACAACCCATGAAGTGCTGATTTTTCCGGCTTGAAGAAAATTAACAATAGATTGGATTCCTAAAGGCAAAGAAAGACTGATAATTCCCGCTAAAATAGAGTAGAGAATAATTTGGTAAATGTCTTTTTTGTCGATTTCAATCAGGTTTTTAAAACGTTGTATTGGCGTCATATAAGTACTTTTTTTATAAGATCTTTGTAAAAATCGGTTAGGCAATCACTTTCGGAAAGACTGGTTAGGCTTTGAAAATGATCTTTTAGGAAATTTTGATGTAGTGCTCCCTGAACAATGGAAGAAGCTAAACTTTTACTATATTTATATTCAGGGTTTACTTTAGAAATCATTTCGTAAATTCTGTTAATAACTCTTTTATAGATAATGAAGAAGCCGTCTTTGTTTTCTTCATCAACCTCTTTAGTTAGGAAAGTTTTGGTGAATTCGGCGATTATAATTTTATTAAGAATGGCTTCGTCAATATGAGCAATAGTATCATCTTTTGTAATGGGATGAGTTAAAATTTCTATGGCTTTGTCTAGCCTTAACGGGTTATCTACAATACTATTGGTAGCAAAAACTAAATTATATTCGACCCATGACCAATACCAATTAGATAGATAAACTAATAATTTGTGTTTATTTTCAAAATAACGGTAAATGGAACTTTCATTCGATTGAATTTTTTCACCTAATTTTTTAAAGGTGAAAGCATCAAAACCAATTTCGTTAATTAATAGAATACTTTGACCAACAATCTTTCTTCCCAACTCTGAAGTTTCAGGGTCTTTTAAGTAAAGTTTGTCATTAATAGTAATTCTGATATTTTCAATTATAGCTTGCATGTGATATATTTATTTAGCACAACTATACAAATATAATAGTATTACTATTAAGTATTAAAAGTTTAACTTTTGTTTTAGATTTGAGGTAAAAAAAAATCCTGAACGAGTCAGGATTATATTTTAACGTTTTAACGTAAAATGATTACGGTATTCATATTCTACATTATCTATGGTATAAATTAATCTAAACCAGTAATCTGAAGCAGGAAGTGTTTGACCGTTTAATGTGCCGTCCCATTCTGGAGTATTTTTGTTTATCTGTGTAATCAATTTTCCATAGCGATCGAATATTGAGACAGTATAGGTACTAAAAAGTGAAGTGTCTCTTATGCCCCAATAATCATTGAAAGAGTCACCATTAGGGGTGAAAAATTTTGGATAATCTACAATAGTGAATACTGTTTTAGTCTCTCCACAGCCATATTTGTTGATTGCTTTTAATATATGTTTTCCTGGTGATACATTATAAAAAATATTATTCTCTTGTTCACCACTGTCATCAATTGAATATAAATAGTCAGATGAGTTGGGGGTAGCGGTTGCAACAATGGTGTTGTCGGTGTCAAAAGCGATTAATTCACTTGGTGTTGCTGTAACCGATAGAGGAATTGGCGAAGCTTGTGTCGTAAAATTAAAAATTGAAGCACAAGGGAGAGTTCCTGTAATATCAGTAATTTTTACAGAAAATGCTCCAAGATTATTTGTTGTTAGCGAATTACTTGTAGCGCCAATAATTTCATTGCCGGGAACAGCATTAAACTCATTGTACCATGTAAATTCATAATCGACTTCATTTAAACCAGTGTTGATATCAACGGGGTAGGTAATGTTGTTTTCAGCTTCATAACAAATAGTGTATAGGATATTTGAAAGTATATCTTCAGGGTATCTTTTTACGACTAATTTTTGTTCTAAAATCAGAAAACATTCTTCGTTCGTAGCAGGATTGACTATTACGGTAACTCTAATATAAATGGTTTGATTATTTGGAATAGTGTTAGCAAAATCAGTAGTATTACTTATTGGATTTGAGTTAGCCATTGCATCATTTTGCGTTGTAAAATATGTAAAAGATGTTATAGTATAACTTGTTGAAGTCGTAATTAAATTTTCATTTTCTTGTATGTTGAAAGTTGCAAATTCAGATCTACTGCATGTTTCTATATCATCTGGATCATTAATAATAACAGGATTCTCAATGATATGAATTGTGTTTGAATTAACTTCGGGACATGGGCTATTAGTTACTTTTATAAAATAATCTCCAATTTGAGTAGGCGTATAACTTAGACTCGTAGCTCCAGAAATGGGGCTATTATTCAAATACCATTGGTAAGTTAAGTTGTCAATGCCATTAAGCATCGTAGATGAATTTAGAACATTAGCTGTAAGTTTTGGATTTGTATTTATGCAGCTATAACCATTCAATGTTATTACTACATCAGGTGTAATATGAAAAAATAAATCGACTTCAGCTTCACTCAAAGTAGGTGTTGGATTGTCTTGACTGGGATTGTTTACAATATCATAAGTTGTAGTTTCTACTTTGTAATTTCCAGAACTGGTCGCAGTAATGGTGTTTGTGGGGTTATTGTCATTTAGGATAGGAGCACCTATTTGTACACCATCTTTATACCAAGTATAATTGAAGCGTAAATCACTAGTGTTTCCGGTGAAATCATTTACATCTATGGTTGCCGTAATTTGTTTAGTATCAGAAAAACACAAATTAGCATCTAAATTGCTTATTGGAGTTCCATCAGTGTTATTGATTTTTACACTAGAAAGAAAGTCGCAATTTGTTGTACCCGTGCCACCAGTTTGAGTCACTGAAATTTGTCCAGATTGACCGGAATAATTGTCAATTAACAAAACATACAATTGCCCTGTGGTACTTGATGGAATACTTACTGTTTCTATTGCTGATGGGGAATAACTACAATCTTTTTCTTTCGATTGATTCAATTGGCTACAAACGTTTGATAAAGTGGAAAATGGTCCCCAAAGTACAAAATCTACATCGGCCTGATTTCCAGCAGAATTGGTTTGCCTAATTTGTAAAACTATATTTCCCGGATCTTTAACTTCAATAAAAAACCACGTAGGTCCAACAAATGCTGTTGGAATACAACTTGTGTTAAAAGATTCGCTATTACCTCCTACAGAACTTGAAAAAGGAATAGAAGTAGCACAAGATTGATAGGCTTGGTAGTTCGCTTCAAGTTCTGCGCAAGAGGAAGCACCTCCTTGCGCATACATTTTTAAGCAAATTACTGGGAAAAGTACCAGTAATTTTAGTAAATTATTCATTGTTTTCGATTAAAGTAAAGATTTACACGTCATTACTTCTGGTTTCGGAATGCCCATTAGTTCTAAGATTGTCGGAGCAATGTCTCCTAAAACACCGTTATGAATTTCTTTTAATTCCGGATCAATTAAGATTAACGGAACCGGATTCGTTGTGTGTGCTGTATTTGGCGTTCCATCTGGATTAATCATGGTTTCACAATTTCCGTGGTCGGCAATTAAAAGCGTGGTGTATCCATTGGCTAATGCTGCTTCAATAACTTCTTTAACACATTGGTCAACCGCTTCACAAGCTTTAATGGCAGCTTCCATAACGCCGGTGTGGCCTACCATATCGCCATTGGCAAAGTTTAAACAAACAAAGTCAACTTCTCCTTTTTGTAATTCAGGTACCAAAGCATCTTTTAATTCGTAAGCACTCATTTCTGGTTTTAAGTCATAAGTAGCTACTTTTGGCGAATTTTTTAAAATGCGATTTTCGCCTTCAAAAGGTTCTTCGCGTCCGCCCGAAAAGAAGAATGTAACGTGTGGATATTTTTCTGTTTCTGCAATACGAATTTGTTTTTTTCCCGCTTTAGCAACCACTTCGCCTAAAGTTTCGGTAATGTTGTCTTTGTCATAAATAACATGAACATTAGCAAAAGTTTCGTCATAATTGGTCATGGTAACATAGTACAAATTCAATTTGTGCATGTTTTGTTCGTGGAAATCTTTTTGCGATAAAGCTTCGGTTAATTCACGACCTCTGTCGGTTCTGAAGTTGAAGAAAATAACTACATCACCTTCTTTTACTTTAGCAATAGGTTCGTTATTTTCATCCACCATTACGATAGGTTTGATGAATTCGTCAGTTACATCATTCAAATAACTTTCTGCAATACTCGCTACAGCGTTTCTTGATTTTTCGCCTTCGGCATTCACAATTAAATCATAAGCTAATTTAACTCTTTCCCAACGTTTGTCGCGATCCATTGCGTAGTAACGGCCAATAATTGAGGCTAACTTTGCATTGGTATTTTGTGTAAATTTTTCAAAATCTTCAACATATTGAATTCCTGATTTTGGATCAACATCTCTACCATCTGTAAAAGCGTGAACAAACATTTTTTGAATGCCTTTTGCCTGAGCAGCTTCAATTAAACCTCTTAAATGGGAAGTATGTGAGTGAACTCCGCCGTCAGAAAGTAATCCTAAAAAATGAATGGGTTTATCATTAGCTAAAGCAAATTCAAAAGCATCATTCAGGGCTTTTTCGTTAGCCATGGTTTGGTTTTGAACCGCTAAATTTATCTTAGCTAAATCTTGATACACAATTCGTCCGGCGCCTAAATTCATGTGCCCTACCTCAGAATTTCCCATTTGTCCTTCGGGTAACCCAACGTTTAATCCGTCGGTTCTTAATTGTGCATTTGGATATTTTGTATATAAACTGTCAATGAAAGGCGTATTAGCATTATCAATAGCAGAAACTTTTGGGTCGGGAGATTTTCCCCAACCGTCTAATATCATTAAAATAACTTTTTTGTTCATGGTTTTGGTAATTTATACAAATATAGCGAAATGTTGAGCATTGCTTAGTTTTTGGTGCTAGAAATTGCGAAATCGTTATAGATTGGTGCTGTAATTTTTTATGAGGTGATTTTATGTCAATTATTTTAATAATGTGATGTTATATATTATGTTAAAAAATATTTTTCACACAATAAAATATTGATTTTTAAGTTATTGTGGGTGAAGTCTCTTATGAGTAAGTATGAGATTCGAAAAATAATCAAGCAAAATTATTAATTCAATAAAATTCGCCTGTCAAATCGATTAAAATCATTTTTCTTCGATAAAGTGCAAAAAAAAGTTGCAAACCAAAAAATAAATAAATAGTTTTGGCTACATAATAATCAAAAATAACTGCTACGAACACAATGACTTATAGATTTTTGCCCCTGCTAGTTTTGAGCTTAATGTCGTTTTCTACTATTTCTAATGAAAACACAGTTTTTGAAAATAAGAATACAGTTGCTACAATAATTGGTAATGGAACCGACCCGAAGTTGGTAGCTGAAAATAAAAAAGCCACATTTGAAGCGAAATGTCAATCTTTTTATTCATCAATAGATAATGCTTCCTTTGAGTTGCCGAAATATGAAAGTTTTACAAAAGCTTTTGAAGGTTATGAGCAATTGAAAAATCAAGGTAAAATTGAAAACGAATATTTAACTATTGTTGATTTCAGTTTGTCTTCTAATGAAGACAGAATGTGGGTAATTGACATGGTAAATAAAAAAGTGGTTTTACAAACATTAGTAGCACATGGAAGAAATTCAGGAGATGAAATGGCGACTAAATTTTCAAATCAATCGGAATCATTCCAAAGTAGTTTAGGATTTTACATAACAGGTGAAACCTATCAAGGTAAGCACGGTTTGTCTATGCGTTTAGATGGTGTTGAATATGGAATTAACGATCACGCGAGAGACAGAGCAGTAGTAGTTCACGGAGCCGATTATGTTTCTGAATCTTTTATAAAAGCAAATGGAAGACTAGGGAGAAGCCAAGGTTGTCCGGCGGTTTCTTATGAAGTTCATGATAAATTAATCAATTTGATTAAAAATAAATCATGTCTGTTCATTTATCATCCGTCAAGAAATTATGTAGTGAAATCAAAACTAGTTTCTTAGTTCTGTAATAATTCAAACAATTTCTTGTCGTAATCATATACGTCATTACAAAAGTAAAGTTGACTATCTTTAGACCAGTTGGTCCAATACAATAGAAAAACATTAACAGTGGAATTTAAGTTAACGATTCTGCTGTTTTTTTTGTTTATAATGGAATCAATTTCTGCAGTGTTCCACTTTTTAGGATTCTCTTTAACTAAAATATCTTCGGTTAGTTGCAATGGTTTTTCCACCCTAACACAACCTGAACTTAAGGCTCTAAACTCACGTGAAAAGAAATCTCTGTGATTTGTATCGTGTAAATACACCATGTGACGGTTGTTGAAATTGAATTTTACTAATCCTAACGAATTGTTATAACCCGAAGTTTGAACATAGCGATAACTTTTCGATTTAGAAGCGTCCCAATCATGGGGTTCTATAGCTTCTCCTGTTTTATTGTAAATAGTAATTCGGTTTCTTTCAAAATACTGAATGTTTCTTGAAGCTGAAGGTGTTAAGTCTTCTTTAATAATTGTTGGAGGAACGGTCCAAGTAGGATTGAAAACAAAATTGGATAATTTCGATGTTAAAATTGGTGTTTTTCTGGAAGGTTTGCCAATAACAATATTATGAACAGATAACGTGTCGTTGTTAACTACATAATAAATTTTATATTCCGGTAAGTTGGCAATTAAATAATCAGAACCAAAATCAGAAGGGAACCATTTCCAGCGCTCTAAGTTGGCAAAAATTTGTTCTTTTCGTTCTTTTTTAGAATAATTCAAAGCTTTTATAGTTCCGTTACCAATAACTCCATCCGGACTTAATCCATGTCGCGCTTGAAATTTCTTTACAGCCGAAAGTGTTTCGGTATCGTAAAAAGGCGTTAGAATACTGTCTTTGGTTTCGAAATCTTTCCAATAAATTAGCCTCTTTTTGATGGCAATCATTGTTTCTGACGAATCATTAGGTTCAATTTTTTTCTCAATCTCAATTTTTTGAAATTCTTCATCGGGGAAAGATTCCAGAAGAACTAAACTTTTCTGAATGGTTTTGTAAACATAGTGATGGGGTTTTAATGAATCCAGAAGAGCTGTTACGTTTTTGTTTTTAATCGCTTTTTTAAGTCGTTTAGATAGTAAAAGATCTTTTGGGTTTAAATCCCAGTCATCATATATTTTTTTTGGATTCAATTTTCCGTTGTATAGATGATGACTTAATTTTTCAAACATTTCTGTTAATAGAATGTCATATTCGGCGCTTTCATCTTTATCAAAACCGGAACGGTTTTTTTCTAGTTGGACTAATTTACTGAATTCATAATCTTTAGCAAAAAGACCATCTCTTTCACAATTCTCAATTGCGGTCAACAGAGCTTTTCTATTGGCTTGGTTATACCAAATTTCTTGATTGTTGAATAGGTTATAATAGAGTTTTATAGAGTCGCTTTTATCTTCTAAAATTTCAGAATCAATATCATATGGGATTTCTTCTATTTCGGGTTCTTCCCAAACAATAGAAGTGCTGTCATTACCGGTAGAATGATTTTGTTTGCAACTTAAACTTAAGAGGCTAATAATAAGGATAGCGTAATTTTTTAACCGCATATATTAATTCAGTTTTTTATACATTATAAAGTGTGGACCTACATCTTCAATCTCAAAACGCGTGCCCAAAATTACATAATTTATTCTTTTGTAAAAATCTACTGCAATTTCCCTTGCATTAAACCAGATGATTTTAATATTCTGTTCCAAAGCTATTTTTTCAGCCTCTTTTATTAATAAAGATCCAAAACCTTGTTTTTGGTTGCCTGATAAAACAGCCATGCCTCTTAATTGAAATTGTTTTGTTTCAGGAAATAAGAGATTTTGGGTCTCATATACTGAAACAATTCCTTTTAAAATTTCGTTTTCAAAACACCCCAGATGGAAAGTTGAAGTATCATCATCATTAGCAAAATAGCATGATTCAATAGGTTTTCCTTTTCTCAATACTTCCTGACGAATAGGATAGGTTTCTTTTGTAGTGATACACTTAATTTTTATCATGCGTTAATCGGTTAAAAATGAAAAAGTTGAATGGGTTTGATATCCTTGGACTCAAAGGATCTTAAAAGTACCGTAAAAATTTTCAAAAAAAAATTTGCAAATGAAATATCTTTTGGAGTATATTTGCACCCACAAAAGTAAAGCTTTTGAATTGCGGGAGTAGCTCAGTTGGTAGAGCGTCAGCCTTCCAAGCTGAATGTCGCGAGTTCGAACCTCGTCTCCCGCTCTTAAATTTACTGGAATAAAAAAATATTTGCGGGAGTAGCTCAGTTGGTAGAGCGTCAGCCTTCCAAGCTGAATGTCGCGAGTTCGAACCTCGTCTCCCGCTCAAGAAAAAAAGCCTTTCAAATTGAAAGGCTTTTTACTTTTATAGTAAAGTGTTGATTACTGTTTCCGGCTCTATCTCAGTAGCATCTTTATTAGCTTCAAACCAACGAGCGGTTAAATTTCCTTTCAAAACAATATCATTTCCTTTTACTGCTAACCAACTCCCTTCGCGGAGTCCTATAACAGGTTGCGGATTAAATTGATGAAATTCATTAATTCTGGTTTCTCTGGTTTCACCCATGTGAGTGGAATCGGTGTCCGGATCTAAATAATGGGGGTTAATATTAAACGGAACCATTCCTAAAGTTCTAAAACTTGGCGGATAAACAATAGGCATATCGTTAGTTGTTCCCATCGTTAAACCGCAAATATTGCTGCCGGCGCTCGTGCCTAAATAAGGGGTTCCGGTTTTTAGTTTTTCCTCTATAGCATCAATTACTTTGGCACGGTATAGTTCGCTTACCAATAGAAAAGTGTTTCCTCCGCCAGTAAAGATCCCTTCAGCTTGTTGGATGGCTTCAACGGGATTTTCAAATTCATGTAAGCCTTTTACTTTTTTGTCAATTTTAGCAAAAGCTTGACTCACTTTTTCAGTATAAGCTTCATGTGAAATTCCGCTAGGGCGGGCAAAAGGAATAAAAAGTATGGTTTCAGTTGCCGCAAAATGTTTTTTGAGTTCGGGAAGTAAATAATCCAAATAGCTTCCGTTGTGTAAAGTTGAGGTGCTGGCTATGATTAAGTTTTTCATTCAAATTAAATTTTCTTCAAAATTACGATTTTGTTTAACATAAGTTTATCAAGTTGTTAGGAATAAATTGGCAGGGGCATCAGGTATCTTTACCTTGAAAAATTATCAAATGAAACAAAAATTACCTTTTCTTCTTTTTTTGGTGCAATTCACGTATGCACAACAAGATTTTATTTTGAAAGGCAAAGTGGTGTCGCAATCGCACCAGTTAGAAGGCGTAAATGTGGTTAATGTTTCTCAAGATATTGGTGTGGCAACTGAGCGAGGAGGGTATTTTTCTATTCAGGCTAAAGTAAACGATACTATTATTTTTAGTGCCATTAATTTAAAAGGAACGATGCATGTTGTAACGGAACAAGACCAATACAAAGAATTGCTTTTTATTCCTATGGAAGTTTTGGTTAACCAATTGAACGAAGTGGTCATGACGGAATACAAAAGTATTACCACAGAATCTATAGGTATAGTTCCTCTCGGAATGCGTAAATACACGCCGGCCGAACGAAAATTAAAACAAGCTACCGGCGGAAGTAATCGGTATGGATTGAATTCTAGTGTCTCTTTTGATGCGATTCTAAATGGTATTTCGGGACGAACAAAAAACTTAAAAAAGGAGTTGGAAGTAGAGAAGAAAGAATTGCTTCTTGAAGATGTAAAATTAGACTATTCAAATGAATATTTGGTAAATAGACTCCACATTCCAGAGGAATTAACTGAAGGATTTTTGTATTATTTGATTGAGGATAGGGAGTTTATTGCAGCGTATAAGTCTGATAACAAAACAACCTGCGAATTTGTACTCAGCAAAATAGCAGTGCGGTATTTGGAACTTCAAAAATTAAAATAATGATAAAAATTCTACTCAAACTTACATTATGGATTATTCTTTCAACGTTGACAATATTGGCTCAGGAAAAAGAAAGAGCTGTACTTAAAGGACGAATTATTTCCGATTCAACGGAAGTTGAAAACGTAACGGTTGTCAATAAAACTACAGGTGTTGGTGCAATTACGGATTTTGACGGAATATTTTCAATTAAAGCTCGAGAAAAAGACACCTTGTATTTTAAAGCAGTTAATTTTGTTTCCAAAGCGTATGTACTGACAGAAAGTGATTTTTGGATCGAAGAATTAGAAATCCGATTGCGTTATAAAATCCATGAGTTAGACGAAGTGATTGTTACGCCCTACAGTTTGACAGGTAATTTAAAGGAAGATACTAAGCGACTAAAAGTTTATACGCCGGATATGGCAGGAATTGATTATTCTAAACTTGTTTTTGCAGATGATAAATACAGTCCGGTTAAAAATGAAGCTATGTATTCAGGTTTTAGCCCGTTGAGTGGTGTCAATTTTTTAGCAATTTTTGATATGATTTTCCCAGGGAATTCTAAAAAGCGAGACTTAATAAAAGAAGAAGCAGAGAAAAAGAGGCAAAGAGAGTTATTGTCGCATTCGTTTTACGATTTATTATTGAGTCGGTATTCGCAAAATTTCATGGTTCAGAATTTGAAAATTCCGCAGGATGAAATTCATTTATTTGCTGATTTTGCAAGACCTGACAATGAAAAAATGTTTTATTTGATGAAATATGAAAACGAAATGGCGTTGGTCGAATATTTAGTTCAAAAATCAGAAGAATACAACCGTAACAAAACAGAAAAAAAAGCTACTAATGAGGAATATGAAAAGAAGTAAACTGATTTTAACCTCAATTTTTGCTGTAATACTGCTCATGTCTTTTTCAGTACTGCACAAATTTTATGTTTCGGTGACCCAAATAGATTATAATCAAAAGAAAGAACGCGTGGAGATTTCTTCCCGAATCTTTATCGATGATTTAGAACATGTTTTGGAAAAAAAATACAAACAAAAAATGTATTTGGCAACGCCAAAGGAAAATCCGAAAGCCAAAGAGTTTGTAAATCAGTATGTGACAGAAAAATTAGCGGTTATCATTAACCGGAAAGAACAGAAGTTAGTTTTTTTAGGTTCAGAGTATGAAGACGATGTATTAATCTGTTATTTAAAGGTAGATTATTCTAAAAAAATAATTAATTTCGACATTTATAACAATTTATTAACGGAAGCTTATTCGGAACAACAAAATATTGTGCATACCAATATTAATAATACCAAAAAAAGTTTCCTCCTAACGTTGAGTGATAAAACAGCCCATATAGAATATTAATTTTAAAAACATGAAAAAGAACTTTTTGTTTTCGGCTGCTTTGGTTGTAGTGACAAGTTTTGTTGTTGCTCAAGAAACCAAAACAGGAGAAAGAAAGCCTGGACATTACAACGAAAATAAATTTCGTCAAATGTATGAGGAAATGGCAACGCCAAACATGTTCAGAACAGCTTCTGGTGCTCCGGGACCAGCGTATTACCAACAAAAAGCAGATTACAAAATCAGTGTTGAATTAGATGATAAAAACACGAAGCTTTTTGGAACAGAAACAATTACGTATCAAAACAATTCTCCGGAAAATTTAGAGTATTTGTGGGTACAGTTAGATCAAAATATGCGTGCTCCGGAATCTAAAACGCCATTGGTAGAAAGTCAAAGAATGTCACCGGCATTAACCCCTCAAGGATTTACAAAACAATTCATGGAAGAGCCATTTCAAGGTGGTTTTCATGTGGAATATGTAAAAGATGCTAAAGGGAATGCAATGAGCCATACCATCAATCAAACAATGATGCGTATTAATTTAGCACAACCTTTGAAGGCTGGTGATAAAATGGTGTTCTCAATCAAATGGTGGTACAACATCAACAATTACCAGATTGACGGCGGACGTTCAGGATATGAGCAGTTTGAAGATGGTAACAGATTGTATGTGATTGCTCAGTTTTACCCGAGAATGGCCGTTTATAACGACGTGGAAGGTTGGCAAAACATGCAGTTTTGGGGAAGAGGAGAATTTGCATTGCCATTCGGAGATTTTGAAGTAAATATTACAGTTCCTGCAGATCACATGATGGAAGCAACAGGAGAATTGCAAAACCGCAAAGAGATATTTACGAAAGAACAACTAAATCGTTGGGAACAAGCTCAAAATACTTTCGATAGACCTGTAGTTATTGTGACGCAACAGGAAGCGGAACAAGCAGAAAAAGGTTTTTCGGACAAGAAAAAAACATGGAAGTTTAAAGCGCAAAATGTCCGCGATTTTGGTTTTTCAACGTCAAGAAAATTTATTTTAGATGCCATGGCTGTTCAATTGGAAACTACAAAACCAATGGCAATTTCATTGTATCCGAAAGAAGCAAATCCGCTTTGGGGAGAATACTCAACAAGAGCTGTAGCACATACGTTGAAAACGTATTCTCATTACACTTTTGATTATCCTTATCCAAAAGCTGTTTCTGTTTCTGCTCAAGATCAAGGAATGGAATATCCAATGATTTGTTGGAATTTCGGTCGCCCTGATAAAGACGGAAAATATACAGATAGAGTAAAATACGGAATGTTAGGCGTGATTATTCACGAAGTGGGACATAATTTCTTCCCGATGATCGTGAATTCTGATGAAAGACAATGGACTTGGATGGATGAAGGTTTAAACACATTCTTAGAATTTTTAGCTGAAAAATCATTCGACCCTAATTTTCCTTTAGATAGAGGTCCGGCGGATAAAATTGTTCCTTATATGAAAGGAAATCAAGATTTCATTTCACCAATTATGTCTAATTCTGAAAATATTTTCCAATTCGGAAACAATGCTTACGGAAAACCGGCAACAGGTTTAAACATCTTACGTGAAACTATTATGGGACACGAATTGTTTGATTATGCGTTTAAAACGTATGCAAACCGTTGGAAATTCAAACACCCAACCCCGGAAGATTTCTTCAGAACAATGGAAGATGCATCAGCAGTTGACTTAGATTGGTTCTGGAGAGGTTGGTTCTATTCTACAGATTACGTAGATTTAGGAATTAAAGACGTAAAACAATATTATGTAACTTTAGAACCTACGGAAGAAATGAAAAATTATGCAACACGTAGAGGAAGATTTTTACGTGATATGGGACCTTTCATTTATTTAGTAGACGAAACACATAAGGAATTCAATCCGGCTACTAAAAAAGATTTTAAAGTAGAAGATATTCAAATTTTATCGGATTATGTAGATCAAAATTTCTCTGTGGAAGAAAAAGCAACTTTGAAAAAAGCACCGAAATATTTCTATGAAGTAGAGTTTGAAAAACCGGGAGGAATGATTATGCCAATTATTGCTGAATTACATTTTGAAGATGGTTCAACAGAAGTACATACATTCCCTGCTCAAATTTGGAGAAAGAACAACGAAACTGCTAAACGCGTTTTTGCTACCGATAAAAAGATTGTAAAAATTCAATTGGATCCAAAATTAGAAACAGCTGATATTGATGTTTCAAACAATATGTGGCCAAAAGAAGAATTACCATCAAAATTTGATGAATTAGATAAAAAATAATCTTTTATCTTAAAAAAATAAAGAGTCATTCTAAGGTGTTTTACAATTCGTAAATCCTTTAGAATGACTTTTTTTTAACACAATTTTGTTATTTATTCTTTGTACATTTGTTTTACTAAAAAAGAAAAGAAAATGTTTGGAATTGGCGGTAGCGAACTTATTTTTATCATTTTTGTGGTGCTAATGCTTTTTGGATCAGACAAAATTCCTGATTTTGCACGTTCTTTAGGAAAAGGAATGGCACAAATTAAAAACGCTACAAACGAAATAAAAAGTGAAATTCAAAAAGGCGCAAAAGACAGCGGTTTAGATATGAATTCGCTAACAGGCGGTATTTCTGATGAAATACAAAAAGCTAAAAATGAAATTACTAATTCGGTTAATCCTTTGAACAATATTACTTCGGATCTTGAAAAACCATTTCAGCAAGCTCAGGAAGATATTGAAAACATGACTGGACCTATTAAAAGACAATAATCATTGGAACATATTTTATCTCTTGACAAAGAACTCTTTGTGTACTTAAACGGATTAGGTTCAGAAGCCTTCGATCCATTTTGGAAAATAATCACTAAGCAGTTCTATTGGACACCCGTTTTTTTGCTAATGTTTTATTTATTACAACGCAAAGTAGGGTGGAAAAACATAGGGATTATTGTTCTGTTTTTAGCTGTTTTAATCACATTTACTGACCAAACAACTAATTTATTCAAAAATCATTTTCAGCGATTACGTCCCTGCAATGATCCGGAAATCAAAGATTTTATCCGAATCATAGTGCATAGAAGTTCATATAGCTTTTTCTCTGGTCATGCAGCCAGTTCTATGGCTAGTACAATGTTTGTTGTATTAATTTTAAGAAAATACTATAAATATGCATTTCTATGGTTCTTGTTTCCGCTGATATTTGCGTATAGCCGTATTTACTTAGGGCTTCATTTCCCGGGAGATATATTAACTAGCTATTTCTTTGGTGCAACTTTTGGTATAGTATTTTTTAAACTGTATCAATTATTTCAAAAAAGAAAACCGCAATTTAAATTACCCGACTAATTGTTAATCCATCACGGATAGGTAACAAAACGGTCTCCACTCTTGGATCTTCTTTTAGTAATTTGTTGTATTCTAAAAGAATATTCGTTGATTTGTCATTAGCTTTTACTTCATCCAAAATTTTTCCGCTCCACAATACATTATCGCTTAAAATGATACCTCCTTGGTTCATCATTGGAACAATGGCGTGAAAATAATGGATGTAATTTTGTTTATCAGCATCAATGAAAACCAAGTCAAATTTTTTATTCAAAGTCGGAATGATTTCTAAAGCATTGCCCAAATGCTGTATGATTTGACCTTTGTAATCAGAAGCGTCAAAGTACTTTTTTTGGAAATCATACAATTCTTCATTGTTATCAATAGTGTCTAAAGTGCCGTCTTTTGGTAGTCCTTCTGCTAAACAAAGTGTAGCATAACCGGTATATGTTCCTATTTCTAAAATGCGCTTCGGACGAGTAATTTTCGAAAACATACTTAAAAACCGACCTTGAAAATGCCCGCTGATCATCCTAGGTTGTAAGATTTTTTGATGTGTTTCCTTATTTAATTTTGCTAATAATTCAGGTTCGTTTTCTGAATGTAGAGCAACATAATTTTCTAATTCTTCCGAAATAAAATGCATTTTCAATAGATTTATAAGGCAAAATTACAAATTCCCCTTCATTACATCATTTAGTTTTAATATTTTTACTCAAACTCAATTAAAATTCAGCACAATGAGAAAAGCCTTTCTTGTTTTTTCAATCACTTCTTTGTCCATAATTGCTATTTTAGGCTATGTTAATCTAAAGTTTTTATTGTTACTGCTCATCTTTGTTCCCTTAATTTTGATGGGATTATTTGATATGTACCAATCTAAACACAGCATTCGAAATAACTTTCCGCTTTTAGGCCGAATTCGTTATTTATTAGAAGAGATTGGACCCGAAATGCGTCAATATTTTATAGAAACCGATACCGCAGGAAAACCTTTCAACCGTTTAGAACGTGGAATGATATACCAACGAAGTAAAAGTGTTTCGGCAAATAAACCTTTTGGAACGCAATTAGATGTTTACGATGTAGGTTACGAATGGATTAACCACAGCATGAATGCACTTCCGTTTGATAAATTGGCTGAAAATCCAAGAGTACGAATCGGTTCTTCACAATGTATACAGCCGTATTTGGCGAGTATGTTTAATATTAGTGCGATGAGTTATGGTTCGCTCAGCAAGAATGCTATTCAAGCCTTGAATGCCGGAGCCAAAATAGGTGCTTTCTATCACAATACAGGAGAAGGCGGACTTTCTCCTTATCATTTGGAGAATGGAGGTGATGTGGTTTGGAATATTGGAACAGGGTATTTTAGTACAAGAACAGCGGATGGAAAGTTTTCTGTCGAAGAATTTGAAAAAAGAGCTAAGCTACCCAATGTAAAAATGATTGAGATTAAATTTTCACAAGGTGCTAAACCAGGACATGGTGGTATTTTGCCAAAATCAAAAGTGACCGATGAAATTGCTAATATTCGATTGGTAACTAAAGGACATGATGTGATTTCGCCACCGACACATTCTGCTTTTTCAAATCCGTTAGAATTAATGGATTTTGTGAAGTTATTAAGAGAAAAATCGGGAGGTAAACCAATAGGAATGAAGTTGTGTGTTGGGAATAAATCAGAATTTATAGCGATTTGTAAAGCCATGGTACAAACTCACACGTATTTTGATTTCATTACGGTAGATGGCGGAGAAGGAGGAACCGGAGCAGCACCGCCTGAATATTCAGATCATGTAGGAATGCCGCTTCGCGATGCCATTGCATTTGTGTACGACTGTTTAAAAGGTTTTGGATTAAAAAATGAGATTAAAATTATTGCCAGTGGGAAAGTAGTTTCCGGCTTCGATATTATAAGATCTTTGTCTTTAGGTGCCGATTTATGTAATTCTGCTCGTGGAATGATGATGGCTTTGGGTTGTATTCAAGCGTTAGAATGTCACGCCAATACTTGTCCGACAGGCGTAGCAACACAAGATCCGGATTTGGTAAAAGGATTAGTTCCTGAAGAAAAGAGTGTTCGTGTAGCACATTATCAAAGAGAAACCGTTCATAGCGCTTTGGAATTAATGGCTTCTGCAGGATTACATCATCCTGATGAAGTAACACGAGATGTATTGAGTACAAGAGTAGAACGCAATAAAGTAGAAACTTTTGCAGAAACTTTTCCGGAAATAAAAGAAGGCTGTTTACTAAATCCTCAAACGGTACCGAATAATCTGTATTATTTTTGGAAAAAAGCAAGCGCCGAAAGATTTTGATAAAATCTGTAACGACTTTATTAACTTTGCAGCATGCAAACAGATAAAAAAGACATTCGGGCACTGACCAAAGAGCAATTGCGTGATTTTTTTGTGTCACAAGGTGATAAAGCCTTTCGTGGCAACCAAGTTTACGAATGGCTATGGCAAAAGAAAGCGCATACTTTTGAAGATATGACGAATATTTCAAAAGAAACGCGTGCTATGCTAGAAACTAATTTTGTGATCAATCATATTAAGGTAGATACGATGCAGCGTAGTTCTGACGGAACAGTTAAAAATGCAGTTCGCTTGCATGATGATTTAATTGTAGAATCGGTTTTAATTCCAACAGAAACCAGAACTACAGCTTGCGTTTCTAGTCAAGTGGGGTGTAGTTTGGATTGTAATTTTTGCGCAACGGCTCAATTAAAAAGAATGCGTAATTTGAATCCTGACGAAATCTACGATCAGGTGGCTGCCATTGATACTGAAAGCCGGTTGTATTACGGACATCCGCTGTCTAACATTGTCTTTATGGGAATGGGTGAGCCCTTGATGAATTATCCAAACGTTATAAAAGCAATTGATAAGATTACTTCGCCAGAAGGCTTAGGGATGTCACCAAAACGAATTACCGTTTCCACTTCCGGGATTTCGAAAATGATTAAAAAAATGGCTGATGATGAAGTGAAATTCAAGTTGGCAGTTTCTTTACATTCGGCAATAGAAGAAATTCGAAATGAAATTATGCCATTTACCAAAAACTTTCCGTTGACCGATTTAAAAGAGGCTTTGGAGTATTGGTACAGAAAAACAAAAAGTAAAGTTACTTACGAATATGTAGTATGGAAAGGAATTAACGACGATAAAAAATCGATTGACGCCTTAGTGAAATTCTGTAAATATGTTCCTTGTAAAGTAAATCTAATAGAATACAATCCTATCGATGACGGAATATTTCAACAAGCGTCTAACGAATCCATCGAAAACTACATAAAAATATTGGAACAAAACAATATTGTAGTAAAAGTACGAAGAAGTCGGGGGAAAGACATCGATGCAGCTTGTGGACAGCTGGCAAATAAGGCATAATAATCATTTTATTACGTTGTTTTAATACTTTCATAAGATAATCTTATTACTTTTGGAGCCCTAATTTTATTTTATGAAGTTAAAAATCTCAAATTGGGTAATGGCTTTTCTATGCCTTTCCCTATTAAGTTTAAAAAGTTATGCTCAATGTATTCAAATTGAGAGTATTTTAGTTGATGCTTGTAGTAGTCCAGGTACCGAAGGACTTAATGAAATGGTTCGCTTTAAAGTTGGATCTTCAGCTTTAAATACGAGTAACATGTCAGTTGTATGGCCCAATAATGCATGGGAAGGATTAATTCAAAATGCAACTACAATTTCAAGTGTTGCTCAGTTAAATGCCCAAGTACTTGCATCAGGAGGTTGCGGAACTATTATTCAGCCTACTGGTGGTGTTTTACCTGCTAATGCAACTGTAGTTTTGGTTACAAGTTATCAGTTTGAGGTTGCTGCTAATTATTTTGGAGCCATAACTGAGAATATCTATATCCTTTTTCAAAATCATACAACAAATCCTAATTCGGGGCATTTTGGGAATTATAATAATAATCCAGGTTTAAGAACATTAACGATAAACTTTGGAGGATGTTCAGATACCGTAACTTATGATAGAACAATGCTGGTAGATGCATCAGGAAATAATGTGGCAGCAGATGGTGCTACTGTTAATTTTGATCCGGCGGGCGATGCAACTTATGTAAATTATGGTTGTCAAGCACCAGTTGAAGTCATCTCTGTTGATGCAGGAGGAGGAAGTACAAGTTCAGTTACTGCGTGTCAAGGGTCTACAATTTCGTTAGATGGCTCAGGAGTAGGAGTTCAATCGGTAAATTGGTCTGCTTCTAGTGGAACATTTTCTGATGCGTCATCTTATACTTCAGACTATACTTTGGATTCTTCAGTAACAGGAAGTGTAGTGTTGACTTTAACAGGAACAGGAAATTGTTCTAATACTGTTTTTGATACCATTACGGTTAATATTACGCCAAGTGTAACTCCAACATTTAGTTTTGCTAGGACTCTATGTTCAAGCGGAACAATCCCGACTTTACCGACG
>NZ_JBSEFI010000014.1:0-111594 GCF_053570605.1 Flavobacterium sp. U410
TGGAATACAAGCAAATGATAATAATAGGGAGCCTTTTAGTTTAAATATAGGAACATTAAAAAAAGAAATATTTGAAAACACAACGTATTATTTGACAGAATATCAGGAGTATAATATTTTTGGAGGAGGGTATTTTAAAGAACCTTTCCCCTCTGGTTCTGGTTCAAATACAGATTCTCAATATACAGGCGAACTGAGCATAACCAAATTAGATTTTACCAATCATATAGTATCAGGAACTTTTTGGTTTGATGTACAACATCCTGTTACAGGAGAAAGAATAGAAATCCGAGAAGGACGTTTTGATACTTTATTTACAGAATAATGATAAAACAAATTATAGAATCAATGAAAAAAATAGTATTATTAGTATTAGCAGCTTTTACTTTAGGCTGCTGCAATAAAGATGATGACAGTAATGCTTCTTTACCACCAGCAACACAAACCGGTGCAGGAACGTTTGCCTGTTATGTAAACGGAGAAGCTTTTATAGACACCAGTGGAGGTTGGTTTAACTGTTTTTACCAATATGTAGATGGGGAGTATTATTTTTCTATTAGTGGGGATGATGAAGATTATAAATACACTTCTAGTCCATGGAGTGTAAATTTGGGAACTATAAAAAAAACTATCTCAGAAGGAGAAATTTTAATTTTAAATGAAATTGTAGAAGGAAATGCAGGAGCAGTAGTAGGATTTTCTATTTCTTCATCTAATTATCAGATATCAGAGACTTCTAATGATTTTACAGGCGAACTGACCATAACTAAATTAGATTTTACCAATCATATAGTATCGGGAACTTTTTGGTTTAACATTACAAATCCATATACAGGAGAAAGAATAGAAATCCGAGAAGGACGTTTTGATACTTTATTTACAGAATAAAAAAACAGAACCGTTTTGTGCCAACAAAACGGTTCGTTTAAAGCAAAACACAAAATTTATGTTTCACTAAATTCACTTTAAAATTATGAAAAAAATTTCATTACTCTTTTATACGATGCTCACAAGCTTATTACTGCATGGTCAAACTGAAGTCAACAGCACTTGGAAAAGTCAAATAACACCTATATTTGAAGGGTTAGACAAAGGAAAAATACCCCATGGAGTTCTCAATGATTTTGCCATGGAGTTTACTAATGTTCCGGCATATAACGGAACGCTTACAGATACTACTTATATCAGTGCTAATGTATTAGGGAGTATTTACAAAACATTGTTTATGGGAAAAGTAACGACTGATACTACTTATTTTCCCAGAATGGAAACAATTGCTAAAAACTGGGTCTCGCATCGCAATACGTATAATGAAGCAGAACAAAATACTATGGTGATTGCCGGGTTATTATACCAATATTCCCGGATCAATAGCAATGCACTGACAAACGGAAAAATAACTGTTTCAGATAATAAATATTATGATAAGTATGTAGGCGGGGTTTGGCAAAATCCTTATGAAAGTCTGAAAACTATAGCATTTACACCAGCTGTAAATCATTATAATAAAAAGTTTTTTGGAGTAGTACTTCCTCAAGATTTAATGCTTAGTAACAATGATCTCATAGAATCTATTCAAGTAAATTTTAATGATGGTACAGGAATAAAAAACGTAGCGTTTGACCAAAAGGTATATGCTAATTATACCCAAAACGGAACATATGATTGGGTTTTTAGAGTTACACTTAGTGATGGCTCTGTCTTATACAGCCAAACGAAGATGGAAATTGAGGAGCAGGAAAGTCAAGTACAGGCAGCTTTAAGTCTTACCTCAACAATAACTGCAGCTTACGACAATAATGTTTTTATAGCACATCCGGATGCTGCTTCTATTTTTGCTAAAAAGGGAGCCAAACTACGTATAGATTATGCACCATCACACAATGGACAAATAGTAAAGCCATTTATTGTAGCCGAAGGTTTTGACTCGGGAACGGTATTGACCCCGGAAATAGAAGGAGGAGATAGAACATTATTTGGTGATAATAGTTTCATGAATGATTTACAAAATACCAGTAATTTACGAAATCTTCTATTATTTGATACTTCCCAACAATACGACATCATTTATATTGACTGGCAAAATGGTACAGCAGATATCAGAGAAAACAGTAAAGTGTTGCAACAGGTATTGGCATGGGTAAATGCTAAAAAACAGCAGGCAGGTAGTACTTTTCAAAATGTATTATTAGGGCAAAGCATGGGCGGTGTTATAGGGCGTTATACGTTGGCAAAAATGGAACAAGATAATATATCTCACGATGTTCGTTTGTTCATCGCTCATGATTCGCCTATGCAAGGAGCTAACACTCCTTTGAGTACACAATATTTTACTCGCCATATGTATGATAATTATACCGAAGCACCTATTTTATATGGAACCTTTGAGTATTTAATTCCTACAGTATTAAATTTTGTAGAATTATTGTCGCTAGGTAATATCAATGTAGCATTTCCTTCATTGAACGATGTTTTAACCCTGCAAGATACTCCGGCAGCTTTACAAATGAACTACCATTACGTTGATAAATTAAGTAACCCTACAATGGCTATTCATGCTGCTTGGCAACAGGAATTAGAAGCAATCGGCTTCCACAGCTTAGTAGAAATATAGCGATAAGTAATGGTAATGAATGTGCAGTGGATCATGGGTTTAATGCCGGAGATAAAATCATTAGTTTACATGATTTACATAATCCCGATGTTTTTGGTGATTTACTTCACATGATTATAACGCCGGCAATAGGAACATTAGTCAACGATTTTACTTTAGTTATTTTAGGTATTTTGCCAGGATCCAGTAAGTATTTTTTCGATTTTGATATTCATACAAATCCTGCAATTAATGCGACAGATAGAAAGGTGTATGATGGAAAAATAAGATATGAAAAGAAACTTCTTTGGATGATTAAAATTTCTCATACTATTACAGAAAGAACCAAAAATGCTCCTTCAGATTACTTACCTTTTGATACGTATTCCGGAGGATATTATAATATAACAAATATAACAGACAATATTCCGTTTAGTATTCCAAGCAATTCGTTTGTTAATATAAAATATGGTTTTATACCAGTTGTAAGTGCTTTAGATATTAAGCGAAATAATAGTAATGTTAACTCTTCTGATTATTTAAAAACATATCATGGAGGGGTTGTTAACTATTCAGGACTTTCTACTTCTTTTGACAATTTTATTGTAGATTTTCAATAGAAATAATCCTATAAACAATGCGCACATTTCTTTTCAAACTAGAAATGGTAATTGGTTAGCAAAAGAATTAAATGAAGAAAATAATTTGACGGAGGATTGTTCTAACTTTTGTTCTAATGCCGCAATTAATGGAATTTCAACACTATGTACATCAAGTATATATTCAGTAACTAATGAGGCAACATCTTGTACTTGGTCAATAACCGAAGGGAATAGTATAGTAACCTATATTATTAACGGAAATGAAATCACACTTACTAAAGTTAATGGACAAAGCGGCTATGTTACTTTAAATGCTACCTACAGTAATACAAAATGTGGATCCGCTACCATTTCTAAAAGAATTTGGGTAGGCACTCCAAAAATAACCAATAATACACTTAATGGACATACTACCACCTCGCCAATGACAATAGAAAGTTATTATGTAAATAGTCCGGGACAAGGTATTGTAGATTATCAATGGACTATTGAGGTTGTAAATTTAAGCAGTGATTGTACCTGTACAATAAATAGTGACGGACTTATTATTTGTCCTTCAGGAACAAGTTTAGCCCGATTTTATGAGTCTGGAACTACTACATATACGACAACAAGTCCTATGGCAACAGTTGATTTTAGAACATGTAAAGGACAGTATTTAATAAAGTTAGTAGCTCGAAATTCTTGCGGTTCTACACTTGTAACAAGTAGTTATATTACCATAAAATCTGCCCAAGATTGCGATACTAGTCTTAAAGCATTTCCTAATCCGGTTACAGATAATGAATTAACAGTTGTGATGCGTCCTGCTCCTGGTGATCCTTGTGGAGATGATGTGATAACATTAAAAGTTAATAATGAAGAAAAAGAGCCTATAAAAATTTATGATTTTTATGGAAACATTGTGTATTCAGGTACAATTGAAAGAGGCGAAAATAAAATTTCGGATCTTAATTTAAAATCAGGAAATTATATTCTTAATGTATTTGCAAAAACAGGAGAAGTGATTAGAGAAGTGATTATAGTGAAGTAAATGTATTAAAATAGTAAAAAGCAACGGCTTTCAAATATAACTGAAAGCCGTTTTTTTTTTACTATAAAATTGTTTATTCTAGTTTGTAACATATTATAATTAAAAATGAGATTATTCTTAAATGACAATTATCATTTTTTGTCCTACAAAACCGAACTATCTTGCATTGGCAAAAATAAAGTATAAGTATGAAGGTAGAACAAATTTACACCGGCTGTATAGCACATGCTGCTTATTATGTGGAAAGTAATGGAGAGGCAGCGATTTTTGACCCTTTACGCGAAGTGCAACCTTATATAGATAAAGCTGCAAACGATAACGCGAAAATTAAATATGTTTTTGAAACACATTTTCATGCCGATTTTGTTTCGGGGCATTTAGATTTGGCTCAAAAAACCGGTGCAACTATTGTTTACGGACCAACAGCGAAGCCTAACTTTGAAGCACATATTGCTACAGATGGAGAAGTTTTTCAATTGGGCAAGTGCCAAATCAAAGCGCTTCATACTCCGGGACATACGTTGGAAAGTACGACATATTTGTTACTAGATGAAACGGGTAAAGAGCACGGAATTATTTCCGGTGATACGTTGTTTATTGGTGATGTAGGTCGTCCGGATTTAGCGCAACACGTCATTGCTGATCTCACTCAAGATAAGTTGGCACGAATGTTATTCCATTCGCTACGCGAAAAAATTATGCCTTTAGCAGACGATTTAATCGTATATCCCAATCATGGTGCCGGAAGTGCTTGTGGTAAAAAAATGAGCAAGGAAACCACGGATACTTTGGGAAATCAAAAGAAAACCAATTACGCCCTTCGCTCGGATATGACAGAAGATGAATTTGTTAGTGAATTGTTGAATGGGTTGGTAACGCCTCCGGGATATTTTCCTAAAAATGTAGTGATGAATCTTAAAGGATATGAATCTTTAGACGAGGTTTTAAAACGTGCCCAAACGCCATTTTCTGTGAGTGAATTTGAAAAGGTAATTCAACAAGAAGATGTCCTAATTTTAGATACCCGAAGTGCTTCTGATTTTTCGAATGGCTTTATCAAAAATAGTTTAAATATTGGTGTTGATGGAAGTTTTGCAATGTGGGTGGGCGAAATGATTTCCGATATCAACCAAAAAATAGTATTGGTAACCGATCCGGGTAGGGAAGAAGAATGTATGATTCGCTTGTCGAGAGTAGGTTACGATCATACCATTGGTTACTTAAAAGGAGGAATGGACCATTGGCGAAAAGAAGGAAAACCATTTTTTGAACAGTCTCGAATTACAGCGGTAGAAATGCAGGAAATGATGGATTCGGTTCATCCGGTTTTAATTGATATTAGAAAGAAAAGTGAGTTTGAAGCCGAACATGTTGTAGATTCGGTTAATATTCCACTCAATCAGTTGTATCAGTCATTAGATCAGTTTCCGGAAGATAAATTCTTTATCATTTTTTGCGCCGGAGGATATCGTAGTATGATTGCGGCATCTATTTTACGTCAAAAGGGATTTATCAACTTTGTTGACGTTATAGGAGGTTTTAAAGAAATAGGAGCAATAACAATTCCATGTTCGGAATACGTTTGTCCTTCTACTTTGTTATAATAATTGGGTTTGTTAATAGTAAGTTTGGCCTGAAAGTATCCATTTTTTGAATCGCTTTCAGGTCGAATGCACTTAACCAAATGCAAAACTTTTATTAAAAAAGACTTCTTTATTCTAAAAGTTTTTATCTTGCAATCATAAATTTTGGAATGAAAAAAGCAATAAACATACTTTTTTTACTTTTAGGTATTCAGTTTATAAATGCTCAGGAACAGCAACATAAAGTTCGTTCCGGTGAGACTGTTTATGCTATTGCTAAGAAATATAAAGTCAAAGAAAAAGAGATTTTTGAAGCCAATCCGTCGATAAAAGATAAACCGTTGGCTATCGGAAAGGTATTAGTGATTCCTTCCAAGAAAAAACAAGAGCCTAAAACGGAAGCCGTAGTCATTCCACAAACGCATACAGTTGCAAAAGGTGAATCTTTTTATAGCATAGCCCAAAAATATCAACTAAAACTATCCGATTTACAACAAAACAATCCCGATTTGGACGCCAAAGATCTGAAAATCGGTCAAGAAATCTTTTTAAATAAACAAAGGGTTGAGGAATCACCTAAAGTTGTGGTTGAAGAAACAGCGAATGAAGTAGAAGATGATACACAGGCTGAAGATTTAATTCACGTTGTAAAAAAAGGAGAAACGCTTTATAAAATTGCGAAAAAATATCAGACAACAGTTCAGAATATAAAGGATTTAAATCCTTCAATGAAAAAAATATTGCCTACCAATTATCAATTGGTAATTAAGAAAGGGATTCCTATAGATAATGAGGTCGTTGAGGTTGTTGCGGTGAGTGAAGATGAAATTTCAGAGGTAGCAGAAATTAGTACTTCGGCATTGTCAAAAGCCGATTTGTTGATTGAAATAGCTTCAGGATATTTAGGGACTCGCTACAGAAGCGGTGGAACAACTGCAGCTGGTTTTGATTGTTCGGGTTTAATGTGTACTACTTTTGAAGAAATTGACTTTAATTTGCCCAGAACTTCCGGAAGTCAGGCAGCAATGGGATCAAAAGTTAAAAAAAGACAAGCACAAAAAGGAGATTTAATATTTTTTGCTACAAATAGAAAAAAAACAATCAGTCACGTAGGTATGATTACTGAAGTAGATGGGGACGAAATTAAATTTATTCATTCTTCAACGTCTTCGGGAGTTATTATTTCCTCTATTCGTGAGCCTTATTACGCTAAACGCTTTGTTCAAATTAATAGAGTTTTAAATTAAATCATCTATTTTTTTATTGGAATCCAAACTTCTTCTTGACTATCAGGATGATTGTTGATATATAGATCACCGAGAATTTCAAAATGAGGTCTGTTATCGACATTGTAATTGCTTGCCGGCATCCATTCTCCAAAAATATATTGCGAAGTAATTGCAAAATCTGCCGGAATTCCTTTGTGTAGAAAAACGGCATATTCTCCGGCAGGTAATTCAAAGGTTTCAAAACCTTCCGGAACATAATCGAAATTTTTTACTTCTACTAAAGCATGTTTGGTAAATTCAGTAAAAGGAGTAAAATCCTGTAAACTTTCAAAATCGTAAACCTGCAACGAAATCAAATCGGCTGAAACCGCATTTTTTATTTCTTTCAGGCGAGGCATTAATTGTTTCCAAATAGAAACGGTTTTGTCGTCAGCTAAAGTGGTTGGTGTAGAAAAACCAATTAGTTTTTTGGGCTGAATAGTTTCAATTCGTAAAAACATATCATTTATTTTTGGTAAAAATAAAAAATCCCCATTGAAGAAAAGAATGGAGATTTTAGAATATAAATTATTTTTCTATTGCTTTAGCGAGTTCTTTAAGATCTTTAGAACCTATGTTGTAGGATATGGGAGTGTATTTTGTATAGACATATTCCCCCGTTTTTGAATTAATTACTGAAATATATTTGTCTGTGCTGCTTTTAATGTAAACTAAATAATAGAAAGGTTCTGTTGAAGAGAGTATCTTATTGTTTAGTTCATTAGTCGAAATTAATTCATAATTAAAAGAATAATCTTTAAAAATATCTTTAGCATCATGCTTTTTACTTTCGTCACCTGTAAACTTGTTGAATTTTATAAGGACATAATCAGGTACATAAATGGTCTGATTTTTTAAGTTTTTTAATTCAGAGGTGTCAGGGAAATATTTGTATAAATCTCTTTGTTCTTTTTTGTTTAAAGCTGTCATTAAGTTTTGAAGATAATTTTTTAAGATTCCTTCACCCCAGTTTCTAATATGATTTTTACCGTCAAATTCTTCTTCATATATGTTTTCAGGTAACATTAGAGTATTAAAATCAGTAAAAAGTTCTATTCTGGAAATAACTAATTTGTCATCCAATGATAATTTTTTCTTCTTTTTCTTGAAGAACTTTTCAGTACATGTCCAAAGTTCTAAGTAAATATGGGTGTTAGACCAATTTAAACCACTTTTCATTTGTCCATTGTAACTTTGTACTTCTGTTTCATATCCTCCAATTGAGAAAAAATAATTATTAGGAGATAAATAAGAATTGATTTGACTATAGGTTATAAATTCAATTTTAGAAAATGTCCAATTATCTTTAAAAACCTGTATATATTTTTTAGAAACTTCTGAATCTAAATTATTCATAGCAACATAAGTCGTATTGTTTTTTACTTTGTCAATTTGGTCAATTTCAGAAATTGAAAATTGGGCATAAAATGTTTTACTGATAAGTAGAAAAACAAATAAAGTGAATGTCTTTTTCATTTTGAAAGTATATAAAAAATTTAAAATCATTCAAATATAAAAATAATACTATTCGTTAATTGAACCGAAGCAAATAATTAATTAACTTTTTTTACTGTTTCTTGATAATTAGGAGAATAAAAAAAATCCCCATTGAAGAATGAGGATTTTCGGATTGAAAACTATGGATTAACTTAAAAGTTAATCATTTATGAAAAAGAACTAATTTCTCGATTAAACTGATTATTTTGTTTAAGCGAAGACGCTCTATTCTTAAATTATTTACACGTTGCCTGAAATGTTTTCAGAATCAGTTTTTAGTTAATTAGGACTAATTCACAATCGTTTTCAATAATTGTCAGAGCATTCTTCTGCTGGGTCGATATTACATTTTTAGAACGTAAATTTTGATAATCGTTTTTTGAACTATTGATTTGTTTGAGTCAAATGTAGGACTACGGAAACAAAAAAAACATGATAAATATCATGTAAATAAAAAAATCCTTGAAATTTTTCAAGGATTTAAGTTTTTTATAATGAATGATGCTTTATGAAGCAGTTATTGGTTCAGCATATAAATCAAATTCTGTGGCATCAGTTACTTTCAGATCAATGAAATCGCCTGTTTTTAAATAGAATTTAGAAGCATCTACTAAGACTTCATTATCTACATCCGGACTGTCAAATTCGGTTCTTCCGATGAAATATTGACCTTCTTTTCTATCGATTACACAACGGAATGTTTGTCCAATTTTCTCTTGGTTCAATTCCCAAGAAATTTGTGCTTGAATATCCATAATTTCATTGGCACGTTCACGTTTAACTTCTTCCGGAACATCGTCAACTAGCGAATAAGCGTGTGTGTTTTCTTCGTGAGAATAGGTAAAACAACCCAAACGCTCAAAACGCATTTCTTGAACCCAATTTTTCAGAATTTCGAAATCTTCTTCCGTTTCTCCGGGGTAACCTACAATTAAAGTGGTACGAATAGCCATGCCGGGAACCGCTTTCCTGAACTCTTTTAAAAGGTTAGTCGTTTTTTCATACGTAGTTCCGCGACGCATTGATTTCAAAATGTTATCTGAAATATGTTGTAACGGAATATCTAAGTAATTACAGATTTTTGGTTCGCGTTTCATTAATTCTAAAACGTCCATTGGAAAACCTGTAGGGAAAGCATAATGCAAACGAATCCACTCAATGCCTTCAACTTTAACTAAAGCTTCTAAAAGTTCAGCTAAGTTTCTTTTTTTGTATAAATCTAAACCGTAATAAGTTAAATCTTGGGCAATTAAAATTAATTCTTTTACGCCGTTTTTAGCTAATTTTTCCGCTTCAATAACTAAGTTTTCAATAGGAGTAGAAACGTGTTTTCCACGCATTAAAGGAATGGCACAAAAACTACACGGTCTGTCGCATCCTTCGGCAATCTTTAAATAGGCATAATTTTTTGGAGTAGTGGTTAAACGTTCTCCGATTAATTCGTGTTTATAATCGGCACCCAATGCTTTTAGTAATAAAGGCAATTCTGTAGTTCCGAAAAACTGGTCTACATTCGGGATTTCTTTTTCTAAATCGGGTTTGTAACGTTCGGATAAACATCCGGTAACAAACACTTTGTCAACCAAACCTTGTTCTTTTTTCTCGGCATATTCTAAAATCATATTTACCGATTCTTCCTTGGCATTGTCAATAAAACCACAAGTGTTGATTACAATAATATTGCCTTCATCATTTACCGCTTCGTGCGTTACTTCTTTACCATTGGCTTTTAATTGTCCCATTAAAACTTCACTGTCGTAAACATTTTTAGAACAACCTAAAGTAACTACATTGATTTTATTCTTCTTTAACGATTTGGTTCTCATATAATTAAAAATTAAATCCAATCAATTTGACTAGAATTTTGATTGGCGTGCAAAATTACATAAAAAGTTTGAGTAATAGTAAGGTATAACTTTTTTATAACTAAAAAACCCGATAATTGATTATCGGGTTTTACTATTTTTATGTGTTTTTAAGCTTAGAAATTGATAGAGTACGTCAAAGTTACATTGTTTTGAGTAGTTCTGATTCTAGCGGTATCGTTCATTCCTGAAGAAATTAAATATTGATTGTAATTTCTATGCGAATTAGCATAAGCTAAATCTAATCGGCTTTCACCAAAACTATAACCAATACCACCACTGTATCCTGTTAAGTCACCCATAGCATAATCTACTTTGTATGGACTTTCTTCAAAACGATAACCTGCTCTTAAACTCCATTGTTTGATTTTGTATTCACCTCCTAAACGCACTTCAAGAGTATTTGTGAGTAAGTTGGAATTAGCTATGTTCAAATCTTGATAAGTAGCTTCAGCTTTAGGTTTAAAAGTAATATTGCTGTAGTCTTTGTAAGATACATCAGCACTGATTAAACCTTTTTTACCAAAAACATAGGCTGCACTTCCAGTCCATTTGCTTGGTGTTTGAAGCTTGTAAGTCGGGTAAATATTGGTAACGTTAGGGTAATAAAAGTCATGGTATACTTGAGAACCATCTGTGGAAATCGCGTCTATGGACTGAGTTAGCTCATCGTTTAGTCTGTACCATGTCGGAGATTCATAAGCAGCTCCAATTCTCAGTTCTTCAGTAACTTTTAAAATAGCACCTAAATTAAAAGAAAATCCGGTTCCATAAGTGTAAACTTCGTTGTCAAAATAGATGCTTTGAACACCTAAATTAGTACTATTGTTGTTACTTTCTTGTAAATGTGTTGTTCTTACATAGTCCGTGAAATGAGCATTTAAATTAAGACCAATAAATAAACGATCTTTATAAGATGTGGCGAAATTTCCGCTCAGTTTTCCATTAAATCCGGTTGTAGTAATGGAATTTTGTTGGTAATAATTCCCACCATTAGGAACATTACTTGTATAATTACCAGAACCGCTAGGATTTTCGTCAAATAGATACGTTTGATATCCTAAAAATGCCTGTTGATCTCCAAAACCTAGATTAGAATAATTGTAATTGCTTAAAATATTTGAAGGAACGCCTTGTGCATAATTTAAAAAATATTGTCCTATTGAATTATTCGGATTTGTTCCTGCAATAAAAATGTCATTGTCAAAATCATGTTGGTTTTCATAATTTAGGGCAATAGAAAACTTTTTCCAGTCACTGGCATGGTCATTGTTTTTGAAAACCAAAACTACACCCGCTTGATTGATGTCTAAATTGGAATTACTTTCTTTAGTTTGACTTCCGAAGTAATTCGATTTATTGCTTGAATTATAATTACTCGCTGAAAAACTAGCATAATTATTATTAAAAATAGCGCTCCCCGCAGGGTTTACATTTATAGACGATAAGTCTCCGCCAATGGCTCCGAAAGCTCCACTCATGGCTCTAAAACGAGCCGTTCCTGTTAAATTTTGAGTAGCATAACGCAAACCGTCTTCTTGTCGTATTTCTTGGGCATAACCAACTATACCCAATAAAAAAATGGATGATAAAAATATATTTTTCATAGCTTATACTTTCAAAATTAATTAACGACGTCCACCGCCTCCAGAGCGTCCGCCTCCGCTAAATCCACCACCTCCGGAGCGTCCGCCTCCGTAGCTGCCACCTCCAAAACTTCCGCTTGAACTTCTACTGGGAGAAGAGTAGTTTCTTGAAGAAGAGCTTGAACTTCTACTAGGAGTGGAATAATTTCTTGAAGAATTAGAATAATTTCTGGTAGAGTTATAATTGTTGTTTGTATTACTTCTCGTTCCGTTATTGTAAGTGTTTCGGGATCCTGAATTCCTAGAAGAATAAGTATTTCTGTTGTTTGAAGATCTGCTGTTCAAATTTACATTTCGTCCTGTACTGTATCTTCCTCCGTTGCTGTAGTAATAATTACTTCCTCCTCTGGGACCACTACTATAGGCAACGTTTCTATGATAATAACCTCCGTACGGATATCCGTAGCCACCATAACCATAATATCCACCGCCATATCCATAGTAAGGATAATAGCCTCCATAATACCAAGGGTTCCATCCCCAGCTTACACCCCAGTTAGGTCCGTACCAAGAGTTCCATCCCCAATACCAACCGGAACCATAGTAATTATACCAAGGAGAACCCCAGTAAGAATATGGAGAATACCAATTGTTCCATCCATTATTATAATAATTAATGGTTACATCATGATTGTTACTGCCCCAACCGGCATATTGATCAGAATTGTTATAGTTGTTTTTATAAACAGTTACTACGGTGTCGTTTTCTTGAGAAGAATATTGGTCAACATTAGTAAAGTGGTCATATTGATCCTGATATTCGTCTTGCATCCCTCTAAACTTATCGGCATAGATGTTTCCGTTGCTGTTTTGAGTATAATTTTTTTGACTTACATCTTGTTGTTGATAATTACCATTATCGGTTCCATAAATTCCGTCATTATCGTAGTAGGAAGAATTTTGATAGGATCCACAGGAAACAACAAAAGCAATCAATATTCCTAATGCGAAAAACATTGGAATTCTTTTTGAAAAATGTAGTTTAGTTTTCATAACGCTTTTTTTTATTGTCGGACATTACAAATTTAATTAGTTTTGTCGAATATTTCACTTAAGATTTAGTTAAACAATTTTTATGCCAAAATATTAATAATGAGCAAGAACTTAACAACAAGAGCAGAAGATTACTCTAAGTGGTACAATGAATTGGTGGTTAAAGCAGATTTAGCCGAAAATTCAGGAGTAAGAGGGTGTATGGTAATTAAGCCTTATGGTTATGCCATTTGGGAAAAAATGCAAGCCGAATTGGATAGAATGTTTAAAGAAACAGGGCATCAAAATGCTTATTTTCCGTTGTTTATACCCAAGTCGTACTTTAGTAAAGAGGCGAGTCATGTGGACGGTTTTGCTAAAGAATGTGCGGTTGTAACTCATTATCGTTTAAAAACCGGAGAAGATGGGAAATCAATTGAAGTTGATCCGGATGCTAAATTAGAAGAAGAATTAATTGTTCGTCCTACTTCTGAAACCATTATTTGGGATACGTATAGAAAATGGATTGAATCGTATAGAGATTTACCTATTTTGGTCAACCAATGGGCTAATGTGGTGCGTTGGGAAATGCGTACGCGTTTGTTTTTACGTACAGCAGAATTTTTATGGCAAGAAGGTCATACAGCTCACGCTACAAAAACTGAGGCTATTGCAGAGGCAGAACAAATGATGAATGTTTATGCTGATTTTGCAGAAAACTTTATGGCTATTCCGGTGGTTAAAGGTTTTAAAACAGCAAACGAACGTTTTGCTGGTGCTGAAGAAACGTACTGTATTGAAGCATTAATGCAAGATGGTAAAGCGCTTCAGGCTGGAACTTCACATTTCTTAGGGCAAAATTTTGCTAAGGCTTTTGATGTGAAATTCGTCAATAAAGAAGGAAAGCAAGATTATGTTTGGGCAACTTCATGGGGCGTTTCTACTCGTTTAATGGGGGCTTTGGTGATGACGCATTCTGATGATAACGGATTAGTGTTGCCTCCAAACTTAGCACCTATTCAAGTGGTGATTGTTCCTATTCATAGAACTGATGAGCAATTAGAAGCTATTTCTGCGCAAGTAGGGGAGTTGACTAAAGAATTGCGTAAAATGGGAATTTCTGTGAAATATGACGATAGAGATACGCAACGTCCGGGATTTAAGTTTGCCGAATATGAATTGAAAGGTGTACCGGTACGTTTAGCTATTGGGCCAAAAGATTTAGAGAACGGAACGTATGAAGTTGCAAGAAGAGATACCTTGTCGAAAGAAACGGTCTCTAAAGAAGGAATTGCTGTGTATATTCAGAACTTATTGGAAGAGATTCAAACCAATTTATTCCAGAAGGCTTTAGATTATAGAAATACACATGTTACTGAAGTAAACTCTTTTGATGAGTTTAAAGAGGTTTTAGAAGGCAAGGGAGGCTTTGTGTCGGCTCATTGGGATGGAACCACAGAAACGGAAGAAAAGATAAAAGAATTAACAAAAGCAACTATTCGTTGTATTCCTTTAGATCGCATTGAAGAAGCGGGAACTTGTGTGTTTACAGGAGCTCCGTCTAAAGGAAGAGTGTATTTTGCGAAGGCATATTAATTTTTTTTAATTTTTTTTGATACACCTATTGCAGGAATAAAAAATAGGTGTATCTTTGCAACCGCAAATGAGAATAATGGTCCGTTCGTCTAGGGGTTAGGACGCCAGGTTTTCATCCTGGTAACACGGGTTCGATTCCCGTACGGACTACAAAATATTATATCTCTGGCCCGTTCGTCTATCGGTTAGGACGCCAGGTTTTCATCCTGGTAAGAGGGGTTCGATTCCCCTACGGGCTACTAGAATTAGTTGTGAATAGTTTTATAAAACAAATGTTAAGTGTCTCTAAGGTTTGTTTTATTAGTTAAAACTGAAGTGATTGTTAAACAATTGTGGGAGGTTTTTCTTTTTTTAAACTAATAGTTTATTAATAATTATTACAATTAAAAAGAATTAAAAATGGCAAATCATAAGTCAGCTCTAAAAAGAATTAGAAGTAACGAAAAGAAAAGAGTATTAAACAGATATCAGCACAAGACTACTCGTAATGCTATCAAAGCAATTCGTTTAGCAACTGATAAAGCTGAAGCTGCTGCTAAATTACCAAGTGTAATTTCTATGATTGACAAATTAGCTAAAAGAAACATCATTCACGATAATAAAGCAGCTAATTTAAAATCTAAATTAACGAAACACGTTGCTGCTTTATAATTAAAAGCATGTCATATAAAAAAAACTCTCCACTAGGAGAGTTTTTTTTATATATTAATTTTAAGTTATTATCAATTTAGTCTGCTAAAATATAGTGCTTTATCCAAAAATTAAGCTTACTTTTGCACCTTGAAAAAATTATCGAATGACTCCGATTAGAAATATTGCAATTATCGCACACGTTGACCACGGTAAAACTACCTTGGTTGACAAAATCATGTATCACTGTCAATTGTTTAGAGATAACGAAAGTACAGGTGAATTAATCCTAGATAACAACGACCTTGAAAGAGAAAGAGGTATTACCATTGTATCTAAAAACGTTTCTGTAAACTACAAAGGAACTAAAATCAACATTATTGACACTCCGGGCCACGCCGATTTTGGTGGGGAAGTAGAGCGTGTATTAAACATGGCTGATGGTGTTTTATTACTAGTAGATGCTTTTGAGGGGCCAATGCCACAAACTCGTTTCGTATTACAGAAAGCAATTAGCCTTGGTTTAAAACCTTGTGTAGTAATTAATAAAGTTGACAAAGAAAACTGTACTCCGGAAGAAGTACATGAAAAAGTGTTCGACTTAATGTTTGAGTTAGGTGCAGAAGAATGGCAGTTAGATTTCCCAACCGTTTACGGTTCGGCTAAAAATAACTGGATGAGCGATGATTGGAAAAATCAAACAGAAAACATTGAACCATTATTAGATATGGTTTTAGAGCATATTCCTGCTCCTAAAGTTTCTGAAGGAACACCACAGTTATTGATTACTTCATTAGATTTCTCTTCATTTACAGGACGTATCGCTATTGGTCGTTTACAACGTGGAGAATTAAAAGAAGGACAAAATGTTTCTTTGGTAAAGCGCGATGGAAAAATAATCAAGTCAAAAATTAAAGAAATCCATACTTTTGACGGTTTGGGACGAGTAAAAGTAGCTTCTGTACAAGCAGGAGATATTTGTGCTTTAGTAGGTTTAGACGGATTTGATATCGGAGATACTGTTGCTGATTTTGAAAATCCGGAAGCATTGCAAACGATTGCAATTGATGAGCCAACTATGAGTATGTTGTTCACCATTAACGATTCGCCTTTCTTTGGTAAAGAAGGTAAATTTGTAACTTCTCGTCACATTAAAGATCGTTTAAATAAAGAATTAGAGAAAAACTTAGCGTTACGTGTAAACGAAACAGATTCTGCTGATAAATTTATGGTTTTCGGTCGCGGTGTACTACACTTATCTGTATTGATTGAGACTATGCGTCGCGAAGGATACGAACTTCAAATTGGTCAGCCACAAGTTATCATCAAAGAAATCGATGGTGTTAAATGTGAGCCAATTGAAGAGTTAACTATCGATTTACCAGAAAACGTATCAGGTAGAGCAGTAGAGTTTGTAACCATTCGTAAAGGTGAAATGTTGAGTATGGAACCAAAAGGAGAACGTATGATTATCAAGTTCAACATTCCTTCTCGTGGTATCATCGGGTTACGTAACCAGTTGTTAACAGCTACAGCAGGTGAAGCAATTATGACACACCGTTTCTTAGAATACCAACCATTCAAAGGTGAAATTCCGGGACGTTTAAGCGGTTCATTAATTTCAATGGAAAACGGAAAAGCAATTCCTTATTCAATTGATAAATTACAAGAAAGAGGTAAATTCTTCGTAGATCCGAACGAAGATATTTATGAAGGTCAGGTAATTGGAGAAAACTCACGTGGCGATGATATGGTTGTTAACGTAACTAAAACTAAAAAATTAAGTAACGTTCGTTCATCTGGAGCTGATGATAAAGCTAGAATTATTCCGGCAATCAAATTCTCATTAGAGGAAGCTTTAGAATATATCCAAAAAGACGAATACGTAGAAGTAACGCCAAAATCTCTTCGTTTAAGAAAGATTTACTTAAATGAAAACGATCGTAAACGTTTCAAAATAGACTAATTTAGTAGTATTTCAATATAGAAACCACAATGCAAATTGTGGTTTTTCTTTTTTAGAAGAACATCATTTGCTATTTATTGACTCCCAGTCGGGCTATTCGCACTCGCTTCCCGCCTCAAAAGTCGGGCGAGCTCAAACAAAGCTACTATCCCGTCTAAAAGTCACTTTTTACTTTTCACAAAATATTATCCTTACTTTTGCAAAAACTAAAATATGGAAATTAAATTGCAACACGGTTTAGACCGATTGGTTTTCGGAATGACTCAAAAATATGTTGAAACATTATACGGTAAACCTAATAGAACTATCAAAGACGACGAAGACAATATCATTTACGTTTACAATGATGAAAAAATGAAATTGACTTTTTATGCTGATGAAGATTTTCGTTTAGGATATATTACTTCTACAAATCCTGATTTACAATTGTTCAATTCCAAAATAATAAATACTGATTGGGATATCGTACAAGGTAATTTAGCTATTCAAAAAATAGTTAAGTTTGACCAACACGAAGAAGATGGAGTCCAAATCTATTTCAATGAAGACAATTGGTTAATGCTTTATGTTGATTATAATGAAGTGGTCAAAGTAGAAATTGGCGCTATTATCAATAACAAAGACGAATTTGACTGGAAATTTAATGTATAGTTTTAAATTATAGCATAGAAGAAAGTGGCTTCGGAGTTATTAAATGAACAAATATTTTTGTTTTTTATTCCGGATATTTACTTTCTTCTATTCTTCTTTTAACCGAATAGCTAAAATTTCTCCTGTAGCACAAACTGATCCGTTTGCAGTAAGGGTCATATCCACCCAAATTTTTCTTCCTTCTATACTTCTGAGTTTTCCTTTTAATTCCAGTTCCGTTCCCATAGGAGTCAACGCTTTGAAATCGACTTTTAGTGATGCCGTTACACAACGAATTGGTATAGGTGCTTCTTCTAAAGAAATACCTTCTGCTAAACAAGCAAAAGCAGCTGCCGAACCTGTACCATGACAATCTAATAGAGAAGCAATTAATCCTCCATAAACATTTCCCGGAATGGAAGTATATTTTTCTTCAGGTGTAAAATGAGCAATAGTTTCATTTCCTATTAAATAGGTTTTAAGTTGATAACCTTCAGGATTATTCTTGCCACAACCATAACAGTGTGCCAAATTATCGGGATATAAGTCTTGAATTGCTTTTGACATGATATATTTTCTTTATCTTTTCAAAATTAATACTTACCCGATAAAGAATCAATTTTATCTGGAGTTATATTCTCCGAAAAATGAATAAAAAAAGGCTGTCTCAAAAAAAAGAGACAACCTTTTTAATAGGAGCTAACTAATATAAACTTCTATTATGGGACGTTTTAATTTTACTGTTTTACTTGTAAAAACACAAAACTATAGTCGGTAGGATGTGATGTATCATTAATACTGCCATATTGATGACACGACATACATTGTGTACTTTGAGCATAAGTTTCCATAGTTGTATTAGCAATATTGGAAGGAGTTATGCCTCCGGTTTGTAATGGCACTTTTTTATTGTTATTTATATCTTGTACCGGGTTTTGAGGCCATTGTACATTAACTAACTGATAATACTGCCATACAGATTTAGGATTGCTTTGGCGAATCAAATCTTGTACTTGAGCATTTAACATTTTTATATCGTCAGTTAAAGCATTATTTGCAATTCGAACTACTTGTACCGGAGTTGATATATTATCTTTATTAGGGACAGGAGATTGATTAGGTATAGCTGTACTGTTTTTGTTAAAAAAGCTATAGTTAATAGAATCATCTACCTGATCAGCTGTTGGAGCATTATGAATATGTTCAAATGTCATCCAAGCGAATTGAGATGCTAAAGATGTTTTGCGAATAATATGTAAGCCTACCAAAGCCAGATATTGTTGTGTATACTTCCCGTAAATAGGTTGGTTGTCAGCGTCAAAACCTGTAACAGTAGGAACTAGAGCCTGAGACATTTTATAATATTTCTGTACAGAATCTACTTCTTTTTCGGGAACTACTTTCCATGCTGCTTTAAACTCTATAGAACCTGTAGGTAACCAAACGCCGTTGTTTTTAGCAGCATAATTTTTTAAATTAGCTGTTGTGTACAATTGGTTTGCATTGATAAAATCGGCTTCAGTCATATCAACACGTACTTCATACCATACCAGATTTCCTCCTTGATCAGTAAGCCAAGTTCCTTTTGCCTGAAAAATCTCTTCCAGTTTACTGTCTTTAGAAGCTCTTAGCGATTTTTTATTTACTTTGTTTAGTAGTAAACCAATTTTACTTAGTTTGTTGATGCGTTTAACAGAAGTCAAAGGATTCAAAGCTTTTAAACTTTTTCCTTGTGCCGAAAAAATATCATCAACACTAGGACAACTTTCCCATACAGTTGGACTAAAATCTCCGGGAGTTCCATAACTTGAAGCGGTTGCTGTGCTATCCGGAACTCCTTGTCCACCTGCTTTCCAGTTAAGAGCTAAAAAACTACTCCAGGCAAAACAGTTCATAGTTTTTTGTGAACTTAGATTGCAAGCATCATCTGGTAGCATATATGTGACTTCCGGAGGGTTACAAAAAGCGCCGCAATCTATAGTTTCTTGTTCCGTTTTCTGAGTTGCAGTATTTTTAGCTATTTCTTCGATCTGTTTTTCTTTTTTGCATGAGGTAAGTAATAAAAATGTGCTTACCATCAATAAAAGTATTTTCTTCATATTATAGAATAGCTTTTAAATGTTCAACTTGCGCTTCTGAAAGAGCAACTGCATTCTTTTTTGTATTGATAGAAGGTAAAGTTCCGGAAGGTACTACCTCTAAAACTCCGGCAATAGGATATTTCGGGTCACTTGAGGTGTTGTACAGAGCCAATGGTTTTTGTCCGGTTGAAACAGAACTATCCACTTCTAAGCTCACTACAAATAATTGTCCGTTGTCTCCTAAATCTTGATATGAATTGATTGTAGTTGAAATACCGGAACCAAAGTCAAATTGAGTATCCTTTGTAGCATTATAGGTAAGAATAGCAATATTATCAGTTGTAGCGCCTATTTCTACCTGAGTGATGCAAGAAGTCAAATTGGAAAGAGTGTTTAGTTTGTTATACAAACTAGCCGATAAAACATCGTAATCTAAAACATATTGAACATTAGGTAAAATAAGAGAAGCAGCAGTAACCGGAGGAAATATTTCAGGTTTTTGGCTGCTACTTGCCGGTATTCCGGTTCCGGCTAATTGAACTTGAAATGTATCAGCAATCTGAGACCCCCATTTCATAGGAACTCCATTTATTTTAATATCACTTAAAGTAAAGTTAGCGCCTTCCGGTACAAAAAATCGGGAATGTAGGATCATGTTATTCGGATAATAAGCTTTACCGGAATTGGTCTCCAGACCTCTGACGATAGTATAACAATCTTCAATAGTTTTGTTAGCTCCGGCAGGCATTTCAAACATGCTTAAATTAGGTTTTTGCCCATACAAAGCAATAGGGTTAGTAAGCGTAATCAATAAATTATGTTCCTGTACCAATAAGTTTACTGATTGTCCGATGCGTGGATCACTATTACGATAGATTTGCCCATATTGGGAAGCGCAAATAAGTTGATTGGCATCCTTAAGGATTACTCCGTTCACTTGTCTTAAAATAGTAGCGGCAGCTCCTAAATAAATTTCGGCTCCTAAAGAGTTAGGAGGACTGGTAAGATGAATAGCTCCACCGCTTAAGCCTGTAGTTGCTGAACCACTATTCCATTTATTGATAGGATTATAAGCCGGTTTTCCGGTTTCACGAACAATTACAGGGTTATTATTAGCGTCGTATAAATAAAGATCTTCTAATTTAACATTGGGCTGATTCAAAATTTCTTGATATAAAGATAATACCAAGTCAGGAGATACTCGCCATAAATGGAACCAATATTCTGGATTTTCATGTGTAAAGTCAACAGCTATGATATTATCTTTTTCATCACGTGCTACAGACCATTCACAGTATTCATCTTGCCATCCTCTTGGACCTTTAGGGCCAAAAGATTTGGTTTCAGTACTATTTGGATCACATGGCTTAGCGGGAATATCAAGATTGATGTTGTATTTTTTACTGAAAGCATCCGGACCAATATCTGCTAGTTCATGAAGTTTATCCGTTGCATCATTTCCAAAAGTATTACTGAAAAGTCCTTGAAAGTAATGATTTATCCTATTAGGAAAGGCAGTCCATTGAATTGGAACGGTATTACTGGAAGCAGGAACAACAGGTGTTATTAATGGATTATAATACCAGCTTCGAGGATGGTCATAAAGGTTAGTCCAGGGATTTCCCATCTGGGAATTAAGAGAACAATAGTTAACATAATTACTCCAAGAAGATAGGAACTCTTCTTTAAGTTTTTCGGGCTGATTTTGGAAATCTTTTTCTCCCTGATACGCTGGTGTGTCAAATTTAGTCATTGTCATGATATTGAGTTTTTAGGATTTAACCTTAAGTAAAATTTTTAGGTAATAACAGTGACTAAAGCGTTAATAATAAATGCTTATGGTAAAAGTAAGAGACTAGAATAAAATAAACGTAAGTAAAAACACCTGTTTTTGTTTTCGGGTTATTTTTACAAATTTGTTTGAAGTGGTGTTTTTTGTAACGCTTTTTAATTAACAGGTATTAATTGAGAGGTGTTTTTAGTACCTAAATTTGATACTTTTAAAGAGGAGCAGCTATTTACATTATATCATTTTAAATAGATAAAGATCATTGAATTATTAAAAGAGTAGAGTAGTGGGATGAAAAGATATACAAGCTAAAAAAGGCTAAAGGATTATTTTTCCTTTAGCCTTTAATTTACCTTTTATAATTTTTACTTATGTTTATATATCAGCTCATTTTAAGATAAATTACAGAAGCGACCATAAGTATACAAGAGATAATAGTGCCTATTTCATAGATTTTCATTTTCATAGATTTTATTGATTTATAGGTTAATAAATTAAATTATAGTTTTAAAAGTAGTTGCTGATCTTTAATTCCAACCGCCGCCTAATGCTCTATACAGTTCTACATTTGCAGATAATAGATCTTTTTTGATGTTAGTTAACTCTAATTCAGCCTGTAATAAGTTACTCTGCGCAATTATTAATTCCAGATAAGTTGCCATGCCGTTTTTGAATAGCAGATTAGAATTATTAACTGCACTTTGTAATTTTACTTTTCTTTCATCTGCTATATTGAATTGCTCCTCAAGTTTATTTATACCTACTAGAGCATTACTTACTTCACTAACAGCTACTAAAACGGTTTGTCTGAATTGGTCAACTGCTTGTTCTCTTTCTTGTTTAGTAATCTCATACTGTGTTCTTATTTTTCTCCCATTTAATATAGGAGCAGTTAAACTACCAGCTAAATTTGCAAAAAGAGAGGCAGGCATAGTAAACCAATTGTCAGCTTCAAACGAATTGACACCACTGCTTGCTGTAATATTAAGAGTAGGATAGAAGTTTGATTTAGCAATTCCAATTTTTGCATTAGCAGCTTGTAAAGCCAATTCAGCATTTTTTACATCGGGTCTTCTTTCTAATAATTGCGAAGGAATTCCAATGGATGAATTTGCATGAACCAAAATAGCATTCAATTTTTCATTTCTAATTTTTTCGGACGGAAAAGAACCGGTTAATACGCTTAAAGAATTTTCTTGAATTTGAATATTTTGCTCAATTTGCGGTATTAATTTAGCCGCAACTAAGCGTTGCGCATCGGTTTGTTCTTTAGCGAGTAAACTTGTTAAACCCGATTCATATTGTAGATTAACAAAATAAGAAATGCTATCGTTTAATACCAAAGTTTTTTTTGCTATTTCTAGTTGAGCATCAAGCATCAATAGATTGTAGTAATTTTTAGCGACGTTAGCAACTACTGTTGTTTGTAATGCTTTTTTAGCTTCAGATGTTTGTAAATATTCTGCTAAAGCTCTTTTTTTCTGATTTTTTACTTTGCCCCAAATTCCAAGTTCCCATGAAAGATTTAAACCTGATGAAAAATCTTCAACATGATTTTGACCTAAGAACAAATTTGTACTTATACCATTTAAACTATTTTCAGATAACCTATTTGACGAAGCGTTAACGAAAGCATTTACCTGAGGAACATTTCCCCATTTGGATTGCTTATATTGTAAGTTAGCAATAGCAATGTTTTTTTCGGCAATTAGCAAATCATTGTTCTTTTTTAAAGCTTCATCAATTAATTCAATTAGTTCTGTTTCTTTAAAAAATGTTTTCCACTTTATTGTAGCAATAGAAGTAGTGTCAATGGAAGTAGAATTTCTATATACTTGAGGTATTTCTAAATCTAATTTGTTTTGAGCCAAAGTAATCACACTTATAAAGAGTGTGATTACTAAATACATATATTGATTTTTTATTTTCATTTTTAATAAATTAGTTTGAATGTTTTTCTTCATTATGAATGACTGCTAACGGTTTGCCGGAAATTTGTTCATGCAAATGCTGGAATACAATAAATAATACCGGAATAATAAAAATACCTAATACAACTCCGGAGATCATTCCTCCTGCAGCGCCAATACTTATGGAATGATTTCCTAATGCAGATGGTCCTGTGGCTCTCATCATCGGTATTAAACCAACTACGAAAGCTAAAGAGGTCATAATGATTGGACGTAATCTTAATTTTGCGGCTTCTATTGACGCTGCTAAAAGAGATTTTCCTGCTCTTCTTCTTTGGATGGCATATTCCACAATTAGAATTGCATTTTTCGCTAATAAACCAATTAACATGATTAAGGCAACTTGAACATAAATGTTATTTTCTATGCCTGTCATTCCTATGGTTAAGAAAACACCTAAAATTCCTGTTGGGATAGAAAGTAGTACAGACCAAGGAAGAATATAACTTTCGTATTGAGCAGATAAAAGGAAAAATACAAACAGTAGACTTAGACCAAAGATGATGGCAGATTGTCCGGATGATGAAATTTCTTCTTTTGTTAAACCTGAAAATTCTATAGAATATCCTTTGGGTAGTTTAGTTTCGGCAACATCTTGTATCGCTTTGATTGCAGCTCCCGAACTAAAGCCAGGTTTTGCTATTGCATTGATACTAATGGAATTAAACAGATTATATCTGGAAGCTGTTTCTGAACCTAATATAGGTTTTAATTTTACCAATGATGTGATAGGCACCATTTCGCCATTTCTATTTTTTACAAAAACACCGTTTATTGATTCAGGATTATTTCTTGAACTGGCTTCCGCTTGAACAACTACTCTGTAATATTTTCCAAATCGATTAAAGTCTGAAGCCTGAGCACTACCAAAATAGCCTTGCATTGTTTGCAGTAGATCTCTAACATTTACGCCTAACTGTTCGGCTTTAACATCATCTACCTCCATTTCTAATTGTGGATAATCAGCCTTAAAACTTGTAAATGCAACTGCAATTTCTGGACGTTTCATTAATTCACCAATAAAGGAGATGCTTGTATTACTTAGTTTACTGATACTGCCGCCCGTTTTATCTTTTAATACAATATCTAATCCATCAACATTATTGAAACCAGGTACTGTTGGAAAAGTAAATACAAAGAAATTTGCTCCTTTAACGGCACTTAATCTTCCGCGAACATCATTCATAATATCATTGATGTTATCCATTTCTCCTCTTTCTTTTGCCTTTTTAAGCAAGATGAATATAACACCTGATGATGGACTGTTAGATTGGGTTAACATATTAAACCCGGATAAAACATTTAATGTTTTTTGAGAAGGAAGCGTTGCCAAAGCTTTTTCTGCTTCGCCCATTGTATTTTTTGTTCTTTCTAATGACGTACCTGCCGGCATTGACATAGAAACGGCAATGAAACCTTGATCTTCTGAAGGAATAAATCCAGTTGGTGTTGTTTTAACCAGTAAAAATGTTCCGATGATAACTAAGGCTAAACCACCTAAACTTATCCACTTATTTTTAATTAAAAAAAGTAAACTGTTTACGTATTTATTGGTCAACTTATTAAACCCGGAGTTGAAACCTATAAAGAATTTATCTTTGAAATTCTTTGGCTTATCTTCATTACTATGTGAATCTTCATGTGAGTCTTTTAAGAATAATGCTGCCAGAGCAGGACTCAATGTTAAGGCATTAATAGCTGAAATTACAATGGCAATTGCTAATGTAAAAGCAAATTGTCTGTAGAAAACTCCTGTAGATCCATCCATAAAACCAACAGGTAAAAATACCGCAGACATAATCAGAGTAATGGAAATGATCGCTCCGGTAATTTCACTCATTGCAGATGTTGTTGCGGATTTAGCAGATAGTTTCTTACTATGCATTTTTTCATGAACTGCTTCCACAACTACAATAGCATCATCTACAACAATCCCAATGGCTAGTACTAATGCAAACAAGGTTAATAAATTAATGGAAAACCCAAAGATTTGCATAAAAAAGAAGGTTCCTAAAATAGACACCGGAACAGCAATTGCCGGAATTAAAGTAGCTCTAAAGTCTTGCAAGAAAATAAACACAACAATAAATACAAGTATAAATGCTTCTATTAATGTTGATTTTACTTGAGCAATAGATTGGTCCAATGAATCTTTAGTATTATACAGGATTAAATGTTTTACTCCTTTAGGAAAGTCTTTAGATGCCTTTTCCATCATTTCTTTAATGGCAATTTGGACGTCGCTAGAATTTGAACCGGGCAACTGATTAATGGCAATATTTATACCTGCTTTTCCATCTATTCTTGTGCTACTGGAATAAGTATAGGATCCCAACTCAATGCGAGCAACATCTTTTAGTCTTAAAACAGAACCATCTGAATTGGAATGAATGACAATGTTTTCGTAATCTAAGGGTTTGTTCAGTTTACCTTTGTATTTTACTACATATTCAAAAGCTTCATGACTACTTTCACCAAATCGACCTGGGGCAGCTTCTAGATTTTTATCCTGAATTGCAGCCATAATTTCTTTTGGGGTTAAATTATAAGAAGCCATTTTGGCCGGATTTAACCACACTCTTAAAGAGTAATCTTTACTTCCTCCGAAGAGTAATGCTTGACCTACTCCCGGAATCCTTTTTATTTCAGGAATTAAATTGATTTGGGCATAATTAGCTAAAAAGACTTCGTTATATTCTTTTTCATTTTCAGATAGTAAATCAACAACCATTAATAAACTGTTGTTTTGTTTAGTGGTTGTGATACCTGCTTGAACCACTTCTTGTGGAAGCTGACTGGTTGCCTGTGAAACTCTATTTTGAACATTAACAGCAGCTTGGTCAGGATTTGTACCTAATTTAAAATTAACTGTAATAACTAAGGAACCATCATTACTAGCAGTAGAACTCATATAACTCATGTTTTCCACTCCGTTAATGGCTTCTTCTAATGAAGGAGCTACGGAACGAAGAACTGTTTCAGCATTTGCTCCAGGATACAGCGCTACTACCTGTACAGCAGGCGGTGCAATGTCTGGAAATTGCTGTAATGGAAGGGTGTTTAGGCCTATAGTTCCTAGGATAACTATAAGTATAGCGATAACTGTTGATAGTACTGGCCTATCAATAAATTTTTGTAACATATTGAATGAGTTTGTTTTAAGAATTAGAGTTTAGCAACTTCTTTTTTAGAATTTTCAGGAATTATTTTAACACCGTCTGGTAAGTTTTCAAATCCTTTCAATATGATTCTGTCTCCTGAATGGATACCGTTTTTAACTAAATAATTTGTACCGCTTTTTCCCGATACTTCTATAAGCTGTCTGGACACACTATTGTTTTTATCTAATAAAAAAACATAAATTTTATCTTGAATTTCTACAGTAGCTTCTTGCGGAATAAGGATTGAATTATCATGGTTAATGCTTATTTTGACTTTACCTGTGTTTCCTGAGCGCAAAAAACCATCTTGATTAGGAAATTTGGCTCTTAATGTAATGGCACCTGTTGTTTTGTCGAACTGTCCGTCTACCATGTCAACTTTTCCTTTTTGCTCATATTCGGTATTGTCTGATAGAATTAAAGATACCGGTGGCATTTTTTCAATTTTTTGAGAAATTGTAGCTCCTTCATACTGCTTTTTAAAATTTAAAAAGTCATTTTCACTTAGAGAAAAATAGGCATATACTTCTTTTATGTCAGATAATTTAGTTAAAGCTTCCGGATCTTGAGGGCTAATAAGGCTTCCTTGTTTTCTGGGCAATCTTCCTATATACCCATTTGTGGGAGCTTGAATTAAAGTATAATCTAAATTGATTTGTGCATTATTCAAAACTGCTTTTGCTTGCTCAACATTGGATTTTGCAATACTTAAATTGGATTTTGCTGTTCTCAACTGATATTCAGAGTACATTTTATTTTGTACCAATGGAACTAACTTGTCGACTTCAATCTGAGCATTAGTTAATGCTGCTTCAGCAGCACTTAAATTTGCTTTTGCATTATTGTATTGTTGGCGATATGTATTATCATTAATTTTGAATAAAGATTGTCCTTTGGACACATAATCACCTTCATCAACAAATATGTTTTCTATAATGCCACTTACTTGCGGTCTTATTTCTATATCTGTTTTTCCTTGAATAGCCACAGGAAATTCTGTGTTTGTTTGTGCACTAGAATGCGTAATATTCAAGATAGGTAAAGTAGGTATTTCTGCAGGAGGCATTTGATTATTTTTTCCTGAGCAACCTATTAATAATACAGATAGTACACTAAATAATGTAATCTTTTTCATAGTCTTCTTTTTTATTGATTTATTGGGTTCGCTTTTTGTTTTTTTTGAAATAATCGTTTCAGAATTCATACTGTTTTATACTAAAAATTGAGTTAAGATTATATTTGATTTTGGAACAATCGTTTCAAAATCAATGCTGTAATTTATTTTTGTAATACTTAATAATTATTTTTTTCTGAAATAAACGTTCCAGAAAAGGATAAAAAAAACTATGGTAAAATAGTCTTAATCAAAAATTCAGACATTTTTTTTATTCGAATTGGATTTCTTTCAAGAATATAAGATTGTTTCCATCCAGTAAACGAAGTCACAATGTACTCGGCAATTAATTGAGCATCTGAACTCCCATCTAATTCTTTGTTGTCAATAGCTTTCTGTACTACATCTGCTAAGAAAATAAGATAGATTTCATTATTTTTTTTCATTTGGTTTCGTACTTCCAAATCTTCAGGAGCAATTTCGAAAATAGTTTTCATTCCTAAGCAGCCTTTTTCGCAATCTACAATCCAAGAAACTTTATCTCGAATAATATTAGTAAGAGCTTGTTTTGCTGATTTTTCTTTAGCTACTTTCTCTTTTAATTCTAACATGGCGTTGTCAAAGTAGTTACTTAAACATTTTAGAAAAAGATTATGCTTATCTCCAAAAGTATTATACAAACTACTTCTGTTTATTTGCATAGCATCAACTAAATCTTGCATAGAAGTGGCATTATATCCTTTTTCCCAAAAGACATTCATTGCTTTTTCTATTTTTTCAGTTTCGTTAAATTCTACACAACGTGCCATATAAAATTTATTTTCGAAGCAAAGGTAATCTTTTTTTGAAACAATCGTTTCAGAATTATTTTTTTAACAAAATTTTAAGAATAGATAAAGTCGATTTAGTCCCTTTAGCGATAAGATTTTAGGAATAATTTGGTATATCAGCAAAAGCAAAAAACCCCGAAAATCATAAGATTTTCAGGGTTTTGACACCATTTAGGATTTTTTTCCGCGGAGAAAGAGGGATTTATCATCCCCTTATAAACGCTTGATATTATTGGTTTTAACAATTTTAAAAATCCTAGGGTCTCGTTTTTGCATCGATAAATGATGTGCAAATTTTTCGAAATCTTATTAAGACAAATCTATGAAAATTAGAGGATTAATCAAAGTAAAAAAGTATAATTATTGTTCATTTATTGAACTGGTTAAGAGTATAAAAAGGGATTAAAATGAAGTTTAATAATTAATACTTTATTTGTCAATCTTATCCAATTATTAAAGGTTCAACTTGTTCAATTTTTAAGCTTGTGTAATTACAGAACTCTTCAACCGATACAAACTCATTTTCAAGCTTTCTAAGGTCAGTTCTTATCTTTTGCAACAATCTTGCACTTTGTCTATAACTCTTCCCTGTAATGCGTTGTATATCCTTTGGATAGATACATATTCTCTTTTTTTCGATTTTCATACTTTATCTATGCCTTTGACTAGGCTTTGAATTACTTATTTCATACTGATTATAAGAATTAATTTTAGTAAAAGTAATTATTATTTGAACTGATTCAGAAATGATAAATGAACTTGTTTTGATGTCATATGTGTCGGATTTGGACAAAAGTGTCATGTGATGACACACTACTTTGAAGCTTTCATTTATTGTTTAAATTTTGTTTCTAAATCAATCTAAAAGTGTTGCAACGTGATGGAGATTGAAGGAATTTTTAACTGATTTATTAATGAAATTTTTGAAGTTATGGCTAGACAGAAAGGCATAATTAAATTGAAAGGTACTATCGGGGATATTACCTTTTACAAAACGCAAGACGGTCATTTGGCTCGTGAGAAAGGTGGAATTGACGCGAGCAGAATTGCGAGTGATCCTGCGTTCCAGAGAACGCGTGAAAATGGTTCCGAGTTTGGTAGAGCTGGAAAAGCCGGAAAGGTTTTAAGAACGGCTTTACGACCATTGCTTTTGAATTCTGCTGATGGTAGAATGGTGAGTCGTTTGACTCAAACGATGGTAAAAGTTATTCAGGCGGATGCTGTGAGTGAAAGAGGATTACGAAATGTAATTGATGGTGAAGTTGAATTAGTACTTGGATTCGAATTTAATATTCGTGGAAAATTAGGTACTTCTTTATTTGCTCCGTTTACCTCAGCAATTGACAGAGCTGCAGGAACATTAAGTGTTTCTATTCCATCTTTTGTACCTGCTAATATGATTGCTGCTCCAAGTGGAACAACTCACTTTAAAGTGATTTCTGGAGGCGCTGAAATCGATTTTACGAACGAAACCTATGTGGTAGAAACTACCGAAACGGCAATTTTGCCTTGGGACGGAACTGCAACAGCTGTAATCAATTTGAGTAATGCCGTTACGGCTAACTCTACTCACCCTTTAGTTTTAGCTTTAGGTATTGAGTTTTATCAAGAGATTAATGGGCAAATGTACCCTTTGAAAAATGGTGCTTTCAACCCGTTATCGATTGTTAAAGTTGATGGTGGCGTATAATGGTTATTTGGTTAACTAGAACTTATTTCCCTGAAGGAACTAATGGAAAACTCGAATGTGAAGGCAAATTGATATGCAATACCATAGAATTGCCTTGGAAGATGAACGAAACAAGAGTTTCCTGTATTCCGGAAGGGAAATATTTTATTAGAAAGCGATATAGCTCAAAATACAAATGGCATTTGGAATTAGTGGATGTACCAAATAGAAAGTTTATTCTTTTTCATCCTGCTAATAATTCACAGAAGGAATTACAAGGCTGTATTGCTCCGGTTACTAAACTTTCTGGACCAGGATTAGGGTTGTTATCCAGAAAAGCTTTTGAGAAGCTTAAAAGCATTGTTTACAAAGCTCTGGATAATCATGAAAGTGTTACGTTAATTGTTCAATCTTAAATTTTAATTATGAAAAATATAGTTAATAGAGTTTCGGCTCCCACACCTAAGTTTTTTAAAGTGTTTCGTACTATTGGTTTGGCATTAGCGGCAGTTGGTGGAACTATTTTAGCAGCTCCAGTAGCTTTGCCTGTTGTTGTTACAACCATTGGCGGTTATGTTGCGGTTGCTGGAAGTGTTTTGACAGCTGCAAGTCAGTTGACAATTCCAAATGACAGCGAATAATCACACGCTAATAGGTACTGCAGGAGGTACATTTTTAAGTATTGCACCCAATATTCAATCTGAAGATATTGCAAAAACGGTTATCTTAGCCACTATTGGAGCTGTAGTCAGTTTTACTATTTCGTTAGTACTTAAAAGTCTGAATAAGAAGCACAAAAAATAAGTTTAACCCTTGTTGTGGTGACCTTTGGGTTAAACAAAACGAAAGCCTAGTCGTAAGACCAGGCTTTTTTTATTTGTTGCGATACCTCATCAATATGGCATTGCGAAGCTCGTTGATTAAGTGAATGTTTTTTGCGTGATGTGCTTCTTGTTGTTGCAAGAGCTGTAACGCTTTTACATTTTTTTGATGTTGCTCGTGTTCTTGTAGAAAACGATTGACTTTTGGGAAAAATTCCTTTTGAAACTCGTAAAGTGCCAAAAATGGAATTACAGAACCTCGCAAATAAGGCATCCAAAATTTTGATTTCCATAAACTGGAAGCAATCCAAAACACGTCTTCTTTGTCTTCTTCTTTTTGGAAGATCAAGACAAAGGAATTTGTAAAAGGTTCGTTTTGTGGTTTTCCGCTGTTTAATCCTTTGTTTAACACAAAGAAATGCGGTTTTGCATACGATTTTCCGACTACGTGGCTTTTAACAATGAAATTGGTCATAAGTAAAGAATTAAAGGTTAATTCTTCTTTCTTCTCCAGTCTTTGGTTATTTCCCAAAGATGATTTGGTTCGGACAGCCCTCACACAAAATTTCTTTTCAAAAGAAAAAAGGAAAAAAAAGAAAGCCGTCATTTCATGTGGAAGGTTTCAAAAAAGCAAGTTTTTCAGATGAAATACTACTCTAAGAGATTCGTGTTTTAAAGCAGTATTTTGTTTTATGTATAAAATATGATTTGAAAAACTGGATGGAGATTTTATCTGAAACCGAAGGCTTGAACTTGCTTTTTTGAATACCTGGAACAAACCTTTGCCTTCTTTTTTTTACTTTTTTTATTTTGAAATACTGATTTTCAATTTAAAATCAATAGCATTTGTATTGTTGTTATGGAAAACTAAACGTGATTTGAAAGTGATTCGTCGGAAAGGGTTTGCAATTTTTAATTGTACATCCTTTCTTTTTTGATTTTTAGGGTGGCTAATTGTTGAGTGAAAAGCAACACGTTATTAGTGAAAAGATTTTGTGTTGTGGAAATGCAAAGCCACTCTAAAAAACAATACAAATACTTACCGTTTCTGGGTGGGCGCGTTGGAGCGCGGATATTTTACATAATAACCCTTATAACTGCCGCTGCCGGAGCGATGGGATTTTTAAGGAAGGAATTATAAGGTTTATTATGTAACATAGCTTGGGAGTGGTTTAGCCGTTGGAAGACAGCTTTTGTTTTTAGGCGTTGGCAGTAAGCGGATAAAAAAAGGGTTACAGTGTGCGATGGGTTTGGGAAAACTGGAACCCTTTTTTTATTGGCTTACAGAGGGAAAAGCAAATGCTGTGCGCGTTGAAAATACCACTAGTGCGGTGGAGAGTGATGGACAGGGTGGGATGAAAATGCCTCAGCGTTAGCGTACCGATTTCTTTTTATATGAAATTAACGAAATGAAGCAAACAAATAATTGATGCTAGGAATACTTGGACTAGAAGCAATTTTTGTGCAGACTGAATGAGGTAATGATTATTTAAGATTTTATTCGGTAATTAAGTAATGACCACAACCAGCATCATTGATTAGATTTATCCATCTTTTTTCTCTTGTCCAATATTTATCACCAGGTTGTACATAAGCAAGTATTGCAAAATCGTACCAGTCATTTGCTTGAACCTTCATTTGACTTGTTTCAAGAGTCTTGAAAAAATGATCTAAAGTTTTTATCAATAATTCAATAGTATCTAGTTCAAATCCATCAATATTTACCTTACCTTTTGTTGATTGCTCAACACAAAAATTAATAAACTCTGCAGTTATTTGATAAGTGTCTATTTTTTTATGTGCTTTTTTATCTAAAATTCTATTTCTAATATTTTCAGCTTCATCATTAAACAATTTTGCAACTTCATCTAAATTCTTTCTACCTGCTAAAATTTCTTCTTTAAAAACTTCTTTCTTTTCAGGATCTATTGAATGACCTTTGGCGAACTTTGATGTAAATTCTAGCCATTGACCAATTTCTGAAATTATATCATATTTAAATTCTTGTTTTAGTTTAGCTAAATATATAAATGGTGGTTCGTAAATTGCGTTTTCTTTAAATTTAAATAACATTTGAATTGCTCTTCTTGACAATTCTTCTTTGTCTATTAGATTTTCTGATTTTGATAATTCATGAATATTTACAAATGTCGGACTGATAGGTTCTTTACTAAACTTTTCAAACAATTCTTTGTCTTGACCAAGACCATACCAAATATTTGTGTCAGCTATTATTTTCACAGTTCAATTAAGTTGTTTTGTAATTAATATTTATAAAAATATGATGTAAAATAGTGCCTGATTTATGATTGGATTTTGCAATTTTAACTGCGGATAATTTCATTTTATAATCATTGGTTACTTCAATAATTGATTCAAATTCAAAACCAGAGGGATACTTTGTCTTAGGTACTATATTTTTTTTATAATCACCCCAGTTTTGATCAAATGTCTTCCCTTTGACTTCACCAGTATCATAAACAATGATGGTCATTTCTTCTTTTTTATGATGATAATCAAATAGTTTATTTATATGTTCTTTTGCGGTGGTACTTCCTCTATATATAAAAGCTTCGCAAATTTGAATTGCTTGATTATTACAATTCATTATTGGTAAATCTCTTTCACCAGGTTGAAAGCTATTCCTACCATCTTTTGGGGCAGAATATCCACCTCTTGATTGTGCTCCAACATGCCAACCCCAAGGATTAATTCTAGCATCAATAAGTACTTCCATTATATCGTTGTATTTATCTTCATTTTTTATCTCCGAAATAGATTTTATTTTTTCAAGCATTTTATTTGAAGCAGTCACAACTTCATTTACAATGAATTCATCTAATTTTTCTTTATCATTAATATCTTCAGGAATAATTCGCACTAACTTATTCGGGGTACTTGAAAAAATTTTGTGATAAAAAGACTTTAACTCATCAATGTTATCAATACCGCTTATTAAATTATCAATTTCTGTAAGAAATTCAGATGGTGTTTCGGAAGAAGATTGATGGTATTTATAAGCTGTATCTTTTAATATTGATGCCTCATCAAGTTTCTTTTGTTCAACAAGATTCTCAACTCTAAGTTTTAGAATATTTGGGTCCATTCTTACTGGTAATTCTAAATTTCGAAAAACCTTTTCGAAATCATCAAACTTTTCTAATTTATTTAATAAATCTAAAACAGTTAAAGACTCTGTTTTGTCTTTTAATTCAAAGCTTGAATCATCAGATACTTTACGATATTCTCTCCATTCTTCATAGGCTTCACTATATAAATCAATCTTACCCTCCTTTTCAGCCCAGTTTACTTTAGCTACCATTCTATTTAAAGCAAATGTGTAGTAATCGGGATGATATTTAACTAAGTCATTAAATTTATTGTAGGCTTTCTCGGGCTCTGATTGAATATGTATTAATGCCGAATAGAAACTCTTATATACAGAATAAGGTAATTTTCTGGAATCATAATTGTTTTCTTTATCAGGAACGTCTATTGTATTGATAGATGATATATCATTTTTAAAATAAGCTAGTAATAATTTCGTAGTAAATAATAGTTCTTTGTAATTTAGTTCACTTTTGCGTTGCAAAACTTTCTCCTCCCAATAGGTCACAGCCTCTTCAGCCTGTTCTATTAATTCAGGATAACGAGAAATCTTAATTAAGACATTCTCAATCTCAGGAATCCAGTTAAAACTTTCTAAGAACTCTCTGATGTTGATGTTCTTTACTTTTTCTAATAATAGTTTTCTAGTTCCTTCTGATGTACTGTTTTCCAACAATTCAAGAATTTTGGTTAAGTCTCCTTTTTCCATTATTAGATTGACAACCTTCTCTTTATCTGAAAACCAATTGATTGCTCTGAATAATTGAGGTATTAGAGCTTCTTTATCTGAATTCTGGAATTGACGTTCTTCACTATAGCCAAATAAATCAATAGAGTCAGCTTCAGGATTATGGTCGGAGTATTTAGAAAGATAATCAAAAATTTGATCTTCAATTCTTCTCTTTATTTCCAGAATTTTCTTTTCTTCAAAACTATAAGGAGTTGGTGTTTCAATAACTTTTCTCAATAACTGTAATAAAACACCAATATGCGTTCGTAATTTTTGAACACTAAACCTATTTACTTCATCATACCTACCTTTACTTTTATCAATTTCAATGCGTGGGGAAAGAAATGAGTTTAAACTTCCTTCTTTGTTTATAAAATAAACAGGAAATAGCCAATCCAAAAGACCAACGGTCTCTATTTTTTCACTCCACAAAGGAGTTCCAACCTCAACTTTATCATCAAAGAAATTATATTTTGTTATTTCTTTCTTTTCTATACTTTCTAAGTAAGACTTGTAAAACTCGTTTACTAGTTTTTCTATTTTTATATCCGATTTTGTCAAATCATTTTTAAACTTCCAATATGTTGAAATTTTCAATAACCAGATTATTCCATCCCATTGTAACATAGGGAAGCGAATGGTGCCATTATTATACTTGGGCTTTATTTTGAGATTTATGAACAGGTCGGACAGTTCCTTATAAATATATGGCAGCAGGTAATCTGTATTTTGTGAAGAAAACTTTACTGAATTGATTTTATAATTCTCTAGCAAAGTTAAATATTCGTATTCCCTGCTATTTAAATTCTCAGAACTTTTAGGGTGTTGCTGATAATTGTAGATTTTATATTTTTCTTTATTTATAACTTGAAATACATTAAAGATTAATGTGGCTATTTCTTGTTTAGACGCATTCTCCTTAATTAACTGTTTCAAGGTAAATAAAATAGATTCTTTCCATATTTTGCTTTCAAAATAGCCTCTGTGTTCAGCATTATATTCTAGCTGATCTAATATTATAAAACACATAGAACAAATGTCTTTCTCAAAAAGCAAATGTGGAATGACTTCTGGTCTATGGTATCTTATTACACGGGAAACTTTCCAAACTAAATAGGGTTTATTAATACCCGCTCTTAGTAAATCTTTTATTCTTATGCAATGTTCTATTTTATAATCATCCTCATCTGATTCATTTTCAATTCTATGATATTCCTCATCTTGTACAACTACCAAATAAATCAAAAAACCAATTTCATTTCTTGTTGTTTGATCATATAAATAAGTTCTGCTTGCTCTATCTTCCCATGATTCTAAACTATTAAGAATCTGAAACAAATCATCATTGTTTAAAGAAAATTCATTGTCCCTTTTCAGACCTCTTTCGGAAAGAATAAAAATCTCATTTCGATGTTCTCCTTCTAGTTTTACTTTTTTGAACTCATCATCACATCCTTCTAAATCCTTCTCATCTATAATACAAGTGAACGAAGCATCTAATAATCGTTTAGAAGATGAAGAGACTAAGAATTGATATGGATTTGGCCAGCTTTCCCAATAGTGAACTTTATAAGTCCAATTAATAAGTCTTTCATTATCATTTTGAAATGTAGAATCGTCAAGTAACAATTGCCAGAGATAAGCAGATATCTTATTCTCTAAACCTGACCAATATCTAGGTTTCGAATTGTAAAATTCAATTTTATAATCATCAGCAATCTTAATTAATAATTTTTGACTTATTAATTTCTCTATAGTAGGAGTTTTTGAAAATGCATTTTTATGTGTAAAATGGATATCTGTAAAATCGGATATCTTTATTTTTATTTCCTTCCTATTTGAGAGATACTTTCTTAAAGCGTTCAGAAATATAAAATCATCCCAATATTCCAAATACGGCTTGAAATATGATTGCATATCAGAAAACCCTATTTCATTATCTTTTTCACTAGACCATCTTTTAAATAGCACTCCGTCAATATTTAATGACAAGGTATTTGCTTTTTCGTATTCTACAATTTTATCTGATAAGTACTCTTTTGAAAACTTCTTATTAGATTCAAAACGTTCAGGTTTATTATCTTCTTGAAGTTTACAAATAAATTTAAGTTCTTCTCTGAAATCTGTAATCTCATCAAATCTGTAACAGAAAGAATCAATTGCACTTGATAGTTTAACTTGCCCTAAGATTTCTCGTAACCAATATCGATCAAATAAAGATTTATCATTAATCTCTACGCCATAAGTTTGTTCAAAGTCAACTTTAAATTTCTGAAAATCAGACTTAGTAAATGAAAAATTATAGGAAGCCTTATGCAAAACTTTAGAAAGGAATAATGAGGCATTCCAAATGTTATCTGCATCAGCTACTTCTTTATCTTTTATATGTTTTTCATTTTTTATCTGTAAGCTACTTTTTATAAGCTGAGCGAGCTTATTAACTTCATCGTGATACATAGGACTAGCAAAAATTATGAAGTAAAATCATGTTCAAAAGCATTTCTTGATAAATATTGCATGAATTTTTGTAATAAATCGTCTGAATATGGAGATTTATAATTGGTTAATCTGCTAATATTGAATTCTAAAACTTTTGTTCTACTGTTGTAGCAATTTTTATTGTCTAATTCAAAATCTTTAAATGTACCTGATTTGAATATTAAATCGGTAAGTTCCGTTTTATTTGCGGTTTTAAGTTTTTTATAAACGTCAATGTTACTAGAAAATTTTTCGAATAATTTATGAATTTTTTTATATCTCTTAATCCAAGATTCAGATATAATTATTGAACTTGGTTCTTTTTCAGAAATTTTTATTCGGCAAACACCATCACCATTAAAAACACATAAATCAAGGATATGAAGGTCAATTATTTTAAATGTCGAAAATTGTGCTAATTTAATATTTTCAATAACTCCATTTTTATCTTCAATTCTCTCACAAACTGCTCTTTGAGCAAAACTCATATTTAAATAAAAATCTTTACTAACATTTATTAATTCAACTAAAAACCCCGTATTGTAGTTTCTAGCTCTTAAACCATCTTTTCTTAATGCTAGATTACATGGTTGTGTTAAAAGTATATATTCTTTGTTTTTAATTTTAAAAATATCACCATTGGAAATTGGATAATGAATTGTATTAATAATACTTCCGTGGCTGAATAATTCTTTATCTCTTAGGTCTTTAATTGGTGCTTTGTCAATTGGAGTATCACCACCTGTGGTAATATTTTCAATTTCTCTAATTTTACTTATTGTACTATATACGTTTTCTCTAGTTTTTTTTGAAGAAAAAGCATTTAAAGCTCTATTCTTTGTAATAATATTAGCAAGTCTATATAATGTATCGACTTCCCAAACGCCTTCTTGCTTAGAAGATTTTTGAATCGCATGATTAAAAGACTCAGGAGAAAGCGAATTAATTTCTAATAGAGAGTCATTAAATGATTTTTTTAATATTTCAAATGTTTTTTTCTTTAAATCTTCTATTTTATCAATTAATAAAGCATTTCTAATGCCTTCAGCTAATGCAGGTAAATGTGTGTCATTTAAAAATCTTTTCTTAGATATTGTATAAAACTGTGTTTTTTTGAATCCATGTGATCCACAATACTCATTTCTTTTCTCATATTCCTGATTCACATTAAAAAGATGTGAAAAAATGCCACAGTAGATAAAATTATTTATCTCATCATCAACCATAATTTCTCTAGCTAAATCTAAGCCATTTCTCCCGTCTTGTAAGGGTGACTTACCAAAATCAATGTCAAATAATATTAATAATTTAGAGCCTTCGCCAATACTATTGAAAATTTCATTTTTTTGTTCAACCCATTCGTTTGGAGAAAACAATTCAATTTTAGCCTTTAAATGTTTCTTCAGACTTAATGGTGCTAGTGAATTTTCCAAGTCCTCTCTGTCTTCATCAAAACCCAATAGACTAACATAAAGTTGTCTTCTTTCTTCTTCATCTTTTGATTCCCATAATTCTAATATTTTTGCTTTAAAGACTACTTCAGGTAAATTCCAAAGATGATTTAGAAAATCAATATCTGGCTTGGTATTTTTAAGGTTAATAGTTTTACCAATAAAGTCATCAAACAATTCATTTATTGAACATTTGTCATCTACATAAATAATTTTTTTTATGTCAAGTGATTTTAAAAAATTATTTATAGCAGATGTTGCTTGTGCTACTATTTTATCGTTATTTATTATTGTAACTTCTTTTGGAATAACATCGTAAATATTACCTGATGTTGTGATAGTGATTTTATTATCCATATTTATTCAATAATATTTGATAGGTTAATAGCAAATATGTATTTTCTATTTAAATCGTTTTTTTCAGGTTCAAGAGTAATTGTACAGCCCGAAGAATCAAGAAGTTGTTGTACAATAAATAATCCTAGGCCACGCCCTTTTCCTTTAGGTTTTGTAGTAACAAATGGCTCAAAAATTTGATTTTCAATAGCTGGAGTTATCCCATAACCATTATCTGAAATATAAATCCAAGGTTTTTCAATTTTAATTTCAATTTCTGGTTTAAAATTAGAATCGCTTAGTTTTTTTTCTAACAACCAAAATTCAGAGTTATTCAAAAGATTATCTACTATTTGAATAAATTTTCCTTTATTTATTTTTATATGAAAATCATCAATAGAGTTTATAAGAAATTCAATACCATTTTTGTTGAATCTATTTGAATAGTATTCTTTTTCCTCTTGAAATAGGTTTTTTAAAGAAAGACTACTCTTTTTTTCTTTATTATATTTTAAAGCAGGATCAAGATGCTTGAGTTGAATTTTCAAACCGTTTACTGTTGAATTAATGTACTCCATTAAAACATAAATATCGGAATCGGAAAGTTTTTTACTTTGAAGTTTGTTAGAATAGAACGCAGATTTTTCTGCTAACCTATCAGCTATTGATGCAAATTCATGACTAACTGATTCTGTTGTCAAACCAAGACTAGCAAGCTCAGAAAAATTTTCTAATTGTTCTTCCAAGATTTGTATTTTGGGTTCAAGTATGTTAATTACTTCATCTAATTTCTCTGTTCTTTTAATTACTTCTTCAAGCTTATTTAAAGTGGATTGGATTCTTAATAATTCTTCCAGTAAATCGTTAACTTCTTTTGCTGTTTTCTTTTCTAGTTCAGTACTAAAAAGTGGATTGCCTTCGATTGCTTTGGAAGTTTGTTGTAGTCTTGGTATAACTTTTTCAACTGTTTCTTTACTGCTATCAAATTCTTTTTTTAAATCATCAGATTTTTTCTTGGTCTCATTTAATTGATTAAAAGCTTGGCTTACAGTTTTTATACCATTATTTTGAGTTTTGTATTGTAATAAATAATCATTGTATGCTCTTCTTATTGATTCTTGATATCTGTTGATTTCATCACGAATAAAAAAGGCTAATAAGAAAAAATTCCTCGAATATTCATTTGAAATAAATCCTTTTCTATCTGTTTGGTCTTTTAAATTTATATTTTCGCCTTCATCTATAGCAAAATATCCAATTACATTAACAGGGCGTAATGGATAATATGATCCTCCTGTAGTCTGTGAATCTCCAAGCCTTAACCAATCATCTTTATCAATACCAAATGGAATTACAGCGAAACCATTTCTAAATATTTTTATACCTGCTTGTGCTTGAGCAATCTCTCTATAATTTGAAAGTTTTCCAAAAGTGTCAATTATTTTTTCATCATTTGATAGCCAATTATCATAAGTAAATTCATGAATCAATCCATTAAATTTTCCAGGATTCGCTTTTTCCCCATTAATTATTTCTAGATTTGGAATATCATTGTAAGACGAATATTTTTTATTAAATTCTAAATAAAAGTTTTTGTTATCAGATTTATTAATGTAGCTATATTTTTTATTACCCTTTAAAAAATTAAAAAATTTATTTCCTTTATCATTTTTGAGATAGTTTAAAAAGTCTTCTCTTTTATTACCAATAAATTTTTCAAGTTTAGTACAACCCTTAATAGTTAAATCGGTTCCATCAAAATAAAATTCAAATTTTGATAATGCTAAATCTTGCAAATCATTTTGAAAGCCAATTAAATCAATATTTTGACCATTTACTGAAATGTATATTTCAAAAGGTCTATTTTGTTCAAATGGTGAAATTATTTGAGCTAATTTCCCTTTAAAAATTTCTAAATTTTGACCTTGCCAAACTTGAGGTTGATTAATATCGGTTAATATTAATTTTGTTCCTTGTTTATTTGTGAAATAATCCTTTTTTTCAATAACAACCTCACTTAATCTGTCTACTTTATCGAAATTTCTCCAATCGAAAGCAATATGTGTACCTGTATTGTTTTTATTCGTATTTGTAAAAATTTCACAAATATTAGCAAGCCTTTGAGTGCTTAATCTACCTAATCCTTTTTCTCCAAGAGGAGTTCTACCTTGAGGTGATTTTTTTTTAACATTATCAATGCCTCGCTTCTTTGAATATGAAATAGTCAACCATGATTTTAAAATAGTTTCTTCATCCATACCATAACCATCATCTTCAACAACAATAAAACCTTTATGATTTGGATAAATTAAGTTTTCCTTTGTGTACTCACCTGTTGTATTTATTTCAATAGCGACATAGCTAGCATCAGCATCATAAGAATTTTTTATAATTTCTAATAATGCAGTTATCTCGTCAGAAACTAATTGCTCACCAAGTTGTTTGACGATATGAGGAGTTATATCAAAATGATATTTAATTTCTTCTTTATTCTTTTCTTTACTATTTCCCATTAAAATGGTTTATTGAATATTAAAATTTTTTCTTTATTCATTGTGTCTGAGAAATTATTTCTACCAGGCATTCTTTTACTAAGAATATCTCTAGTTAAATCAGTAACAAGAAATAAACCTTTACTTTTTAATAATTCCGTTAAAATTTTATCGTTTTTAACTTCTTTATTATTTACATTTCTGTTACCAATTGTCCAAACATGGTAGGAATTGATATCCATTTTTTCAAGTACATTATCAATTGTAATATCTAAATCGTTAATGAAGTTTAGCACTTTTTTAGCCTTATTTCTTTCATCCGTGTTTAAAACATTAAAATACTCTTTTAATGTTTTAGATTTAGGAAATAATCTATCTTCTAACTCTTTAGATGAAACTAAATTTTTACCACCTAAACTATTAGAATCAATTTCATTAATTACCTTTAAATAATCTAAAGTTATTGTTTCATCAATTTCATTTACAGGAATCCATTGTAAAGGTAAATATGAAAACTGCCCATAGGTTACTGTAGTGTGATTATCACCATATGGTGGCGAAGTAAGAAGCAATTGAAACTTTTCATCAGATAAAACTTTTTGCATAGAGTTTCCCCATTTTACTTCTGAAGTCTTGATGTATTTACCATTCTCTAAAAGATTTTCCTTTTCAAGTGAATTTCTAAAATCTTCAATATCAGCAATACTTTTTTTAGATAAATTTAGAAAAGTTGTTATTGGAAAAACTTTTCTGTTTTGAATATCTTCAGTTGTTCTGATATGCATTTTGAATGTAGAAGTTCTATCGTTACTACAATTTCTAATTACTTCAGCTAAAGCTACCCAATAAAACTTTCTAATGTATAAATCTTGTTCAGATAAAATTGCTCTTCTTAATTTTGATAATTCTTGTTGAACTTCAAGCTTGAACCACTTTGTTATGTTATTGAAATTAATATCAACGGCAATACCATTATCATTTTTGACAAATAGTTTTATTCTAGTAAGTGCATCATTTAACTCTTGGATGTTGTAATCAGTTGTTTTAACTTGGCTTATCAATAACGATAGAGGGTTTATATCTTGTCCATATACATTGAATCCATATTTCATCCCGGCAACAAGACTATTTGCTGCTCCCATGAAAGGATCAATTAAAGAACGATTTTCAGGTAAAAATTTAATCATTGCTTTAATTATAGACTCTTGTACAGAAGGTACCATCATTGCAGGATAGTTAAGAATTTTTCTTACGAACTCTCTTTTATCGTGATTTTCTCCGTTAAGTATCTCTTTATCAATTGCAGCTAAAGTTTCTTCTATGGTGTTTTGTACAATCATTTTAATTTGATTTATCGCAAATTATTATCAAAAATAATTAAGTTTTTAATTAAATTTAAATATTTACTTGTTTATATAGCTTTCTTTCTAATGAATAATTTTATTGTGGTAGATTCATAATGTTGTTAACTCATAAAATCATAAGATATTAATCTTTTTCTTAACCTAGTTAAAGGTTCTAATATCTGATTTTTAAGATTTATTGAATGTTCTAGTGACAAATGATTATAACCATTATAGTTATTCATAAAATCAATATTCTCATTTATTACTTCTAATAATAATTTAATTTCATCTTTTGAGAAGTCATCCAGTCTTAAAATCTCTGTATTGAATTTTTTAATTATTTTTAATAATGGGTCTTCTCCTGAAAATTTTCCTTCTCTTGCTCTATAATACTTAATTGCTTCTTTTAGACTTTTAATCTCAATATTGCTAAAACCATTATTGTTTTCTTTATAAATTAATGGTTCTTCCTCTTTGTTTATTTGTTTTGTTATTATTTCAACCTTCTCCATCAACATTTTGAATCTTTCTTCACGAATTAATGGATGGATGTGCATTGCCAGAATTTCATCAGCTTGTGGATGATTTTTAATTGTGGTTAATTCATCTTTAATATATTGACAAACATTTTCCTCCGCAGCTAAGATTTCTTCTACTATTGTAGTTCTGTTATCTAATAGATAAATTATATCTTCATAATCATGACTTCCATAAAAATCATTTTGTCCTCTGTCTTTAAAAGCTTCAAACTTAGTTGCTAGAAAATAGGGTGATGGTAAAATATTAATACTTGTTCCATCTTCTAATTGTGTTTGTTGGAGGTAATCAAAACCCGGTTTATACCATTTGTTTGAAACACCTATACCGCTATCTTCTGCAGGCATAATATCAATTGCAATATCTTTGTATTTGTATGAAGATATTGCATGTCCTTCGGGATCTGGATAAAATCCTAATTCAGCTAATCTTTCTTGCATTTGTGCCCATTCTGCATAATTTGCCAAATTGATTGTCATATCAATATCAGAAGTTGGGCGGATTTCTTCAGCAGCTGGATCATCTGTATATAAACTGATGACCGCACCACCAATGAACACCATTTTATCTTTTAACTCTTGTAACCCATGAGCTACCTGAGCTACTAAATCAAGATTTATAATTTTGTTATGCATTCAGAATTCGTTTTTCAAGTTCTTTTTTTGCTATTTCTTTTTCTCGAATTCTTCCTACCCTTATAGCATCTACCATTGTTAGTAATTCATATAATTTTTTATCGCTTAATGTTGCTTCTACCACTGTGTTATATAATGGTTCAATCGCTTGCCCTCTTTCCAAACCCTTGGCATAAGGCCAAACGTATTTATCATTTGATCTAATTATTTGATTTAAAGGTTCTGCAGCATGTGCTGTTAAAACCCCTCTTACAATAGCACCTGGTTGTTGTGGGAAAGCGTAAGAAACACCATGAAGTAAAAACTCTGTAAACGCCAATTTGTTTACTTTTTTTCTTGTTTCATCAATCAATCCTGCATATTTGGAACGATTTAGAGATTGACTTACTTCCGATTGACTAATTCCAAGTTCTTGAGCAATAGTATGATGAAACCATTGTTTATTTCCTAATGCAATGATTTTTAGTAAAATTACAATGTCTTGTGGCTTCAAATTGTTTTTAGATTGTTGCATATATTTCATATTGCGATATGCAATATTACTTATTTATTTTTTGAAAAACAACATTTTACGTTTTTATATTCCATATTGCGATATGCGATATGATTTGTTTTTATAGCTGGTATATCAGGATAAACCTGATTATTTGACTATGAAACATCACTTTTGTTAATCGTATCAATATAAAACTGTAATTCATACAATTCGATTAATTTTTCAGTAGCATTTGATAGTTGTGCTAATTGGACAAAGTTTATGTTTTGATACAATGCTTTTTCTCCCAATACATCTTGAAGGATGATGTAGATTATTTGCTGCCAAGTTTTTGTATTGCAGTTGATGGTGTAGTTTTTTAAGTAAATGATTATGTCTAGCTTTTTGATTTTGGAATCGTAGTTTAATGGAAGGAATTTGATTTCGCTGGTTTTGATTGTTATTTCTTGAAAAACGTAAGGTTCGTCTAAACCTTTTATGATTTCGTCAATATTGGCAGTTGGTTGTATGAATGCCGTAAATTTCCAATGTTTTAATTCTGGTGCATTATTAATTAATTCTTCTACTTGATTGAAGTAATCCGGGTTACCATTTGCTGTAATGATTAATTCTGCTTTTTGGTTTTCTTTTTTTGGAAAAACTATCATAAAATCTAAATCTTTGGAGTAATAGCTCAGTTGTTTTGCTAACCAATAACAGATTTGTTTTTGATTGTTAACAGTTTCGTTTTTTAGGTTCTTAATAGTTTGGTTATTGTCCTGGAACCAATTCCAGAATATATTTATTTTTCTCATAGGTGAAATGTTTGGTTAGCGTTTGTCTAGTGTGGATTTATCAAAAGCGATGAGGTTGAGCATGGCTCTTAATCTTGAACGTACTCGGTTGCCGTAAATGGTTTCAATTTCTGAAGCGGATAGATTGGTAGTGATATGTGTTATGACTTTTTTTGAAACGAACAGGTCATATCGCGATAGAATAATTTCTGCCATAACATTACATTCGTTACCATAGTATTTTAAATTACTTTCTACACCTAAATCGTCAAAACAATAATTTTTGCAATCGGTTTGGGAATAGCTACCGCGACTGTACTTGTGAATTATTTCGTAACCTTCTTTAATGAATTCAAAACTTATATCTCGGCAGGTTCGCATGTAGAATTTATTTTCTTTTTGGGTAATGTATTTCATTATGGTCATCAAGGTTGTCTTACCGGAACCAACTGGTCCAGAAAGTAGAATTCCTTTTGACAAGTCCAATCCGAATTGATTTGCAGTTATTTCATCCTTCAAGAAATAAGCAACTAGTTTTGTTATGTTTGACAAATCTTCTTCAACGAAATGGAAATTTAAACCATAATCTTGTTTTGCTTTTTGTTCTAACCATGTTAGGATTTCTGGGTAGTTGTATTGAGAGCTCATAGTATTCTTATTAATCTCATAAATAAATATTTTGCTGAATGTATTTGTTTTACTTTTTCTTTTGGCTTGACCCAAAAGAAACAAAAGGTCAAGACTTGAGTTCTCATCGGTCAATTTAATTTTTGAATTGGAAATGAAAAGAACTCGGCTAAAGCCTCAAACAGCTTTTCATTTTTACCAATTCTTCAAATAATTGACACTCGATTGCGAACTCTTAGGTCGATTATTAAAGTGGTTCAGCATAATTTTTATCTTCAGTAACTTGTAATTGTTTCGCTCGTGGTTGTTCTTTTACTTGTGGATTTTGTGGAAGATTGATTGTGAATTTGGCTGTGTTTAATATCCAATTACGAGCTGCTGCATGCCAATCTATCATTTTAGTTTTTCCGCCAATAAGCCAACCGTTACTGGTGTAATAATTGTAAAATCGTTCAGCTTCAAATTCTGAGAATTCTTCTTGTTTGAAATAGTCTTTGACTTTTTCGATTGATGGATTTTCTATTTCTCTTTTTTTCGCGGAACTTTTTTTCTCTTTTTCTTCGGTCTCTAAAAACTTTTCATCATTTAAAATTTTGGAATTGGTATCTATAGATATGTTTTTATTGTTTTTAAATGTTTTCTTCTTATTATATATATTGGGTTCATTGACTTGTTCAGTACCCTTACTATTAACTTGGTTATTTATTGGTTGGGTTTGGTCAATAATTGAACTGGTTTGTGTTTTAAAAACACTTTTTCTATCTGACAAATCGTGTAAAATCACTTCTGAACCTGAATAGGGATTATAGGATGGTATGTAGTCTATAAAGCCTAAACTTTGCAGTTCTTTAATGCATTTATGATAGGTTGCTTTTGAAGCTATTCGGCTTGCTTTCATCATTTCATCACGAGAAATGGCAATTGGATTTTTAAAACGATTGATGTTCCAACTTTGAAATAAAGCGAGATAGAGACTTATATGTGTGGGATATATGGTTTCTTCAGCTGCTATGCGAATGAAGAATCCTGTAAGGTGTTTGATGTAGTTCATTTTACTAGTAATTAGTGAAAAGTGAAAAGTGATTAGGAAAGATTTCCTTCGGACAATTCGCTCCGCTTGGGTGCTTCGTTCCTCGTAATCACATTACTTGAAGAGAGTAGGCAAAGAATTTACCATATTACCGTGTAGTAATTTTTCTATATCAGCATTATTGTAATACATAATACCTCCAATTTTGGTATAGGAAAGTGTTCCGTTGATGCGGAGGTTTTGGAGTGTTCCGGGAGAGATGTTTAACAGTTTACGGACTTCATTGGATTTGAGCCACTGTTTTGTTTGTTGCGGTTTGGATTGAATGATTTCTTTTAAATCTTTCAAAAGAAGACTTCGGAATTCGTTTAAGTCTTCGCGGGTAATAACTTCGACAGCCATAACGTATATTTTAGATTGTTATGGAACAAATTTGTGAAGTTTGGTTTGTTTTATTTCACAACGGGGTTCATGTTGTGAACGATTTTTATTTAAATAACCTCATCTGAACTTTCCATTCTTTTCAATAATGCTTCATTTAATGTTGTAATGAATTTTGTGTTTTCATTCTTTCTTGCTCTAATTTCAAGGAATGCACGACGGTATTGCCCTAAATCAATTTCAAAAACATGTTCAAAATATTCAGCAATATCTTTTAAATCAGCGGCACCATTATTGAAAACACCTTGCGTATGTAAAGCATACATTAATTCAATTAATGAAACTTTTGAGCTTGTCCAAGTCATTTTTATGTTCGGTTTGCGTTGTGATTTTTCACAAGAGTCTTTATTGTTAATCATAATAATTTGATTTTCTAAATACAATTGGATTAAATCGTTAGCTAATATTCTAGCTACTTTGAAGTCATGAGAGGTTGAAAAAGTTTTATCGGTTTCAAAGTAATAACTATCTAATGCCATTTTAATATCGAATTTACCTCTTAAAAAGTATTTATAATCTAAATAAGTACTTCCTGAACGGTAATATTGATAAAATTCAAGTTCGTTGTCAAAGAAAGCTTTTAACTTTAAAAGCTCATTGTTATAATATTTTTTTAATATTCTATTTCCACCATTTGGTCTTTTCATTTCAATCTTATAAATCATATTGTTGTATATAAGTTTAGAAGAGAATTGAGGCTTTATTTCTTTAAAAAATTGGATTTCTTCAGTTTCAGATTTGAATTTGAATTTTGAAATTAAGTTTTTCAAATTAATCAATACTTTTAAAATAATTTCAATGGAACTTTCGCAACGAGTTATCTGATTATCAATTTCTAATTCGATAAAATTTAGTTGCTCGTTGAGATCGGATAATAATTTGGTTGTTTTTATATTCAATTTAGGATAAGTAGTTTTATGTTTAAATTTACAGTAGAATCTAATAGAAAATATTACTCCAGAAAGCATCAATTCTTCTAATAATCCACTTGATTAAAAAAAAATTTTTCATAATTGATTTATTATTAATTATCTAAAAACCAAAACCTAGACTAAAAGCTATACGTATTCCATCAATTGAATTATATACTCCAAGGTTTGTTGTTATAACATCAACTCCAGACATGAAAAAACCACCACCATAAGAGTTATTCCATTTGTTTGAATCTTCATTATCAAACCAAACTCTTCCATAATCAAACCCACCAAATAAACCAAAACGGATTGGTATTAATTTGGTTTTTATTTTATCAAAACTATATCTTAAGTCAGTATTTTGGAAAACATAACTGTTACCCGTAAATCGTTGATTTCTAAACCCTCTTAACCCATTAGTGCCACCAATAGAAGCTGCTTGATAAAATTCGAAATTATTACCTAAATTAACTTGACTTTTTATTCTACTAGCCAATACAAGTTTTCCTGATGATACTAATTTATGAGTAATACTTAATTCGGGAATTAGATAAGTATAACCTCTGTTGCTTTGGTCCAAATTCATTTTATAACCAATATCAACACTTGATTTAAAACCTATAGTAGGGTATGCCTTATTATCATAATTTTCAAATTCAAATTTGGTATTTATGCTTCCAAATTGATTAGTCTTAAAAATATAGCTTGGCAATTGAGAACTGTTTTCTACATATCTGTTTTGAGTATTTTCTACTTCAATTGACTCATATCCTAAACCAAAACTAAATTGACTACCACCATAAGCTCTATAAACCAATGAAGGATTAAGTTGAAATTCGCGAACTCTTACTCGATTGTAGTCAAGTCCAAAAGCATTTTCTAAATTTTCAGTTTCATTACCAAAACCAAAAAAGTTTAAGGTGTAGTTAGGACTTTGAAAAATTGAATTAATTTTTAAGTTTAAATTGCCAATAATATTAGCAAATTCACCTTGATATTTAATTTCATAGCCATTAGTAGCAAAATAAAAAGCCGTGTTGATTTTATGCTGGCTAGTAAATGGATTTCTTTCGAAACCATAAGTTGTATAGGTGTTATTGATTCCAATTTTAATGCCATCATCTGGATTTGTACCAATGGTCGGAATTATTTGATTGAAATTATTTTTAAGTTTCTTATAATCGTAAACATTGGTGCTATATTTATCTTGTAGTTTAATCGTAGCATTATGTATTTCTTTTAGTGTATTTGGCTTGGATTTGTAATCATATATTACTATATTTTTACCGTTTTCAACAATGTATTCATCTTCATTTTGACCACCAATAATTCTAATTTTTATTTTTTTTATTTCATCTGTTATATTAAAAATGTCATCATCATCTAACCCATAAATCCATATTTCCTTTGTAAGTTTTGGGTTGTAAGTTCTATTATTAAAATAATCTATATTTGAATTTTCTTTCCATTGATACATTGAAACTTCTACATTTCCATTTTCTAATCCATTTATTTTTATAGAATCTTTTTTATTGGTTGCGACAATAACGGCATATTTATTTATTAGCTTATAATATGAATCGGCTATGGTTTGTAAATTGGTTTTTCTGCCTTTTAATAGATGTTTAATGGTTTCAATAGATTCATCTTGTACTTCTTTTGGAACAGTATTAAAAGCTTTGTCTATTACTTCATTGGTTAAATCATTTTGTATTTCTGCAACTTGTTTATCCCAAATATCCTTATTGGATTGTGATATAAATGCGATATCTAAAGGATAAGGTTCTATATTAAATCCTTTTACATCTTTTAAATCAGCTGCATATTTTCGTAATAATTTGGAAGCAGGAATTAGGTGAATTGAAGTACCTAACATAAAACCATCAGACATTTTAGAAAAAGCTTGATCTCTATCTCTTGGCAATGGTCTATATACTGTTTTGTTATTTTCTTGATATTCTATCCAAAGCCATTGGTCGTAATGTCTATCCCAATCACCAATTAACATATCAAACAATCGAGCTTTAATGTATGCTTGTTCGTCTATAACTTTTGTATCGTCTTCATGAATTTTTTCAATAACATCTTTGGTGTTTATAATGTTTCCCGTAAAATTTCCATTAGTCAATTGAGTATTTCCTTCAGATGCATATTCTTCAAACACGTATAGTTCATTACCATATTCTTGATTGTATTTTTCCAAATTATCTTGTTTGGGAATATAATATAGGTGCGAATTCAAATATGGAATATTCAAACTACTAGACAACGATGCCACAACAAAAGGTGCGTAAGGATATGAGCCAGTAAACACATCTTTCACCAGTGATTCTGAAGCTGTGTTCTCAAAATAACCTTCAACATATTGGTCTTTAAAAGCTGAAGCTTGAATATATTGAGTGGCATTCTTTTTTAAAGCTCTCATTACAAATCTTTTTCCTTCTTTTGTTTGTAAATGCAGCGTTTTGGATTGTGTGCCACCACCTTTACGTATAGGAGTTAAACCACCCATAAGAGTGTCTAAATAAGCTACTTTAGCATTTACAGGAATACTATAGTATTTTCTATATCTTTCTCCCCATAAAAATTTAAAAAAGGCATTTTTAGAGGTTTCTTTATTTGTATAAATAGACTCTTTGACTGAATCTTGAATTATTTTAGGATATTTTATTGTAGATTTTTCAAAATCAGAAGGAAAAACTTGTTCATTAAAAACTATTTGATTGTTTTCTGCTGCAATAAAATTAACTTCTGAAGAACCATCTTTAAAAAAATTCAAAACAGCAAATCCACTTTTAGGGTATGCAAATTTACCTCCTTTTACTAACCGTGTAGCCGTATTTTTAGAACCTGAACCACTAATGATTTGCGGAATATTGTCTTCAACAAGATATTGTAAATTATGATCATGTCCAGAAACAAAAATTACATTATCGTTTTGTTGTGATGCCGTTACTAAATTTTGTTTTAATTCGTTGTAAAACTTGTTTGATAAGTCTGCATTAGAAACACCAGTGGTATTTCTAAAAAGGTTTTTAAGAGACCCTAAAATTGGGAATGGATTAAGATGGTTTTTTAAACTATATTGTCCACCATGAGATCCATTGGTAAACATAGGATGATGAATGGCAACTACTACTGTTTTTCCTCTTGCTTTTTTTATTTCGCTTCTAAATTCGTCAAAAAAATCTGTACGTGTTTTTATTTCGCAATTATCGTTTATGGTTGGGTGTTTGTCCCAATTAGTAATATACCATTGTGAATCAACAACTAATAAAATGGTTTCATCATTAATGTTTACTTTTTTAATTGCACAACCATTTTCAGGTAAAAAAGTGTTAGTGCCTAATGCTTCTTCAACTAATAATTCTTGTTGGTATAATCCTGAAAAACCACTATACCAATCGTGATTTCCTGGAATAAAGATTACACGACCAGGAAATTTTTTTGCTACGTTGATTTGTAATGATAATGCAAATACAGCATCCTTTTTTTCTGGGCAATCTATTTTGGGAATACCTTTTGGGTAAACATTATCTCCCAAGAATAGCAATAAATCTGAAGTGTTCGCCTTTTTAATTTCTTTTTCCAAGGCATTAAGTGCATCCGGAGCATTTCCATTATCAGGTTCTCCAACATCACCAATTAAATAGATTTTAAAAGTAGGTTGCTGTTTGTTTACTTCTAATACAATTTGGTCTTTTAGTTTAGGATTCAGTGATGCACAACTATATAATAAAAGTGATGAAAGGATAATTATTGATAAAAATGTAAAGTAAGCTTTCATATATATCAATTAATTGCTTTTTTTTTATCTAATTTAAATACTAAAAATAGCATAAGTAAGTGTTGCTAATACACCTATCAATAGAACTATAACTGAAACATATAATAATTGTTGTTTTTTAGTAATTACCAATCCTAAAAAGTAAATATCATAAATCATTTCATCGTAAACGGAATTTCCGCTATCCATGATGCGTTCAATTTCTTTCTTAAATTCAGATAGCGACTGTTTTGAAAAATTAGCGGCATATAACGTTCCTTTATAACCGCTGTTTTGAAAAACTTTACCTAAATACCTATGTGGCAACATGCTTATTAATGCAAAAATCATAGACAACATACTGCTTATTACCAATATTTTAGTACCAATATTTATGTTTATTGTTTTAGATTCTGTTGTAATAAAATGAATACCAAATAGTAAAGAAGTAATGATAGAATTTACTGTTAAAATAATTCTTGCTTTATTATCAATCATCTTTAATAACATGTAGTGATTTCTTGATAGCGTTTTAAAAAGTGTTTGCACTCCACGAGTGTCAAATTTCGCCAATTTTTCTTGACGCAAACTACTTTTACTTTCTTTATTAGTGTTTTCCATAGATATTAAATTTTACATAAGTGCGTAATTTCGTCTAAAACCCGTTTAATTCTAATTTCAGATATTCCAATTTTTTTCAACATATAAGAAGCTTTAAATAATTCTTTAACCAATACAATATCTTTATCAATTAGTTGGTGTTTTTCTTTTATGGTTAATGTTGTTAATACTGTTACTGGATATAATCCATAAGTATCAATATTGGCTTTTATACCATTGGCTTTTGGGTAATCCCAGCTTAATAAAGTTAATCCAACACATTTTGCATAGTTTATTGCATCTAGTGTAAACCTTGTATTTGTAACCAACCAACCTTGTTTGAGGTGCGTTGAATTGTTAGAATTAGTATTCCATTGTTTTTGTATGTCTAAAAACCTTGAATTTATGTATAATGGAATTTTGACATTACTAACCACTTTAGCATCAGAATGAAATTTACATTCAATTGCATAAACGTTTCCTTCTTTTTCTGCCAATACATCTATTTCATGTGTTACGCATTCGCCATTTAAAATAACACTGACTTTTGTTTCATATCCTTTTTCACGTAATAAAGCTCCAACTAATCTTTCAAACGGATAACCCGTTGGGCCTAATTCAAAAATAGCCCGTTTTAGACTATATCGTGAAGCTGATGTTCGGTTTGATTTTTTTAAATAAGCATACACTTTTTTATATATTTCATTTGTAGAAATTCCGTCATAAATATCTGGTTCTATTTTAGATATAATGTTTTCAATTTCTTCTTTAGTTGCACCACTATGTTGAAGTGATTGTTCTAGTTTATGAGTTAAAAAAGGTTCAACTTCTTTATTACTCTTCTTTATAAATATTGGTTTTTCTTTCATAAATATTGTTTTAAAAACGTAAAGTTTCGGTCATAATACCAAATCTAATTGAGCTGATTTGATGTTGGAAATAAATATTATAATAATCCATACCTTGATAGAATTGAACAAAAAATCCAATGTCTTCTAAAAATTTGGGATGATAATAAACAATTAAACTGGCATTAATTCTTTTTGAATTAAAAGTATCCCAATTGTTAATATTATCTAGCATCAAAGTTGTTTCTGCTTTTACAGAAAAGTTTGCTCTTTGTTCACTACTTTTTACAAGGTTTGTTTTCATAGGAAGTTTATAAGCTAAAAAAGTATTGTGCCATCGCAATCCGCTATATTGACCATGAAGTTCCTCTAACATCCAACTCTTTGGGTGAATTTCAACAGAACTTTTTATAAATTTGAAAGCTTTCAAGTTTTGACTATATGATGATTGTAAAAACCCTAATTCTAAATAGTTTGTTGCAAAATTTCCTGATTGTAAATTGACTTTTCCATCATCTGTATAAAAATTACCATCTTGACCATTAGAATGATGAGCAATTTTACCAAATAAAGTTAATTTATTGGCTGCATCTTTATGTCCTGTTAAAAAATAGAACGCAATTTGAGGTATGTAACTAGGTGTTCTTACTGGATAAGAGTATTCGTCATACATTCGTATAATAATTTGAGAAGTAAGCACTGCCATTAATCTAGAATCTTTACGTTCTCTAATCTTAAAATTAGGGCTAACATTTGCCTCAAACATTAAAGGTTCTAAATTTCCAACATCAAAAGGAAAAGTAACATAACTTTCTCCTTGATTTACTTGTGCTATTTTATCTAAATCAAGTGAAGTTATTGAATCTGCTTTAGTTTGTGCATATGTAATATTTGAGACTAAAATAACAAATACTAATACTATACTATTTCTCATAATTTTATTTATAATATTCATAATTAGACTGATAAAGGTTATATCATTTTGAAATAGTTTGACTTCGTTACTTATAAATAATTTTAATACTTTTTGTTAAGTTTTCATCTATTTTAAAACTAGCTTTGGAAAAATTAGGTCTATTTGTTAAGTTGATATTTTGATAATTCGAAAAACCTATTCCTTCTATAGGTAGAATGAATTTTTTGTCAATTTTGCCATTTTTATTTTCGTCATGAAGTATAAATACTGCATATTTCCCTTTAGGAATATTATTAAATGTTATAGTTGATGAATTCATAGAAATTGTACCAACTTCTTTTTTATAATAGTTTTTAATTTTCTCATCAGGTATTGAACCCTCTTTATTGTATAATAAAAAAAGAACATCTCCATTAGAGTTTCTTAAATCTGAAACTTTAACCGTTAAAGAATAGGACTCTTGACCTTGAGAATAATTGGATAAAAGAACTAAAAATAATGTTGTTATTAGTTTTTTCATTTTTTAGATGTATTTTCAAAAAACCACCATTTTGGTTTAATTTGTTGTTTGATTAATCCAAATTTTTCAATTGCATGAGTTTCTAGATGTGTTACTAAATCAGGTATTGAATCCGTAACGTAAAGTAGCTTCATATCTTCTGGACTAATGCTTTCATTTTCAACCATAATTTTAATATGATGACAAAGTTCTTTATGATATTCTGAATCAAAAATAATTATTGGAAAGTTTTTAATTACTTTGGTTTGAATTAATGTAAGTGCTTCAAATAATTCATCTAAAGTTCCAACACCACCCGGCATTACAATAAAAGCGTATGAATATTTTATTAAAACAACTTTACGAACAAAAAAATATGGAATATCTATCCATTTATGTAAGTATGGGTTAGGTTTTTGTTCTCGTGGCAATACAATATTGCAACCTACAGAATATCCGCCATTTTCAAAAGCTCCTTTATTTGCCGCTTCCATTATTCCTGGACCACCACCAGTCAAAACAGTAAATCCTAGTTTAGAAATTTCAGCACCAATTTTTTCTGCATTTTGGTAATGTTCTGAATCGGGTGTAAATCTAGCAGATCCAAAAACGGTTACACAAGGGCCAATAAAATGTAACTTTCTAAAAGATTTTATAAAATTAAATTGAACCTTAAAAGTAAACATGAGTTCTTTAAATCGAGATAGCGGCCCTCGAATAAATAAAGATTCATTTGTAATTAATTTATTTTTATGCTTTTTCATGTTACATTATTTTAGTTATCAGAGATTATAAATCAATCTCTTGTCCCATTAAAGCTACAACGCAATCAAAACCATATTTCTCGTTTATTTTAATACGTAGTTCATCTGCTGGAATATTTTCACCGTGAACCAAGAATACTTTTTTAGGTTTATTTTCTAATATTGAAAGCCAGTTGATTAAATCTTGCTGGTCGCCGTGAGCTGATAATCCTTCAATTTCAAGAATATTTGCTTTTACTTCATAATATTTTCCATGAATTTTGATGTCTTTTGCACCTTCTAATAATTTTCGTCCACGAGTTCCTTCAGCTTGATATCCAACGATAATAACAGTTGTTTCAGGCAAACCTATATATTTTTCTAAATAGCTTAATACTCGACCACCTGTAACCATTCCGCTAGCAGCAATGACTACTTTAGGTTGTTTATCATAAATAGCTTCAATTGTGTCTTTATAATCGATAATCATGGTAAACATTTTACACATTTCAACACATTCGTTTGGAGAGAGTTTGTGCCATTTTGTGTTATTTTCAAAAACGTCTAATATTCTTATTCCCATTGGTGTATCAATGATGTAGGGAATATTTGGAATTTTACCTTCACTTTTAAGTTGCCAAAGCAAATACATTACCGTTTGAGCTCGTTCGACAGCAAAACTTGGAATAATGATTGTGCCGCCTTTGTTGACTGTATTGTTAATGTAAGTTTCTAGCTCAAATTTTGTATCAGTGTCTGGATGAATTCTATTACCATAAGTGCTTTCAAGAAAAATATAATCGGCATTTTTCGGTTTTGTTGGTGCATACATAAGTACATCGTCATCACGACCAATATCTCCAGAAAAAACTAATTTTTTATTTTCAATCATTAAATCTATTGTACAAGCTCCAATGATATGTCCTGCATTTGTAAAAACTGCCTCAATTTCAGCATCAAGATTGACAACTTCATTCACTTTTACTACTCTAAAAAGAGGAAAAACTTGTTTTGCTTGTTCTACTGTATAAAGTGGTTTTGCAATTTGGTGTTTTGAATAATGCCCTTCATTAGCTTTGTTAGCTTCTTCTTCCTGAATTTTTGCACTATCCAATAAAATAAGTTTTGCGATGTCTTTGGTTGGACTCGTGCAGTAAATCTTACCTTTAAAACCTTGATCAACTAATCTAGGCAACCAACCGCAATGGTCTAAATGACCGTGTGTTAGTAGAACAAAATCAATTGTTGATGGTAAAACTGGTAATGGTTCCCAGTTGAGTTCACGTAAGGGTTTTATGCCTTGAAAAAGACCGCAATCTATAAGAATTGTTACTCCATTACTTTCGATTAGTGTTTTTGAACCTGTTACAGTTCCTGCACCTCCAATGAATTTAATTTTCATAATGTTTTATTTTTTACTGCATTTAGCAAATTATTTTAAAAATTATCTATGTTATATTTCCTTATACAAATAAATCATCTTGGTTTGGTTCTATTCTTTAAAACTATCAAATAGAGTCACTTAAAATTTTTAATTTGTTTTTTTATAACTCCAAACAGCCAAACCATTTACAACTACTGCAAATCCAAATACTATTAATAAATTATTTAGTACCTCAACAAAACCAGAACCTTTTAAAAGTACCATTCTAATAAACTCAACAAAATAACGAATTGGGTTTAACAAAGTAATGTTTTGTGCCCATTTTGGCATACTTTCAATAGGCGTAAACAAACCACTCATTAAAATAAAGATTACCATAAAAAACCAAGCAATAAACATAGCTTGTTGTTGGGTTTCTGTGTGATTAGATATGAAAAGACCAAACCCTAATATTAAAAGTAAATAAATAGATGTGAAGCCATAAACTAATAAAATATTACCTAGCATTGGAACATTAAAAACAACTTTAGATATAATTAAACCTACAGTCAAAATGACTAATCCAAGTACCCAAAACGGAAATAATTTTCCGATAATAAATTGATATTTTTTTATTGGTGTAACGTTTATTTGCTCTAATGTACCCAACTCTTTTTCTCTAACAATATTCATAGACGAAAGAAACAATGTTAGCATGGTTACCAACAAAACTAATATGCCTGGAACCATAAAGGTTTTGTAGTTTAAGGTATTGTTATACCAAAAAGAAGGTATAACCATTATATTTTGTTCTACTTCTTTGTTTTCTGAAATATATTTAGATTGTATTTGAATATTCTTATTATAAGCACTAACGATCTGTGTTACATACACATTTTCTACACCAGCAGTTGCAGCATCAATAGCATTAATGTTAACAGAAATACTTCCTTTTTTATCTTTTTGTAGATTTCGATTAAAGTTTACAGGAATGTTTACAATAATATCTGTTTTACCTTTTTGCATTTCTTCAATAGCTTTATTCTCTGAAAAATAAGATTCTGTAACATTAAAATAGGTAGAAGCGTCAAATGCACTTATTAACTCTCTAGATTCTCGACTTTGATTATTATCAACAAAAGTGATAGCAATATTTTTAACATCAAATGTGGCAGCATTCGACAAAATTAATAATTGTAAAATAGGTAAAATAAATATTAGCTGAAGCATACTTTTATCTCTAAAAATCTGCTTGAACTCTTTTTGTATGATGAATAATATTGTTTTCATTTAGAAAATATTAAGTGTATTTAAAAAAATAATTTTATTCTAATCTGATTTTATATTTTTTAATACTTATTGTTATAAATAGTGTTGTCATTCCAATTAATATGAGTGTTTCTTTCCAAATATATTGAATACCAACACCTTTAAGCATTATGGCTTTTACAATAATAATGAACCATTTAGCAGGAATAATATTACTGATGATTTGCATTGGCAAAGGCATACTATTTATTGGGAAAATAAAACCAGAAAGTATTATAACAGGTAGCATTAGCCCCATCAAGGATAGCATCATTGCCGTTTGTTGCGAATCTGAAATAGTGGAAATTAAAATCCCTAAAGAAAGAGCAGATATAATGAATAAAATGCTTTCAAAAGATAAAAGTAGTAAGCTACCATTTATTGGCATTTTGAAAACAAAAAAGCCCAATAATAGTATGATTATAGCATTAATGATTGATAGAAAAATATAAGGAAATACTTTGCCAATAATTACCTGAAAAGGTTTTATTGGAGAAACCAAAAGGATTTCCATTGTACCGATTTCTTTTTCTCGTGTAATAGAAATAGAAGTCATCATTGCAGACACTAACATTAAAATAACAGTCATAACACCGGGAACAAAATTGAAAACACTTTTAAGTTCTGGATTATAAAACATTCTCGATTGTACTTCAACTTTTACTAAATTTGTTTTAGGTTGTTTTTTTTGTGACTGATAATTTTGAATAATCGCAGATGTATAATTTGCTATTGTGTTTGCTACGTTTGGTTCTGTAGCATCGGTTATAGCTTGTACTACTGCAACATTTTTTGTTTGCAAATTTTTACTAAAATCACGTTCAAAAATTAAAACCGCTTTAATTTTTCCTTTTTTAAATTCTTTTTCAATATCACTTTCATTATTTATTTGATTTTCGACATTAAAATAAGGAGACGATTTTATTTTGTTAATAATTTTTTGTGTTTCTACATCATTTGATTGGTCAAAAATTGCAATTTCTACATTATTAATTTCATTTGTAATTGCAAAACCAAACAATAAAATTTGAGCAATAGGCATTCCAAATAAAATAAACAAGGAGCGTTTATCACGAAAAATGTGATAGAATTCTTTTTTTACAAAACCGATGAATCTTTTCATTTATAATAGTAATTAGTAACTAGTTAATAGTAATTAGCTTACTCAATATTACGTGCTAATTTTAAAAACACATCATTCATTGAATCTACTTGGAATTGTTCTTTTAGTTTTTTTGGAGAGTCTAATGCTTCAATAGCACCATCAACCATAATGGAAACACGGTCGCAATATTCGGCTTCATCCATGTAATGTGTGGTTACAAAAATGGTTGTTCCTTTGTAAGCTTGTGTATATATCATTTCCCAAAATTGTCTTCTTGTTATTGGATCAACGCCACCTGTTGGTTCGTCTAGAAAAACAATTTTAGGTTCATGCAACAAGGCAACAGAAAAAGATAATTTCTGTTTCCAACCTAATGGTAATGAACCCACTAAATTATTTATAACCTCTTGAAGTTCTAACTCTTCAACTAATTGTGTAATTTTTTGTTTGATTTGTTTTCTAGATAAACCGTAAATTCCTCCAAAAAAAGTAATGTTCTCTTTAATTGTTAAGTCATCGTACATTGAAAATTTCTGGCTCATATAACCAATACTTTTCTTAACCATTTCTGATTGTGACAATACATCAAAACCAGCAACATTTGCTTTTCCTGAAGTTGGATTAGAAATTCCGATGAGCATTTTCATTGCGGTAGTTTTTCCTGCTCCGTTTGCTCCAAGAAAACCGAAAATTTCTCCTTTATACACATCAAAAGTAATTCCTTTGACAGCAGTGAAATCTCCAAATTTTTTGGTTAGGTTTTCGACTTGTATGATTTTTTCTTCGTTCATAATTATAAATCCATAAACACATCTTCAATTGTCGTTTGAGCAGGTTTTATGATAATTTGAGTGTGATTTTTTTGTTGTAAATAATCCTGTAAATCGTTTGGATTAAAGTTTTGATTTGTATCTATATAATGAATAAATTCTCCAAAAGCATAAACACTAAAATGACTTGGGTAATTTTTTAAATCGTGAATTAATCCGTGTGTGTTTTTAGATTGAATATCATAAATTACTTTGTCGTATTTTGAAATGATGTTGCTTGGTGAATCGATTTTCAAGATTTTTCCTTTTTGTATTAAAGCAATTCTATCACACAATGAAGCTTCGTCCATGTAAGGTGTTGAAACTAAAATCGTGATTCCTTTTTGCTGTAATCGTTTTAGCATTTGCCAAAATTCTTTACGAGAAACGGGATCAACTCCAGTTGTGGGTTCGTCTAAAAACAAAACTTTTGGTGCGTGAATTAAAGCACAACACAATGCTAGTTTTTGTTTCATTCCTCCAGACAATGCTCCTGCTCTTCGTTTTTTAAACGGTTCTATTTGAACGTAAATATCTTCGATTAAATCGTAATTTTCTTCAATGGTTGTTCCGAAAATAGTGGCAAAAAAGGTTAGGTTTTCTTCTACTGTTAAATCTTGGTACAGTGAAAACTTTCCTGGCATATAACCCACAGAATTTCGAATGGCTTTGTAATCTTTAACTACATCATATTCTAAAACTTTTGCGTTACCTTTATTGGCAATTAAAAGCGTTGTTAATATTCTGAAAATAGTAGTTTTTCCTGCTCCATCTGGTCCAATAAGGCCAAATAATTCTCCTTCATTTACTTCAAAGGAAACGTCATCAATGGCTTGGATTGATTTGTAGGATTTTGATATGTTTTGGACAGAAATACTCATTATTTTAAAAGTGATTAGTTACTAGTTACTAGTAATTAGCTATTTAATTAACAGAAAATTACTTTCTTCTATTGCTTTTACTTCATGTTTAATATTTACTTCTATCATTACATAAACTCCGGAATTAAGATTAATTACAGTTCCTTTTTCATCAGTAAAAACGGCATTTCCAGAAATACAAACTAATAATGCAGGTATTTTTGAAACGTGTTCTTTTAAGGTTTCGCCTTTAGCAATTTGTAATGAAACAACTTTTTTATCATTTGATTCAAACAACAACTGTGTTTGAACTGCTGTATTTTCGGTGTGAAGATTTTTTAATATCATTGGAAATATTGATTAAAGGTTGTAAATGATTCTTGAATTTTAGCCAGGTTTTCATTTGATTTATCTTTTGAAAAATCATCAACTAATTCGATATAAGGAAGTAACCATTTATGTAATTCATCATGAGCTTGACCTTTCATAGTGCAATTTGATGTTAATAAATCAAGATTTTTTTTCAAATTATCAGCTAATAATTGATAGTTTTCAGGTGTTTCTTTGTCAAATGAAGTCACGTCATTTTCCATAGTACGAATATGAGCTATCATATCAACATCTACTTTCCATTTTTGTCCATCATTTAGTTGAATGGTTTCGTCATTTGAATGTTCGTGAACTTCTGTTTTAGTAGCTTGACTTGTTTCAGCAGATTCATTTTTTGCTTTGTCGTTGCAAGAAAAAAGAAAGAACGTTGATAATAGGATTGATGTAATTTTTAATTTGTTCATAATTTTTTAATTTGTTTACTTTTGTTAATTGTAAAATAGGCTAATGCTATAAAAAATAGGGTTATAATGATTCTAAAAATCATTGCACCAATTGTTTTAGTTTCATGAATACCATCAGCGTATATATAAATAATAAAAACTATGAATGCGTTTATGAGAATTAGTGCCGATACTCCTAAAATAGTAGTTGCCCACTTTTTACTTTTTAATATACCATAACTAGCAATTAAATAAATTATACTGCTAATGAAATTTGCCCAAACAATGAATAAAACGTAATTACCTTCTTTGGCTCTTATTCCAAATAAATCAAAAATAACCGAAGCACTCAAGAACAAAGTCAAAAGTCCAAATGCAGCTAATAAAAATGCTATACCATATGAAATTAACTTTTTCATAATCACTCTGTTTTTATTATTGAATTCATAGTAATTTTAGAAATTATTGAATTTGAAATTAAACATGCAGTTTCCGATTTTTGAATAACTCTTTCAGCTCTTTCACGATTTTTTTCATCATTAATAATAATTGTTGGTTCTAGGATTATTTCACTTATTAGAAATTTACCTTCTATTTGTTCTAAAACACCTTTAGACTTGCAACTGAAATTTTTAAATTCAAGTTTAGAGTTTTCTGCAATTGCTAAAAAAGTAGTCATTAAACAACTGCTTACTGCGGCAGTAAACAAGTGTTCTGGAGTCCAAATACCTGGTATTCCTTTTTGAAATTCAGGTGGAGTAGCCACTTCAATACATTTTTTTACTGCATTAAATTGATTTATTTCGGGAGAACATAAATTTCCTTTACGATCACTGCTCCAATTTACATCAACATTATAATAGTGCTTTTCCATTTTTTTACTTGTTTAAAAACGATGAATACATCCAAATTTGTTTCTCTTGAAAACGGATATAATCACTCATTAAAGCATTTGTACCTTCATCGTTTGCATCGCTTGCTAATTCAAGAATTGCTCTTTGCATTACAATAACTATTTTCAAGCTTTCAAGAATTTGTGCTACAGCTGTAAGACCATCTGAAACTTTATTGCTTTCAATTATAGTGGAAGTTTTAGTGTATTCATTATAACTGTGTTCTGGAGTATAGCCCAATGTTAATATACGTTCGGCTATTTCATCGATTTTTAGTAATAAATCATTATAAAGTTCTTCAAATTTTAAATGTAATTCAAAAAATTTCTCTCCTTGAATGTTCCAATGAAATCCTCTTGTATTTTGATAGAAGATTGAATAGTTAGATAGTAATATATTTAGCTTTTTCGCCAAGTTTTCTACTTTTTTTTGGTCTAAACCAATTGCATTAAATTTTTCCATTATTTTTTATTTTAATAAGTTAATTTTATTTTATTGAAGGTTTCATTTTTAAAAAAGAAACACCAAGCCATACAACTGATGCTGTCATTGCAATAGCTCCTAATAGCACAAAAATTGGTGGAAAACCTAAATATACTTCAGATAATATTCCAATTGGCATAAGTAAACCTATTAAAGCCAACCAAGAAATTGCTTTCACATTTTTTAATTCGTTTTGAAAATGAAGCAATAAATATCCAATTACAATATTTAAAAATGCGAATAAATTGCCATGTACATGAGCTAATCTAGTTTCAAAATGTTTACCAATACTATATGTATTTGCCCATTCTTCCTTACCCGGAGCAAAATCTCTTAAATAAATTAAAAGAAATCCATAAGCCATAAAAAAGCCCATTGTAAGAAAACCAATTGCGATGTTGTTTTTACCATTCATGATTTTTAGTTTTAAGTTAGTATTTATTTTAAATTTTATTAAAATTTAACTTCTGCTGGCATTCCAATTTTCAATGCACCATCATTTTTTACGATAATTTTTACAGCATACACCAAATTGACTCTTTCCTCTTTTGTTTGAATGATTTTTGGTGTGAATTCTGCTGATGATGAAATCCATGAAATTTTTCCTTTATAGGGTTTTGTTCCATCTTTATCATCAATAGTTACGTTTACATCTTGCCCGACTTTTATGGATGCTAATTGGGTTTCACTAAAATAAACTCGCAGTGTCATTTCATTTAAATTTGCCATTTTATATAATGGTTTACCAAAAGCTGTGATTTCGTTTGGTTCGGCATATTTGGCCAAAACAGTACCAGAAATTGGATTGAAGATTTTTGATTTTTTTAATTGGTCGTTTATCTTTTCAATCTGAATTTCAATCGATTTAACTTCGTTAATAATTGGTGCATTTTGGGTTTCAACACTTTGCATTTGTTGCTTTAAAACACTTACTTTTCCGTTTACTTCATCTACTTGACGTTTTGTTGCAGCACTTTCAGCAAACATATTTTGAATTCTTTTTTGCTCAATTAAAGTCGTTTTTAATTGTTCGTTTAACACATTTCGTTGTGATAAAACATTAGTTGATTTAGAATAAATCGTATTTTTTGAAGCTAATAATTGTTGTTTATTCAAATACAATTGAGTGGTATCTATTTGTCCAACTAAAGCGTTTTCTTGTAAAAGATCTCCTTCTTCAAGTTTTAGAAATTCGATTTTTCCGTTTGCTTCAGATGAAATAGTTATTTCTGTAGCTTCAAAGTTTCCAAAAGCATCTGCTTCATTTTTGTCTTTGTTACAAGAAAATATCGCTAATAATGTAATATATAAAATACTTTTTTTCATCTTAATGGGTTCCTTTAATAGTTTGATAATTTATTTTAGCCAATTCTAATTGTGTTTGATGTACTTTTTGATTGGTTTTAGCATCAAAAAGTTGATTTAATTCTGAAACATATTCAGATGTTGTAATCACACCATTTCGCATTTGAGAATCGGAAGATTGAACAACTTTTTCCCGTAACAGAATAATTTGAGAATCTGTTTTAATAATGGTTTCTAGTTTAGAAATTTCAGATTGTAATTCGTTTAATTGCATTTGATTATTGGTTTCAAAAGTTTCTTTTTCAGTTGTAACAATTTCTTTTGCAATATCTAAAGCTTGTTTCTCCGATTTTGATTTATTCCAATCAAATACATTCCAATTCAATTTTAAACCTACAACATAAAAATCGTCAAATGAATTATTAAGCATGTTCAAACCTGGATTTCCATAACCTGCTTGTCCAAAAGCGTTTAATTTTGGTAAAATTGATTTTGAAACTACATTTTTTGAAGCATCTATTTGAGCTTGTTGCAATTCAAAAAATTTCATTTCAGGTCGAATTCCGTTTTTTTCTAAAGCAGAACTAGGTCTTTCTAAAACAGAGTTTTCTTTAATAGTTATTGAAGTTAAACCGGCTAAATTTTGAAGTTCTTTTATTCGTTGAAATGTATTTTCAGTTAATGCCTGTTCTAATTTTAACAATTCAGCTTCTAAAACTTGTTCAGATGAAGGCAACATAGCACCATTTTTTACACCTGATTTTACTTCTTTTATTTTTGAATGGATAGTGCTTTGTTTGGCTAATAATAATTCTCTTTGGTCTTGCCATAACAAAATCATCATGTATGAATAATTGATACGAGATTTAAGTTGATACAAATTAACAGCAACTAGTTGTTGCTGTGTAAGCATTTGAGCTTCTTTTAATTTGGTGTTTGCATTAATCATTCCTCCATTATAAAGTAATTGATTTACATCTAAAGTGGCTCTATATTGGTCTTTATTTATTGGTTCTACACCAGGTAAAGAAGTAGGTAATCCAATTACATCTGATTGATAAGTTGCCTGTGCGTTTATGTCTATTTTAGGTAATTTTGCTTTATTTAGAGCATCTATTTCAAACGTTGTTTTTTGTTGTAAAAAATTTGTTTGTTTAGCAATGGGATAATTTTTTTCTGCCAAAGCATAACATTCTTCAATCGTTAGTTTTTGTTGTGCATAAGAACTAATAGTTAAAATTAGAAGCAATATTGTTACTAAATTATTTTTCATAATTTAAATTTTTATTGAATTAATAATAAACTCCGATACTTCCGTTTTACGTTTTTTTAATAATTTCTTGTAGCTTTCTTTGTCCATATTCACAAGTGCCATTAATAGAGGTTCACCTATAAATGGAAAAATATTTAAGGATATAATATTAATAAACAATTGTTCTGCTTCAATTGGTTTAATAATGCCTTTATCTATCGCTTCATTAACCTGAATTTTAAATTTATCAATTGTAGGGAAGTTTTTTTCTGCACGAAGCTTTTGTATAAAATCAGGATTTTTACTTAACTCTTGTATTACAAAATTTGGCAAATAAGGATGTTTGATTACAAATGCGACATAATTCTCTGTAAATTTTCTTATTTTTTCAAATAAATCGGTGTCGTCATTCAACACTTTATTTAATTGAGGAGCTAACAATTTAAAAGCACTTTTAAAAACTGCCTCGAATAAAAGTTGTTTGCTTCTATAATAATAATGTAATAATGCCTTATTTATATTGGCTTTATCCGCAATTTCTTGCATTCTTGCTCCAGCCATTCCTTTCTGTAGGAAAACTTCCTTTGCTGCATTTAATATTTCAGTTTCAGTATTTTCTGATTCTTTATTATTCATAATGTTTAACTATCTGATTTAACTATCTGATTTAACTATTTGGTTAACAAATTTATTGAAAATATATTTATTAAACCTTATTTAAGATTTATTTAACATAAATCATTTATTTATATTTGATTAATATTCAACTAGAAATTACATTTTTATTTAATTGGCTATTATTTAGAACAGTGAATTTATCTTTTAAAATTTTCATATCATCGCTTACTTTTCTATCTAAAACCTTTGCATAATGTTGGGTAGTTCTTAAATTTTTATGTCCAAGCATTTTACTTACACTTTCAATTGGCACTCCATTTGTAAGCGTTACAGTTGTCGCAAATGTATGTCGGGCAATGTGAAAGGTTAATTCTTTTTCTATTTCACAAACAGCAGCAATTTCTTTTAAATAGGAATTCATTTTTTGATTGGATAGGATAGGAAGTAATTTTTCTTGATTATTACTTTGAGGATGGTTTTCATATTTATCAATTATCATCTGTGTAACTGGTAAGATTGGAATTTTAGAAGCACTTTCTGTTTTCTGTCTGTGTGTAAATATCCATTTCTCACCATCAATACCGAAGCTTATATGCGACTTTGTTAAGTTTTTGACATCTATGTAAGCCAGACCAGTAAAACAGCTAAAAAGAAATATATCGCGAACTAGTGAAAGTCTTTCTGTTTTAAATTCTTTTTCAATTATAGCTTGAACTTCCTCTTCAGATAAATAAACTCTTTCAACTTCTTTAACTTTTGATTTATAGTTTGCAAATGGGTTCTTGTCAAGCCAGTCATTGGCCAAACATATCTTGATAATTTTATTGAAGTTCTTGATGTATTTAACAGCTGTGTTATTCGCACAATTTCTAACACTTCTTAACCAGAATTCATAATCGGTTATAAAAGCGTGATCAATCTTGGTAATATCAATATCTGAAATATTATATTTCCATTGCATGAACTCAATAGTGTGTTTTAAAGAAGTGGTGTAACGTTCTAATGTTCCTGGTGCATATTCTTTACCTACCAATTCTTTTATTTTGTTGTTATGGTCTTGGAATATAGGAACTAACATTCTTTGACGTTCTTCGGTTCCGAGCAACTTATTTTTAAAGTTTTCAATTGATAATGTTTCATTACGATGGAGTAGTTCCATTTGAGCATCTAATACTTTAGATTTCATTAAATCAAGGTAGCTATTGATTGAACGAGCTTCTTCTGTTGTACCTTTCATTTTAGCTAATTCGCTTGACCATTTTGATTTTTCTACAAACTTTTTGGTGCTAAACTCTAAACGTTTACCATCGACTGTTAGTCTTACATAAATTGGAAGTAGTCCGTTTGAATTGGCTTTTGTGCTTTTAGCATAAAAGTGAAGTGTGATTTTTGTTTTCATTGTGGTGACCAATTAATTATTATTCAATTTAAATTTCTTCTTTAAATCAAACAAGATGTTTACTGACTGAACGAGTTATTGAACATGTCTTTGAACCTAATGTTTGCAGTTGTTGAGGTAATTTAGCGAGACCCTAATTTTTGAATTTTCTAGGGTCTCGATTTTATCTCGATTTAAATAAGATTGAATGAATAATTTGGTATGTCTGCAAAAGAAAAAACCCCGTAAATCATAAGATTTACAGGGTTTTGCTACCGTTTAGGATTTTTTCAGCGGAGAAAGAGGGATTTATTAAAGTCAAAAAACACTAGTAAAATCAATACTTCGCAAAGTATGTTGTTTAAGTGACTCCTCGACTGACTCCTCTTTTATAAGGCTACTAATATTCTAAATTCAAAGTACTCAAATATAAGCATAATTATTTGAATATTAAAGTATCAAGGCTAAAAATTGAACTAGTTACTTAAGTATTTATAGGTACTTTTATCGATTAAAATTTGTTTTTGTATTTCTTCAATTTTAACCAAAAATCAAATGAGTTACAAGTTCATATTCTATTCCAGTATATGTACAAAACTCTCGAATTGTTAGAAACTCATTTTCGAGTTTATTGAGGTCTTTTTTTATCTTTTGCATTAATCTAGTACTTTGACGATAACTCTTGCCTGTTATGCGCTGTATGTCCTTTGGATAGATGCAAACCCTCTGGCTATTTAATTTCATACTTTATCTATACCTTTGATATAGCTAAGCTATACTTCTGACGTGCAGAAAATTTTCTGCAATTTAATTATAATTTTTCACTTCATTTTATCTTTTATTTATGTTTATTTAAGACACTTGTGTCTGTTTTGGACATATGGTACACTTATGTTTTTTTCTTTAGCTAAATATTAAATAAACTTTGTTTAAATCATTCAAAAAGTGGTTGCAACCTGTTGATAGAATGAAGGAGATTTTAAATGATTGTTTAATTAAATTTTGAAGTTATGGCTAGACAGAAAGGCATAATTAAATTAAAAGGTACTATCGGTGGTATGACCTTTTATAAAACTTCTGCAGATGGACATTTGGTTCGTGAAAAAGGAGGTATTGAGAAAAGCAGAATTCAAAATGATCCTGCTTTTCAAAGAACGCGGGAAAATGGTTCTGAGTTTGGTAGAGCAGGAAAAGCTGGAAAGCTTTTGAGAACTGCTTTGAGACCATTATTGTTGAACTCTGCAGATAGCAGAATGGTAAGTCGTTTGACGCAGCGAATGGTTAAAGTTATTCAAGCGGATTTAGTGAGTGAAAGAGGTTTGAGAAACGTTATTGATGGAGAGGCTGAATTGTTGTTTGGTTTTGAATTCAATATTCGTGGAAAACTTGGTACAAGCTTGTTTGCTCCTTATATGGCAACTATTGACCGTGTTACTGGTGAAATTACTGTTGATTTAGCATCATTTATTCCAGCGAATATGATTGTGGCACCAAGTGGAACTACTCATTTTAAAATCATTTCTGGAGGTGCAGAAGTTGATTTTGAAGCTGAAACTTTCGTAGTATCTAGTTCTGAAACGGCTATTTTGCCTTGGGATGGAACTGCTACAGCTCCAATTAATCAAGTGAATGCCGTTACTGCTAACTCAACTAAGCCGTTGTTTTTGGCTTTAGGTGTTGAGTTCTATCAAGAGATTAATGGACAAATGTATTCGTTGAAAAATGGTGCATTCAACCCATTAGCGATTGCGAAAGTGGATAGCGGTGTTTAATCTCAAGTTAGAAATCAGGATTTAGAAGTATGATTTTGATTTTAACTAGAACTTATTTCCCTGAAGGAACAAATGGTAAACTCGAATGCGAAGGCAAATTGATTTGTAATACAATTGAATTGCCATGGAAGATGAACGAAACGAAGGTTTCTTGTGTTCCGGAAGGGAAATATTTTATTAGAAAGCGATACAGTGCAAAATACAAATGGCATTTAGAATTGGTGGATGTGCCAAATAGAAAGTTTATTCTATTTCATCCTGCTAATAATGCTCAAAAAGAATTACAAGGCTGTATTGCTCCTGTTACTAAACTTTCTGGACCTGGATTAGGTTTAATGTCAAGAAAAGCTTTTACAAAGCTAAAACACTTTGTTTACAAAGCTTTGGACAATAAAGAAAGTGTTGAATTAATTATCCAATCTTAAAAATAGATTATGAAAAAAATCATTAATAGAGCAAAAGCTCCCACACCAAAATTTTTCAAAGTGCTTCGAACTGTTGGGTTGGCATTAGCTGCCGTTGGTGGAACTATTTTAGCTGCTCCAATTGCTTTACCTGCGATTGTAACTACCATTGGTGGTTATGTTGCAGTAGCTGGAGGAGTTTTGTCAGCTGCAAGTCAGCTTACTACAACTGATGACAGCCAATAATCCCACATTGATGGGAACTGCTGGAGGCACATTTTTAAGTATTGTACCAAATCTTTCCTCTGATGATATTGCAAAAACGGTTATCTTAGCTACCGTTGGAGCCGTTGTCAGTTTTACGATTTCGTTACTACTTAAAAGCCTAAATAAGAAGCACAAAAAATAAGTTTAGCCCTAGTTGTGGTGACCTTTGGGTTAAACAAAATGAAAGCCAAGTCGTGAGACTTGGCTTTTTTATTCATCTAATATTGTAAAATCCATTGTATTGAAAACAGTTCTTATAGAAATTCCTTTATCTATGAACCAATATAACAAATGGTTAAGCATTTCATCTTTAATTTTAATAAAATATTGAGGTCTTTCACCAACTTCATCTTCATCTAGCTCAACTAGTTTCGCATTTTCTAATATATTTATTTCAACTAATACCTCTCTCTCACTCAAATTTAAAAACTTTTCAAGTGACTGAGGCAATATTTTTATTTTACCATCATCATTAAAATTGGCATCTTTTTTTACACCTTTATCAACAATGATTGCGATAAGTTCTCTTGTTACTCTTGGTACATAAGATAGATTTTCATATATGTTCAATACATCTTGGAAAGCATCTTTATAACCAGCATCTTCAATACTACATTCTAAGAATTTAACAGCATTTAATGGTGGTGAAGAAGGTTTTTTTTCTAAATAATTAAAGTATGAACTTTCAAAATTACCATTTTCATCTAAAGGTTCTAATTCTATTTTTACTTGTCTAAATTCTCTAACGAAAAGTGTATAAAGGCTTTCTAATTTTTGTATGTCAAGAACAACTATTTTTTGAAGTATATCATCAATATCAAAAACATTTTCTTCATGAGTAAAATTAATTTTTTGTGCATTGTCAACATGAATTGTGTAAGATGTTTGCTTTTCTCCAACTATAAAAACATAAAAATGATCATAATTTTCTTCATCATTGCTGATTATCTTTACTATAGTCTCATTTATTTTCGCAGAAGTTTTTTGGGATGTTATTTGATAAGCCTTTTTATTTTTTTTATCGCCTAAATCTAAGCCGGGAAAATTACTCCTAGTTTTATTTAAATTTTTTAAATTCAAATCAAAACAAATATTCAATACTTCCCTTATAAAGTCTTCGCAAAACTTTGTCAAATCAAATTGTCCTAGTCTATTTCTAGTTTCAATTTGATACTTCAGGCTAGAAAAATCATCAACTATTTTACCAATTATAATACCTCTTGTTATCATTACTTTTTTCACAAATTTAATGAATATTTATTGATGCCGAAAGCCAAGTCGCAAGACCTGGCTTTTTTGCTTTTTAGACTTCTCCAAATTGATTGAGTATCACCTCAACGACCACGACTTCGGAATTATACCAATACAAATCGTTGTATTTTGCATAATCTAGTGCTTTTGTTCTGCTGTCAAAAGCTCCAAAGAAAACTCTTGATGCTTTTGACTTCCAACTATCGGTTTGAAATAATAAAAATACACTCATAGAATTGATTTTAAGGATTAAAAATAAATTATCTGTTACTGTAACGATGCACGATAACTCTACGCATATCGTTGATTAAATTGATGTTTTCGTGAAATTGTTTTTCTTTTAGTTCCAAAAGTTTTAAAGCTTCAACATGCTTCAAATGTTCTTCGTGTTCATCCATTAAGAGCTTAGATTTTGGAAAAAACTCTTTTTTAAAATCATTAAGACGTAAAAACGAAATTACAGAACCAACTAAATGCTGGTGCCAAAATTTAGATTTCCACAAGCTATAAGCAATCCAGAAAATATTTTCGCAATCAGTTTCATTATCAAATATGATTACGAAACTGTTTGTGAATGGCTCATTTTGTGGTTTTCCGCTATTCATTCCTTTGTTTAAAACGAAAAAGTGCGGTTTGTTGTAAATTGTGTCTTTCTTGTGGGTTTTAACGATAAAATTCATCATGGCTTCGGATTTAAAAATTAGGGTTTCTTCTCAATTTCTGTTTAGTTTCTGATGAATGCAGGTGTGCCTCGCTACGCTCCGCCCATTAAAATTTTTCAAAAGAAAAAAAAGAAAAAAAGAAAGCCATTCGTCCAAGTGGAAGGTTTCAAAAAAGCAAGTTTTTCAGAAAAAATACTACCCGATACGTGATTGAATTCGGCAGCGTCTAATCGGAAATTAAATGTGTTTTGAAACGGTTTGGGTGGAGATTTTTTCTGAAACCCGAAGGGCTTGAACTTGCTTTTTTGAATACCTGTAACTTATCTTTGCTTCCTTTTTTTATTTATTTTTTTTTGAAATTTCCAATCAGATGTCCTTGTTTAATCGGATTTTATCTGAAGTATTGAAAGTTGATTTGAAAGATAGACGTCTTCGGAAAGGGTATCAAATTCTTTGGATGGATGAATAAACCAAATCAGAAAATAAAAAAGCTATTCATCCGGCCAAAGAATTTGATACTCTTTCGTTTGCAAGTGTTTATTGTTTTTTATTGGTCAAACGTAATGGCCTTTTTTATTGGAATTGTTCTTAGTGACCATTTCTTGGATTTGATTTTTGTGGATGCCTATAAGTCAGTTGGCAGTCGCAGTATTCAGTTAGCAGAAAAATGTCTTATGAAAATGTGAAGCATCTTCAAAAAACAATGCATTATACTACCGAGTGCGATGTGGCAGTAGCGCAAGTAAGGGTATCATTTTTTATTTGCTTTTTGGGATGTTTCTGATTGCTTTAGTGGAAAAGCTGATGCCTGAAATTCAGTTGACAGTCAAAGCGTTCAGTATGCAGCTGATTATCTTAAAAAACGGTATGGCATCAGCTTTTCCGTTGGAGCAATTACTGCTTGTTTTCTGGCAAATAAAAATGATACTCTTACTGGGAGTTTTGGTTTTGTGGGTAATAAAATGGCTTTTACCATCGGCAAATTAACTGAAATTGAAAGCCATTTTATTACTTACAAAAGCAATGAAAATACTTCCTATTAAAACACAAAGCTGATAAAAACAGTTACCGTGAACGTTCATAAAAGAGATGGTAACCGAAAATATTCCTATGAAATGGTGAACGTTGTTAAAGACAGTGGCGAAGGACGGTGTTTTTTGTAGCTGGGTGATGCGATGGGAGCTGCAAAAAATGTTGTCCTGGAGCCACTGGCAAGCGCGTTGGGTGAGCGGCTTTTTTACATAATGTTATTATAGGGCATTGAAAAACAAAAAAAACAATAACTACGCTTTTAATGCCCTATAATGCCACATTATGTAAAGAAGCTTTGGAAAAAAAATTACTGGCATGAGTTGCGAAGCGTACGTGTTTTTGTTTTGTGCGTTGGGCAAGCTCTTTGGCTGATGGCGTGCAGGATTTTTCAATTTACGTATAATTTTCTTGCCATCAGGCAAAGTGCTTGAAGAGCGTTGGGACAAAAACCATGACAGTAATTTTTTTGGAGCGTTGGGAAGGAGTGGCAACTGGAAACTAAATTAGTAAACTTATATAATGATTTTATTTCTTGTTGGTTTACTTTCACCTTTTGGGAATATTAAAACGAATGCATTGAATGTATTATCAAAATAATGATAATTAAATTCTACATTGCCATTTAAAGTTTTTAATGTAATTTTTCCATTTGTTTTCCATTTTTTTCTAAGAAAACAATGGTCTTTAATAAACTCCCATTTATAACCAAAATTTTCAGGCCAATCAATGGAGCCAAATGTGCTTAAAAAAGATGATGAGTGAAATGCGTTTCTAAATTCACCTTTTGGAACCTTTCCTTTTGATGATAAATTTTGAAGTACAAGTAATGAACATCTAAACTTCGAATTTTCCACGTACCATCTAAAAGTAGCATGAGCCGATGCTCCAAAATGATTTGACAAGAGCATTACAGAAGGCATTCCTAATTCATATTTTTTGACTTCATTTTCAAATCTATCATTTTGAAAAAGTGTAACTGATGCAAAATAGTTTGCTTCAATTTCAAATTCTTCTTGAGTATCGGCATCAAGTGTTTCATCATCATCAAGAAATTCAATAATTTTACTTTGCCATGGCAAAACATTATGACCTGTTTCATGAAGTTTAACAAAACCTAATCTGCTACTCCTTTGTTCCATGTCAAGATAAATTAGTTTTTCAGATCTATCCAAAAAACCACGAATTTTCGATAACCCTGACTTTAATGCATCGGTAAATAAAAAACTTTTGTATTTTTTTTCTAAAGACTTTAAATCAATTCCACCTGCAATGATCAATTCAGAATGATTAACAATGTTATCTATGGGAGTTGGAAAGACATCTAATGATTTAGAAGCTTTTAAAATTTCAAAAGAAATATTTTCAATGTCTTTTTTAGAATGTAGCGTCATTACCCTTCTTATATTTTAAGAATTTAATAAAATCTACAATTTCCCTTTCCTCATCTTCTGAAAGTTTGTCCTTGTAAAATGCGATTTCTCGTTCTAATAATGATTGTTGTTTTATAACTTCAGAATTCTCGTTTTTTTCAATAATCCCAGAAGCATAAAGTAAAACATTTAAATCGATTTTGTAGACGTTAGCTAGTTTATAAAGTATACTAGCTGAAGGTTTCTTAATTTTATCATTCTCTAATTGACTTAAATAAGCATTAGATATACCAGTTGCGATTTCAACATCCCGAAGAGTAAGGGAAACATTTTCACGCGTACTTTTTAATGTTTTGCCTAGAGTTTCCATGATTAAATTTTTTACAAAGATACTAATTTATTAATTATATCAAATATGATATTAAATTTAATTAGAAAATTTTATCAAAACACTTGCTAAGTAAATTTAGATTATGTAGATTTGCATTGTTTTAGTATCATATGGTTAATAAATTTTTAAATGAGATAGCTGATAAATAAAAAAAACCCAATCGAACTTGGCGGTACGGATTGGGTTATAGGGAATTAAGTTGCGTGACTTTAAAATACTTAGGCTTATCACCTCAGTATCCCTCTATTTTGTTGTGTAAAACTACTATGTTTTTTGAGAAAAACAAATTTTTTAGCAACAAAACCGCTTGAAACTCAAATCTCCAAGAGTTTTTAAAGGATTAGGAGTGTTAAAATATTTTAAAAATTAAAAAGCAAAGTATCATGAATACACAAAAAGACGGTCATGATGACCACGGAAAAAGACCTTCGTTAGAATTAATTATTGAAGGCAAAAAGTTTGAATGGTTTGAGCAGTTTATCACCGGAAAACAACTAAAAGAATTGAGAGGACTTCCTCTTGATTGTGAATTATTTTTAGATATAGTAGAACCTTGGAAAGATGACGCTATATTGAACGACGAAACTGTTGATTTGGCAAGACCAGGAATTGAGCAATTTTACATCAAGCAGAAATTAAAGTATTCTATTGATGGGAAAAACTTTGAAACTGATAAGCAGTATATTAAAGGTTCTCAGATTAGAAGACAGGGAAACATAGCAGCTGATTTCCAAATCTATTTGGATAATAAACAACCATGGGAAGACGATTTAATTGAAGACGATGAAATCGTAGATTTAGCTAGACCTGGCAAAGAAAAATTCTATTCTAAAAAGGAAATTACTGAATTTATTATCATTGTTAACGGCAGAGAAAAGCAATGGAACCAAAAAACAATAAGTTTTAAACAAGTTGTTGAATTGGCATTTGGAAATTATCAAGAAAATCCAAACACTGTTTATACTGTAACTTATGCTAAAGGACCTCATCAAAATCCTGAAGGTAGTATGGTTAAAGGTGATAAAGTTTTTGTAACTAATAAAATGGTTTTCAATGTTACAGCAACTAATAAATCATAGTCCCGACCTTAAAAGGTTACAAGATGAAGGTTATGAACTTGAGGTTAAAGGTGGATATTTACTTATCCACCATATACCTTATGTAACCCATCTTAGAGAAGTTAAATATGGTATTTTGGTTAGTGAATTGTCGTTGGCTAATAGTCAAAGAACTATTAAACCGAGTACGCACGTAATTAATTTCATAGGCGAATATCCATGCAATGCCGATGGTAGTATTATAACAGCTATTCAACATTCCAATCAACAAAATCTTGGTCATGGGATTGTGATTAATTTTTCTTTTTCTAACAAACCACAAAATGGTTATGCAGATTATTATGAAAAAGTATCTACTTATGGAACAATTATTAGTTCGCCTGCAAAAAGTATTGATCCGTTAGTTACTGAAAAAACTTTTAGGATTAGAGAAATCGCAATTGATACAGATGTTTTTCAATATATTGATACTAATTCCGGAAGAGCGAAAATTAATCTTATTAATGAAAAAGTTAAAGGACAAAAAATCGCCATCATTGGATTAGGTGGCACCGGAGCTTACATTCTGGATTTACTTTCAAAAACTCCTGTGAGTGAAATTCATCTTTATGATGGTGATGTGTTTTCACAACATAATGCATTTCGTTCTCCTGGAGCTGCAGGAAAGGAAGATTTAGATACAGTACCGTCAAAGGTTGACTATTACTTTAATCAGTATTCAAAAATTCATCAAAAGATTACTGCACATCATAATTATGTTTCAAAAGATAATATGAAAGAACTATCAACGATGTCTTTTGTGTTTATATGTATTGATAATGATGTTTCAAGAAAGTTGATTATTCAATTTTTGTTAAAAAGCAATATTCCATTTATTGATGTTGGACTTGGAGTAAATGCGGTTGATGATACTCTAATTGGAACAGTTAGAGTGACAACTGGAACTCATGAAAAGAATAATCATTTAGTTGATAGAATTCCTTTTGTTGATGAAGGTAATAACGATTATAACACTAATATTCAAATTGCGGAGTTAAATTGTTTGAATGCTGTTTTAGCAGTAATTAAATGGAAAAAAATGTGTGGTTTCTATCAAGATTTGCGAGAAGAGCATCACAGTACTTATTCTATTAATGTTAATCAATTGACGAGTGATGAAGTTACAGCATAAGTTTGTAGAGTTTATCCCAGAAGTATTGGAAGATGGAATATTATATATTTCGCTTACTTATTGTACGGCCATACATAAATGTGTGTGTGGCTGTAACAATGAGGTTGTTACACCATTTTCACCAACTGATTGGAAAATGATGTTTGATGGAGAAACTATTAGTTTATCTCCCTCTATTGGCAATTGGAATTTTGCATGTCAATCACATTATTTTATTAGAAAAAGTAAGATCGAATTTGCTAGAATTTGGTCCTCAGATGAAATAAATGATGGAGTAAAAAAAGACGAAAAGAAAAAGAAAGGCTTCTTTTTTAAAAGAAAAAAGAAGAGAAAATAAATTTTAATTAAATTTGTAAGTAACTATCTAAAAAACAAAATTATGGCACTTAAAACTGGACCGAAAAGAATAGCAAAATCAACTGGAAAACCAGACCAACGTCAGCGTGATAATAAAGACACGCCAGGTAATACACCTTCATTAAAACCGCCAAAAAAGAAATCCTAATGCAATTTATGGTTTTACTGAATTACAAAAAAGACAGGTTACATTAATCTGTCTTTTTTGTTTATAAATGGAATTAGCGAAATGAAGCAAACGGCAGCACTGGCTTTAGGAATACTTGGACTAAAGACGGTTTTTGTGCAGAAATATATAGATAATTGTAAAGGTGCAATTAATGATTATTATATAGATTGTAATGTAGGTAATATGTCAGGTAAAGTATAGAAAAAACTTGACATTTAAAATAAAATAGTTATCTTTGTTGCTGAGTATGAAAGTAACAGATAAAATAGTAGCTAAAATAAACCGAATAGATACAGGAGATGTATTCGGATATGATACTCTTGGATTAACTTCAGATGAAATTATTGCTGGTTCTAAAGCCTTAAGTAGATTAGTTGATAAAGGAGTTATTAAAAGAGCTAGAAAAGGTTATTATTATAAACCTAAAGTTTCCGTATTTGGTGAACAAAAACCTAGAGAAGATGTTTTGCTTTCGCTTTATTTGTTTGAGAAAAACAAACAAGTTGCCTATATTACCGGAACGAGATTGTATAATAGATTGGGTTTAACTACACAAGTTCCTAGTTCTATACGAGTAGCATCCTTGGACAAACAAGTTAAAGGTAAAGTAGGTAATGTTGTAATTAAGCCAGCGAAGAGTTATGTGAAAGTAACTGCTGATACTATTAAATATTTAGAGTTATTGGATGTTATTAAAGATTTGAATACTATTCCGGACTTGCAAAAAAGTGATGGGCTTGTTTATTTAAAAAAGACTATTTATAATTTTGATACGACTGAAATAAAAAAACTGGTAACTTATGGAGTTGCTTATCCTCCAAAAGTTAGAGCTTTGCTTGGTGCTCTTTTGGAAGCAATGAATGTTGACACAGCCAACCTTTCTTTATTGAAAAAATCAATAAATCCTTCGAGTAATTATGACTATGGAATTACTCCTAAAATGCTTTCGACTGTTAACTCCTGGAATATAGTATAATGAAATTACATTTAGAGAAAGACAATTTTGAAGGTGCTATTGTAGCTGCTGCTGACTATTTTGAAATTCCTGAGATTTTTATTGAAAAAGATTATTGGGTTACTTATGCTTTGCATCAACTTTTTCATTCGGATGTAAAAGATTTGATTGTTTTTAAAGGTGGTACTTCTTTATCAAAATGCTATAGTGTTATTCAACGATTTTCTGAAGACATTGATATTGTTGTTGTAAAAAATGAAGGAGATAGCGGAAATGCTTTAAGAGAAAGATTAAAGAGTGTTACCAATGTAATTGATAATTCTATCCTAGATGTTGTGCCAGATGACCCAAACACAAATAAAAAAGGCAGCATTAGAAAAATAATTTATTCCTTTCCAAAAGTTGGTGTAAAAGGAACTTATGGCGAAGTAAGAGAAAATATTGCATTGGAAGTTTCTCATATGGGTAATACTGAACCCAATGTTGTAAAACCCATTAGGACCTTAATTGCCGATTATATCAAAACAACTGCCACGATTGAATTAATTGCTCAATTTGGATTAGAAGATTTTGAAGTTAAGGCATTAGCTATTGAACGTACTTTTTGTGAGAAGATAATTAGTTTGGTTCGATTTTCTTATACTGAAAACCCACTTGAAGATTTATCTAGCAAAGTTCGTCATACTTATGATTTAACACTGTTGTTGAAGCTTGATATTATCAAGGACTTTGTTAATTCAGGTTTATTTGACACCATGTTATTACAAGTTGCCAAAGATGATGACAAAGCAATACCTAACGATAAAAATTGGCTTTACAACCACCCAAAGGATGCACTACTATTTAGTGAAACTGAAATGGTTTGGAGTACTTTGAAAAAGGTTTACTCTGGCTCAAAATTCAATGAACTCCTTATTGGTAAAACGAAACCACCCACTGAAAATGAGGTTTTTAAAACTTTAGTATTTCTTTCTAAACGAATTGAAGGAATTGAGTGGGATGTTAGGATTTAACTACTATAAACTAAAAATCATATAATAAACTTGATTATTTTCTCATATGATTTTTAGTTTAATTTCTTATTTATACCATTCCTCTTTAATTTTGTAAATATCCATATCTTTCCATTCCTCTTTCCATAATTCCCAATAAGGAATATCATTTGAAGAAGGCTCATTTTTACATCTATCAATTTGAACAATCGATGGCAGAATTACAGATTCCCCAATTAACAAAGCTTCACCTTGTTTTAACGATGGCATTTTTTCAATTAATGAACCTAAACTATCAGGAAGTAATTTTTTGACATAACCTTGGTCAACTGGATTGGTCAATCTCATCGCAATGAAATTATTACATTGTGAAAATATAGTTTCTGATATTTCAGATGGTCTTTGACTTGCTAATAACAAAGTAACTCCATATTTTCTGCCCTCTTTCGCAATTCTTTCAATTGATTTTTTTGAAGATCTATATTTTACTAAATCGCTATTGGGAACATATTTATGTGCTTCCTCATAAACTAAAAGTATTGGAATGTCATTATTGATTTTTTCATTTGGATTAATGTTGTTTCTCAATCTTTTGTATATATAACCATATTCAAATACAATTCTTGAAATTAAAGAAACGGTAATACTTAATACTTCAAAAGGAACTCCGCTTAAATCAATTACTGTAACATTGGAATTTGAATTATATCCTAAAATATTTTTCAATGTATCTTCGAAAGAAATCTCTTTTGATTCTTCACCAAATAAGAAAGTTAAACGGTCTTGATTTATCTTTTCTTGAAATCTTACAAAAAACTTATCTAAAGTACCTTCCGCATAATCTCCTTTAGTTACATTCTGATTTTTAGTTGGATGAAATTGAAACTCTTCATTAAAATATTTATCTATTCTCTGTTCTTCATTTAGTAATATTCCAGTATCAACAGTTGTACTACTATCATTACAAGTATAAGAATCATCAACTATCATATATCGATTTGAACTTTTAGAATTTTTTGTTTCATTCTTTAAGTTATATAAAGCATTTTGAACTTCATTTATGTCAAAAAATAAAGGAGAATCGTAAAATATCTTTGTTTTATCAGGATTGTGCTTTTTCTTGTTTTCGGTAACCAATTTTCTAAAAACTGAAGATTGATTATAATTATCTCTCTCTCCAGTATCTAGAAGCACTTCTTCTAGTTCATCACTATTTAGTAACCAATATGGCAATTTTAAATTCTCAATATCAATAAAATTAGCATCTGGAAAAGCTGATTTATATTCGGAATGGATATCAAAAATTATTACGTGTGAATTATTTAAACTAAAATCTCCGCTTTTAGAATTTACAGCCGTTTGTATGATAGTAGATAATGTATGAGATTTACCAGAACCTGTAGAACCGACTATTGCAATATGCTTATTAAAAAATTTATTGCCATTTACTGGAATTCTAATGTTTGCATTTGAAGATAATGAACAAAAAGTAAATTGTTCTTTATCTTCTACCGATTCGATATAAATTTTCTTGATTTCCTCTTCTGTTGCTGGTTCGACTTTTTTGGGAGGAATGGTTAAATCGTCACCACCTCTTGTAAATTTACCATTTTTTATTATTCCTAACGGACTTGCTTCGATAATATGTGTTCTAACAGCTTCATTATTTTTCTCTGAAACATCAATCGAGAAATTTTCAATAATTGCCATTAATATAGCATTATCATTTCCATAAATTTTAAGATAGGATCCAACTCTTAAAGATTCGTTGGCTATCCTGAAATCTTCCAGTTTGTCAACCTTGATTTTTACTTTGTTTGGAAATACTGCAATTACTTCCGCATTTAATTTATCTTCTGTCATTAGATTATATTTTTGATATCGTTAATTTCTTCTATTTGAATTTGTAAATGCTTGATACTTGCATTTGAGGTTGAAAAATATGGAGTGTCGTAATAGAAATGATAAACTTCTTTGGTTTTTGATATTTCATTAAAAACTGATTCGATGTGTTTTAAATCATCTATAATTTTAATTTTAATTCCATTATGAAAAGTGGCTTTTTCTATAATTGATTTTGGGTTGAAGCTTGAACCGTTAAAATCAAAACCATCTTTAAATTTAAAATTCTCACTAATAAGTTCCGTTTTTAATTCAACTAATTCAGAATTTGGCAATCCAAATATGTGTATATATGGACAAAAAGAATCTGGATTTGTTCTAGAAAGTTGAGAATATTTTTTATTAATCAAATGTATTGTAGATTTTAAATCACTCCGTAAATAATTGCTTGAATTCACTTCTATTAGAAAAAATCTTTCAAATGGAGAACTATTGTAATCACTAAAATATTTAGACCTAATATCAGATAGTAATTTCTTTTTGCCTTTATATTGAACAAACCATTTATGAAAAAGTACTTGTTTAGAATTGATTTGAGTTAAAAAATCTTTTTTAGAAATCTTTCGATTGGCTATATCATCCTCCTTAGCAAGATTGCTTATGATTTTCAAAGCGTTGTTATAGTAGAAGTTTTCAGCTTCAAAATCATCACAATTAAAATTATTCTGATTTTTCAAAGAAGTGAATATCTCTTTAAGTTGATCCTCATAAGATTTTGCATTAATATCAATTTCCAAAGTTTCTAAAAATAATATTAAGTTTTCATCACTTAATTTTAATTCTTCGTAATGTTTATACTCAACTTTTTCTTTTTTGTAAGTGAGCAAATTTGACTTTAAGAAATCTAATGTAATTGTAGAAGGAAATTTTTCGTGCCCCGATTTAAAGTGACCAAAATATAAATACTTTATTTTTTTCTCTTTACCATTTAAAACCTCTTTGAAATGATTTAGCATTAAACGTATTGGTTTGGCAATGACGGAATGATTATATTCAATTTTAGAATGGTATTTGCATTGTATAGCTGTTTCTTCAGTTGCATTTTTTATATTAACATCCTCAATACCCTCAACTATAATTTCGTAGGTATCATCTTCTAATTGTAACAATTTGAGTATTGCTAGGTCAAATTGATAAAAATATCCTTTAATTGTATCAGTTGCTGTTCTGTCTGTCATCTATTTTGGAATTGGAGATTGCTTTCACACAATATTTCAATTTATTTTCAATAAATTTTATTTACCAAAATATAAAATAATTCCTAATGATTTGTTTTGTTTGTTTTTGAATTGTTAACCAAGTTATTAAGACCTTTTATCTGTAACATTCCTTTCAAAACTTATCAAATTTACCATCTCTCTTAATCTTGAGCGAACTCGGTTGCCGTAATATTTTTCTATTTCTGTAGCTGATAGGTTTGTGGTTATGTGGGTTAGGAGTTTTTTTGAAATGAATAGATCATATCTACTTAATAGAATTTCTGCCATGACATTACATTCGTTGCCGAAATATTTTAGATTGTTTTCTGTTCCTAAATCGTCAAAGCAATATGTTTTTGGTTCGGATTGATAGATTTTGCCATTACTGTATTTGTGGATTATTTGGTAGCCGTCCTGGATGAATTCAAAGCTAATGTCTCTGCAGGGTTTTACGAAAAACTTGTGTTCTGTGGCTGTTAGGTATTTCATTAAATTCATCAATGAAGTTTTTCCGCAGCCAATTGGTCCGGTTAATAGAATTCCCTTGTTGAGGTTTATTCCATATTGAAAACACGTAGGCTCGTCTTTTAAAAAATATGCGATTAGTTTGTAAACTATTGGATAATCGGTTTCAAGGATTTTGAAATGATTGCCGTATAGTTCAATTCCTTTGTTTTCTAACCAAATAATTACCTCTTCATAGCTATAATGGCTCTGAATAATCTTTGTCGGTTGTAGTGTTGAGTTGTTTTGATCTGTTTGGTTGTTCTGCATTTGAAATGAATTTTGGTGCGTTAATCATCCAATTTTGTGCTGCTGCTTGCCAATCGACCATTGGTGTTTTGCCACCGACTAACCAACCGACACTTTTGAAGTAGTTGAAGAATTTTTGAGCTTCTTGTTCCGGAAAGTTATTTTCTTGGAAATAGGTTTTGACTTCTTCGATTGTTGGATTGAGTTCCTTCGACTGCGCTCGGGATGACAAATCGGAATTCTCAAATTCCTCTTTCTTTTTTTCGCGCAACTTTTTTTCTTTCTCATCTTCGGTTTCATTTTTTAAAACTGAATTATTTATTTCTTCAAAATTTTTTGTTAGCGTTTCCAAGTTTGAAACGTTTTTATCGTTTAAAATGTTTGTATTGTTTATATAGTTTATAGAAGGTACTACTGCTTGTTCAGTACCTGTTTCACTACTAGTACAAGACTTGTTCAAAGCTTGTTCAGAAACAAGTTCATTAAGTGGTTCATTTTTTGGTTTTCTGTCGGATTTTGGTAGCGGTTTTAAATCTTCTGAAAAGTTGAATAAAATAACATGACTTCCTTTGAATGGATTGTATGATGGTTCGTAATTGATATAACCCAAACTATGCAAGTTCTTCAGACATTTGTGATAGGTTGCTTTGGAACTGATTTTGCTTATTCGCATTACCTCATCGCGATTGATACTTATGGGATTTTTGAAGCGGTTGCAGTTCCAAAATTGGAATAAGGCTATGTATAAGCTAACGTGTGTTGGATTAAGTGTTTTGTCTATGGCTACTCTTTCGAAGAAACCAGTTAAGTGCTTGATATAATTCATTTGGAAGTATTAAGATTGGAGTATTAAGTATTAAGACTTTGACTAAGATTATGAGATACCTCGACTGCGCTCGGTATGACAAAAAAGGCATATTACTTAAAAAGAGTAGGTAGAGCGTTTACTTTATTTCCATTTAATAGCTTATCAATATCTGAATTGTCATAATACATTATGCCACCTATTTTGGTATAGGTTAGTGTTCCGTTGATGCGGAGATTTTGCAAAGTACCTGGAGAAATGTTTAATAGTTTACGGACTTCATTGGATTTTAGCCACTGTTTTGTTTGTTGAGGTTTTGATTGAATGATTTCTTTTAAATCATTCAAAAGAAGACTTCTGAATTCGTTTAAGTCTTCGCGAGTGATAACTTCGATTGCCATAACGTATGTTTTAGATTGTTATGGTACAAAATTGTGAAGTTTGGATTGTTTTATTTCACAACGGAGTTTGTGTTGTGAACGATTTTTGCTTAAATGATTTCATCCGATTTTTCCATTCGTTTTAATAAGGCTTCATTTAAAGTTGTAATGAATTTTGATTTTTCACTCTTTCTTGCCCTAATTTCAAGGAATACACGACGGTATTGTCCTAAATCGATATCGAAAGTATGTTCAAAATAATCGGCAATATCTTTTAAATCGGCAGCCCCATTATTGAAAACACCTTCAGTATGTAAAGCATACATTAATTCAATTAAAGCTACTTTTGAGCCTGTCCACATTAATTTCACGTTGGGTTTGCGTTGTGATTTATCCCCAAGGTCTTTATTCTCTATCATAATCAACTGGTCTTCGAGGTATAATTGTATTAAATCGTTTGCTAGAATTCTAGCCACTTTGAAATCATGCGAGGTTGAGAAAGTTGTGTCAGTTTCAAAGTAATAGCTGTCTAAAGCTAGTTTTATATCGTATTTCCCTCTAAGGAAATATTTATAATCTAGATATGAACTACCAGAACGGTAATATTTATAAAAATCTAATTCGTTATCAAAATAGGCTTTTAGCTTTTGTAATTCGTTATTATAATACTTTTTTAAAATACGATTTCCACCATTCGGTCTTTTCATTTCGATTTTATATACCATGTTGTAGTAGATTAATTTTGAAGTGAACTGAGGTTTTACTTCTTTAAAAAAATGTATTTCTTCGGTATTTGTTTTGAAATTACTTTTGATAATACTCTTTTTTAAATTTGCAATTGAAGTTATGATAATTTCGATTGCTTTTTCACATTTGGTTATTGTATTATCGATTTCCAAGTCTATAAAATTTAGCTGTTCATTAAGATTAGAAAGTAATATGACTATTTTATTATTCAAGTCTTAGTAAAATTTAATTTATTACCTCTATCCTTTCATTATGCCAAGTATAGTCAAGTAACTTCAATATTTTTTCAAAGTTTATTTTTCAATTTCATTAAACAATAACTGCCATAAATTAGACCGAAATTTACTGCTAAAAAAACCAAAGTGTCCTATAACATTTGTGTTGTAATCATTTGGTTTTAAATGAAGTTTGCTTATTTCAGCATTTTCATATTTTAATGTAAACCAATCAACGGCTTTCTTGGGCGCGTAAAAATCATTTTCTATGCTGATTGCTAGTATTTTTGTAGATATATTTTTGAAAAATAAGTCATTCATGGAAACTTCATCAAAAAGATAATTTGGCTTCTTACCCCAACTATTCCATTGCTTTGCAACATTTTTTGGAAGGTTTTCCATACCATTTATTTTCTTTGAAGGCATATAACCAAAAATGTTTATGAGGATAGGAAAAAGTAGATGCCAATTCAACCACATTTTTAATTTGCCATTTCCATTCCATAACTTCCAATAACCACTTTGTGTAGCAATCAAAATTATTTTTTGAACTTGTGATGATGATTTTGCCAAGCCAATAAGTTGCCCGCCAATGCTATGTCCAAGTACTGTTGTTTTTGCATTTGGGTAATTTTCTTTTGTGTATTTGATAATAGCTTCTAAATCATTTTTTCCCCAATCCGAAGCATTATTTGTCACTTGTTTTATTGGTTTTTTGAGAGAAAGTCCTATTCCTGAATAATCAAATGTGATTACGGTAACACCATTAGCCGATATAAAATCTGCAAATTTTTTATAGAAACTTTGTTTTACTCCAGTTGCAGAAGCAATAATAAGTATAGTGTTTTTATCAGCTTCGTAAATTGAAGCTGTTACAAAATCTCCATAGTTTGTTTTAATTTCTAATTGAACCATTTTGAGATTTATTTAATTTTTATATCAAATTCACTGATAATCTTGTAATCTTTATTCTTAATAATTACTTTATAGATTCCTTTTTCTAGTATGAGGTTTTTTTCCTCATTTTCATTTAATATTTCTATTAAATCTGCTGGAACTCCATTTTGTTCAAACTCATTTTGTCGGTATGCAAAAACTAAAGCTGGATATTCTGAAATTTTAGATTTAGGGATACTATATTCTTTTCTTTTACCATTTAATAGTAACCATTCAGGTCTATTATTAATATAATTAGTTATGGGATGAATTATTCTACAATCAACTTGATCATTAGTTTGACTTCCATTAAATATTTTGCCACTTTTATCATTCACCATAATAATTGGTGTTTTAGGATTTAATATAGAGATATATGGGCTTGAAAACTTAACATCTCCTTTTTCTGAAAATGCAACTTGGTCGATTGTAAATGGGTCAATATTTGTTTTTTCTTTTAATCTTCCAGCCATAGCTTTTTCCCAACTTTTGTTTCCTGGTATACCTTCAATAACATGGTCGTAACCACAATGTATCAGAAATTTTGAGTTAGGATTTTCTTTAATTAATTTACCTATATTTTCTGCTTGACCAATTTCTCTTTCTTTACCATTAGAGCCATCATTTGGTTCGTACTCAAATAATGTAAATCCAATTTTTATTGCTTCTTTTAACAAATTAGCCATCTGTGGTTCTTTGGTATAATAACCGCTTTCTAAAATTGGAAATTTTCTAACATTTATTAAAGTATCCGAAAGTGCTTCTAAACCAAAGAAACGATATCCGTTATTGTATAAACCTTTTAAAAGAGAAGTAGTAAAAACTCTGTGTCTTATGTTATGATGGGCTTCATTTATTATTATTATCTTTTCATCTTTTGAACGATTTATGATATATTTTTTTGCATCTTGCTTTTTAAATGAATTAAAATATAAACTATCTTCTTTGCTGATTTTTCTAATTCCTGCTCCATTTTTATCCCATGTTTCAAGAGCTTTTTTGTAATATTCACTTATGGAGTAATTGGTAGCTCCTAATTGATATTTCCATGATAATGTGTCTTTTTCTATATTTGTCTCAATATCTTTAGAAAACAGGTATGTTTCTTCAATTTTATTTTGTGCTGAAATTTCGATTGTAAGAATTAATAAGATAGTTACTAAAAGCATTTGCTTCATGATTATTTCTATTTAACTTTAAAATTAATTATTTGATATTATTTACTTACCGGTTTAAAACCTTTTTATTAAATATCGAATTCTTTAAATAAGTCTACAATAAATAAAACAATTTTTTTTCTGATTTATGTAATTTTTTTGCTACTTATTATCATTATTGAAGTAAGTACGCAAATAAGCAGAAAACTAAACTCCATGCCATTTCTACCAGCTCCAACAACAAACCAACCTTCTTCATAATGTACTGTTATAATCCCTATGATTAGAATAATTATATTAACAATTGAAACAATTTTTATATGCCTATCTATTATTAAGAAAATAGCACTTATGATTTGAATAATCACTACTGACCAAGCTAAAAATACACCAAATGGAGCAAACCCGATTTGATCTAAAAATGATTCTCCAAAATCATTGACATCATTATTTGTAAAAATGCCATGTAAACTATGAGATAAGAGTATAATTGAGGTAGCCAATCTCAGTAAAAAAGTATGTTTAAAAGTTTTCTTTAAATGATTTTCTGAATTTATTTTCATAGTTTTTTTAATTTAACTTATACTACATTCTTTTTAATAGATTTTCAATAAGTATTCTATTCTTTCCTTGTCTGTTGTAAAATTATTTATCGGAAACGTTTATATATCGTTCCGCGGCTTTGCGCAGTAGCGGTAATTTTAAGAAAAATATTTTCCGTGAAGAAGGGTTTCAGGAATCCGTTAGGATTCTGGCGCAAGGCTTACGAGCTATTGCGCGAAACCGCTGTTGTGCGATGTTTTTTTTATAAATCAATCATTAATACAATTCCAATTGAATTCAAATTTTTCAATTTCTGTTTGTCATTAATTCCCACATTGTTATTCGTTTTAAACTTACTGAAGTCTGATTGTCCAGAATAATTTATACCGGCACTAAAATTATCAAACATTTTAAAAACGAATCCAAGTCCTAATTGAGTTCCAAAATTCCAGCCTTCGTAAATATTTTTTTGAGAATTATTCAAAAATCTATATTCATCAGTAGAAATATTTTGAGTATAAAAACCAAAATTTCCAATCATTTTAATTTTTTCAAAAATTTTATAATCCATCGTTGCTAATAAAGGAATTTTAAGCATTGTTCTTTCATGGTAAAAATTACCTAAAGAATTAAAACCATTGCCAGATAATTCAATTAATCCAACTCCAGATGCAATGCCGAATTTTTGATTTATTCTATAATTTAAAAGAATATCTCCGCTATTACTATTTAGATTGTAATTCGGATCGTTATCATTTTTTACAATAGCATATCCAATTCCTCCATATGCGATAATATTAAATTTAGATTCTTTTTTTTCTTGTGCTTGGATTAGACTAATTGTCAAAAAGCTGATAAATAGCAAAATGTAATTTGGTTTTTTCATAGTTTTATTTGTTTAAATTTTCTTAAATAACGAGATTTTCTGTAAATGTTACACAACATTGTCTTTTGATGCTTTTAATTCATTATTAGCTAGTATTTCAAATATTCTTAGCCAGTGTGTTTGGTCAACAGCTTCCAAATACTTATCAGTTTTTTTAATTCTTATTTTTTGATCAATTCTTATCATTTGTTCTAACTCTAAATTATTGGTTTTTAGTAGTAGCAATATTAGAATTTTTACAACTGATACAAAATAATGCTATTAAAATTAAGTATTTAGATTTCATAATAAGTTTTATACATTCTAGTGTTTGGATAAAATATATTTATAACCGATTTTCTGAATTATTTAGTGTAAATTGAACTATGGAAAAGCATATACAATTGCTGATGATGTAGTTGTATTTTCTTCTGATTTAACTACAGTATTATCCACCAATATTTCAAGCTTTACCGTTTGAGTTAAATTTGTGCCACAACCTAGTGTTGCTATATCACTTTGATTAACAGTCCTTGTTATTGTTTTTGTGTATGGTAAAGATGGATTTGTTACATCAGTCACACCGCCAGTTTCATTCCTGTATTGAATAATTGAAGCATTATTGGTAGATGTACTTGTTACTTTGTATGTAATTGAAACTTGTTTTGGATAGGAATTACCTCCAGAGGAACTACTATCACTACTACAAGAAAACAATAGCATTGAGAAAATAGAAATTAGAATTAAAGATTTGAAGTTTTTAAAATTTTTCATGATTTGATTTTTAATTATTAATATTTATTGTGATTTATTTTTTATGCATTTTAATATGCAATTGTTATAATTTTTACTTCTAATTGTCCTGTTCCAATAATCATGGATTTATGAGAATTCATTTTTGCTACAGCAGTAAAATCCATAGCTTCGCTACCTGGTTGATAGCTTTGTTGTTGAAAAGACTCCCAATTGTTATTGGTAAGAACAATGTCTCCATAGGGTAAGAAGCCATTTTCATAATGTTGTCCAATACCGATGCATTTATTAACATCAATATATAAAAGTTTGTGAACAGGATTAGGAAGTGTGATATTTTGATTTAAATTTATATCAACTAAACTATTGTTGCTTTTGAAATATATTTTATTGCAGACAAAAAATATTTCTTTAAAATTATTTATAGAAACATCAACATCAATTGTTTGCCATAAATGTCCACCGTTAGTTGTTTTATAATAGTTTCCGTTATTCAAAGTAACATATCCTAATGATTGGTTACTATTGAATTTAATGTCCTGATAGTTTTCATCAGTAGTAGTAAAAACATCGTTCCAAGTATTTCCACCATCTGTTGTTTTGATGAATAAATGATTACCCGTTATAAATCCTTCATTTTCATTTTTGAAATATAATGAGTTTGGACAACCATTTAATTCACTGTTCAAATTTGTAATTGTCCATGATTGACCAGCATTAATTGTTTTCAAAAGATAGCTTCCAGTATCGTCGCCACCTATAACAAAACCAATATTTTGATTTAAGAATTGCACTTTTCTCAAAGGGAAGGATACATTTGAATTTAAAATAATCCAATTTATTCCTCCATCTGTAGTTTTTATAATTTTGCCTGTTCTGGAAACTGCATATCCTGTAGTTTCGTTAGTAAATGTTAGGTCATCATAAAAATCTTCTGGAATGTTTGAATCTATAACATTTAAATGATTGATTTCTAAATTTGAAATAGAATCTGAAAAAGTGTTTTCGTCTGTACTACAAGAATATAGTATAAACATAATTGAGATTGTAATAAAATTTTTCATAGCAATTGATAAATTATTTTTTCATAAATTTTGATTTAAAGGATTTGTTGTTTTCTCCAATAATTTTAATAAGATATACTCCTTTTGAAAGGTTTGAAACATCTATTGAGTTATTTGAAATTTGATTTACAGTTACTTTTTTACCTAACATATCGTATATAGAAACTTCTTTTATTGTTTCTTGTGTTTGTATGTTTATGATGTTTTGAACTGGATTGGGAGAAATGATAATTGAAATAGTATTTTCAAAATTTAGATTTCTTAATGAGTTTAAATTAATTTTAACTATTCTATTGGCATTTGATTCGGCGATATACATTTCATTGTTATAAACTACCATTTCTTGAGGTCCATTTAATCCCGTTAATACTAATTCTGGAATTGTAGAACTTCCATATGGATTTATTCTATATATTTTTCCTTCAATACTATCAGAGATGTATAGGGTTCCATTATTCAGTAATAATGAAGATGGATGAGGAATTCCAGAAACTATATCAATTGATGTAGGACTTGAATTATTAATCGAATGTGATAAAACATTTCCATAATCAGGATTTGAGTAATAAAATAAGTCACCATCAATTACTATATCAGTTGCTAAATTATTGGTCAATAAAGATACTTGGAATGGGAAGGTAGAAGTATTAATTTTCTTTATTGCATAGTTACCATAATCCCCTATGTATAAGTTGCCATCTTTAATGTCAATCCCAATTGGAGTAACTAAACCTGAGGAAAAATAAGATTGCATTTGAGGTTGTGTTGTTCCTCCTAAATAAGCTCTTGAAACTTCTCCAAAATTTGAATTAGATTCGATTACGTATAAATAGTCATTATATAGTTTTAATCTAGTAGGTGTTATGAGATTGATTGTGAAAAGATCAGTTTTAACTAATGGAATTGAGTTATTTAATAAAACATAAGAAATTCTATTGCCATTAACTGTTCCCGATTCTGCAATATATAATTTCCCATTATTATCAACAGTTAATCCATATGGACTTGATAATTCTGATACAACTTCAATAACTTGAGATGTCATTGAGTTAACATTGAATATAAAAAAGAGTTTCAAATAAATAATATTTTTCATTTACGTAGCATTTTTTACAAATTTATTTCACTTTATATTACTATTCTATACTCTTGAAAAGGTAAATTTTTATACCTGATTTCAGGTAATTAATATATGGCAAAGTTTTAGATGTTTCATTTTCTTATTTTTGCACTTTAAATCTTTTAAAAATGAAAAAGATAGTTATTGCTATATTTTTTTTTCAACTTGTTTATTCTCAAAAACCTGATGAATTGCATAACGATCAAAAAATAATTGATAGTTTGGAGCATGTAATTCAAAAAACAAAATCGGACAGTTTAAAAAGTATTTCATTTTTAGAACTTTCTAGGATTTATATAGGGAATGATTTAAGTGCATCAGAAAAAAACTATTTAAAAGGTAAATCATTAATAAACAATAGCTATCTCAAAGATATTTCTAAATATTATTCTGCACCCATTCAATTTTACAAGACAAGAGATGTTGATATGTATTTAAGAGATTTACTTCAAATAAAAAAAATACTTTCTAAATATAAAAACCCTGAAGCCAAGCTTTTACTCTTAAAGACATTAATTAATTTAAGTGTTGTTTATGGTTGGAATGATAATGCATTAGAGTCAAAAAGAATACAAATAGAAGAAGCTATACCATTAGCTAAAGATTTAAATAATACTGAACTTCTAGGTGCAATTTATATCTCTATTTCGAAAACTTTTGACGATAATTATGATTATGAAAAAGCTGCATATTATGGTAAATTATCTGTATTAGCACTAGAATCAAAAAAAGTGAATTCTAAGATGTATGAAGAAAATCTTTTTAATACCTACATTAGTTATGCTTCTACACTTACGTACTTAAAAAAGTTTGAATTAGCTAAACTATATTTTAAAAAATCAAATGATTTAATTAAGAAGTATCCAAACACAAATCTTCACTGTAATTATTACCTTTTTTATAGTGAATATTTGTATAAATACGGTAGTGTCAATAAAGCCATAGCTGATGTAGAAAAAGGAATGAAACTCGCATTGGAAACAAAGAATGATTTTATACTAGTGAGGCTTAAAATTCTAAAAACGGAAATTTTAAAAAGTCAAAAAAAGTATTTACAAGCTAAAAATCTAATGCAAGAGGTAATTGAAAGTGACTATCTTACTCTTGATGAAATTAAAGACAATTACAAAGAACTTGCTTTTTTTAATAACGAATTAAAAGACTATCAAAGCGCTAGTCAATATTACCAAAAGTATATTAAAATAAATGATAGCTTAATCAAAACAAATTTTCAAAATAAAATTTTGGAATTAGAATCAAGATTCAACTTGGCTCAAAAAGAAAAAAAGATACTTATTCTTGAGAAAGAAAAGAATGAAGTCGCTTTAAAAGCTGAAAAAAACAGATTATATTATTTTACTTTTGCACATTTATCTTTATTGCTGGCAATTACGCTTTTTTTTCTATTCAAATACTTGAGAAATCAAAAAAAATTAACAAAGCAAAAAGAAATTAATTATCATCAAGAAATTATTGTTTTAAAAAAGGAAAAAGAACTGCAAATAATGCAAGCAATTAATAATAGTGAAGAAGCTGAACGTAAAAGAATTGCTAGAGATTTGCACGACGGTATTGGCAGCAGACTTTCATCATTAAAAATGCAACTCAATCAGCTTTCAGAGAAAGAAATAACAAAATCTGAAATTGAGAAATTAAATTCTGTATTGTCTGTTTCAATAACAGAATTAAGAAAAACTGCTTACAATTTAATACCCGAAACATTATTAAAATTAGGATTAGAACTTGCTTTAAAGGATTTATGCATTTCAATGGCTACTGATAAAGTATCTATTTGTTTTACTGCATATGAAATTCAAAAAAATATAAAAGAATCAAATCAAATAACTGTTTACAGAATAGTTCAGGAACTTTTATCAAATGCTTTAAAGCATTCAAATTGTGATGAAATATATTTAGAATGTAGTCAAAATGATAATCTTTTCTTAATTAATTTGGAAGATAATGGAATTGGATTTAATGCAAATAACATCGATAACTTTACTGGGTTAGGACTAAAGAATATTCAAAATAGAATAGAGATGCTGAATGGAAAATATGAAATAAAATCATCAAATTTAGGGACAATTTTCAATATAGAACTTACCATTCAAAATGACAATGAATAAAAAATATAACGCAATAATAGTTGATGACCATCCTATAGTTGTTGAAGGATTAAAAAACTTACTTTCAACTATAGATTATATTAATATTAAAGCAACATTTAACAAAGGAAACTGTGTTTATGGATATGCTGATTTATCAAGTATTGATATCATTTTTTTAGACATTTTTTTATCTGATAATAATGGAATTGATCTATGTTATAAATTAAAAAAAGATTTTCCTAAAATAATTATACTTGGAATCAGCAGTCAATCTGAAAGAAGCATTGTAACGCAAATGATTAAAAATGGTGCTAACGGGTATCTTTTAAAAAGTGCTTCCTTGAACGAAATTAAAAGATGTCTCAATGAAGCAATTGATAACAAGCTAGCATTTTGTGATGAAGTAACTAAGATAATGAATAAGTTGACAGTTAATGATTTTATAACAATACCTAGATTAACATTAAGGGAAAAAGAAATTTTACAATTATTAAAACAAGGAAAGTCTACACAAGAAATTTCTGAAGAATTATTTTTAAGCTATCTTACAATTCAAACACATAGAAGAAATTTATTGTCAAAATTTCAAGTAAAGAATTTAGTTGAGTTGATTAATTTTGTTGATGATAACGGGTTATTATAGATAACTAATTTTTTTAAGATTTACTATTTTATTTTACCAAATTTGTAGTTACATCCTAATTGTAAATAGAACGGAATCATTGGAGTTGTATCAAAATCTTGAGTTATTAATTTTCCAATTTTAAGTGTAATGTCTTGTTTCTTAAAAGAATATCCAGTTTGTAAACCATAATAAAAGTTTCCACCAGTAGATGGTTCATACCATCCATCAACTACATCTGGAAAATTGGATAGGTACAAATCAGTATGCTTAAAATGTGAAACAATCGCTTTGTCAAAACCAGCTTCAGCGGCTACAAACCATTTTGGCTTATAATACCCAATAGTTGTCGAAAAATCACTTCCGAAATTTAATATCCTAACAAAATCATTATTGTAAACTCTAAATATTCCTTGAACTTTTACTCCTACATTTATGTTATTAATTTTTATAACTCTAATTATTCCTCCTATTTTTGTTTTGTAATCATCAAACTTTTTTTTGCCAAAAGGAATAGAAATCTCTGCATTTAATAGCAAAGGTAACTTTCCAATATTTATTTGATGAGCGTAACCAATATTATAAATCGAACCATATTCTAGTCCAAGCCCTGCATTTAGTAGATTGTTTTGGTTTATATTTTTCCAGTTGATAACTTGTGTATTACCTATACAATAGTAGAATATTAATACTAATGTAACTTTTAATTTTAGACTTTTCATTTCTGTTTTATAAAGATTGTATGTATTCAATAACTTTAGGCATAGTTTGTTGTTGCCAAACTTGTTGATCACTTATTATTCCGTTATGTCCTGTTCCGTTTATTCTAAAAATTGAAACAGAATTATAGGATGATGATATTCTATTAGCCCAAGTTGTTGTGTAAACTTTATTTTTTTCGCTGTATAAGAATAAAGTATTTGGCATAAAAGCCTCAAGGTTAGTTGAAAAATCTGGTTTGAAAGAATTGCCTATTTCAAAAAGTGTTGAATTAATTACAGCACCTGAGCGCCAAAAGCTTCCTGGTATAGTATTGTCTTCGCCAGTAATATCATTTTTTGAGGAAAGCATGTTTAATTTATAATCTAAAATCTCATGTTGGTTCTTTTTACCTGTTATGAATTGGTCAAGATAGGTCGCGTCGTTCGATAATTCGCTCCAAATTTTAAATGATCGGGAATCTTCAACATATTTTTTGAGATCATTCCATTTTAATCCACCAGGTTCACATACTATTAAGCCATCAATTAAATATGGGTATCTACCTGCAAAACCAGATGCTAAAATACCACCCCAAGAATGACCTAAAAGAATAACTTTTTGTAAAGGATTAGTTCTATAATGTTCAATGACACCTTTTAATTCGTCATATAAATCTGTAATAGCATCAATACCTCTATCATAATAAATATTATCTGATAATCTTTCAGACAATCCAGAACCTCTTTGGTCATAAAAGACTACATAATATCCTTGGTTGATAAGTTCTTTGCAATTAAGTAGATATCGGTAATCTCCACCTGGACCACCGTGTTCTACCACTACCATTGTGTTTGATGGGTTTCCAAATGCTTCAGAATGTAGTTTTACTCCATTTACCTCTATTTGAGGTAATTCACTGTTTTGAATGACTGTTTTAGGTACTAAATTTCCAGGTTCATCAATTAATCTTTCTTGACTACAAGAAAATAATGCAAGCATTGTAAATGTTAATAATAGCTTGGATAAGATCTTTTTCATAAGGATGTTTTTTGATTATTAAATGGCAAAAATCAAAAATATAGCATTACAAATCGTCCTAAAATGTAGAATGACACACCTTAAATACTATTTGCAAAAAAAATCAGTGCTTTACAGCAATTATTGTAGAATATTAAAAGTTCTACTTAATTATTAACTGTTGAAATAAACTCAGATGGTGTAATCCCTTTAATTTTTTTGAAATTTCTGTTGAATGCTGATTTAGAGTTAAAACCTGAATCGAGAGCAAGTGCCAAAATGGTATATTTATCGTAAGAGTTTTGGTATAGATTAATAAACTCTTCAATCCGATATTCATTAATCAAATCATAAAAATTTTTCCCTAAAGCTGTATTGATAACATAAGAAAGTACGTTAGGATGAACGTCTATATTTTCTGCCAACTGTTGCAAAGTAAGTTCGGGATTCAAATACGGTTTGTGAACTGTTAAATATTCTAATAATTTTTCTTCAATAATTTTTAAGTCCTCTTCGCTCAAAAGCTTATTTTTATCTTTGTTTTCTAAATTAATTTGATTACCCAAATTTTGTAGTGTTACTTCCTGAGGATTAACAATCATTTGATGGTCTAAACCAATTATTTTTTCAAAAAAAATATTGGTTTGTCTCAAACCGAAAAAACCAATCCAAACAATAAAAAACGAAATTAAACCATAAGCGATTTTTTCTTGATTGCATAAAATAAATATCCATATAAGAAAATTCCAAATGATAAAATATAAAAGCCAATTGAAATTTATTTTTTCAATATCAGAGAAATGCTGTTTAATTTTTTTATGATGCTTTATTAAAATTAATAGAGAAAGAATATAATAAATGACTCCTGAAAGATAGGTAATAATTACTCTTATTCTATTTTGAGTTTCAAATTCTTTTCCTTGATGTGTAAAGACCTCAATTTGTTTTTTGGTGGTCAAAGCATAAAAATCAAATGTAAAAACAAACCACAAAAACAAAGGAATGAAGTGCAACAAATCGTAAAAGGTAAAGCTTTTACCTGACGTTTTTTTGGAAGCATAGAGAAATAAAAACGGACCGTGAACCAAAGTTAATGGCATCGACAAGGAGGCAAAAAAAGGATATTTTTTACCGCCATATGTTGTAAAAAAATAGATGGAAAGTAAGTGAATTGCAATAACTAGCAGCCAAAAGAGTAATATAAAGTCTGCATCAGATTTATTTTTCTTCGTTACAAGAATAAGCGTGATAAAAAATGCGATGAAAAACCCTGACAATAAATACATTCCCAAATATTAATTTTTAAATACACAATAAATGACTTTGGCAATTTTTCAAAATAATGACTTCAAAAAAGCTATAATCTTCCTATGAAAGCTTTGATGGAATTAATTTTCCCTTCATCATTGATATTAATGATATCGACTACCGTTAGTTCTTCATTTTCATTAACTGTTATTTTCAATTCAGCAGCAATAGAGTTGTTATTTTCTAAGCAAGAAATAAGTTCAATTTTGATGGTTTTGGCATTTTGAAAATTTTTACGCGTTTCGTCTATTGCTTTTTCTTTGCCTTCAACTTTTATTTTCCAATCTCTTAAAAAAATATCTTCTGAAAACATTTCTGAAACGCTTCCTAAATCTTTTTCTTCATACTTTTTAAGGTATAAAAGGGCTATTTCTTTATATTTTTTTGACATATTTATGATTTTATAAAGCCAATTATCACCATCGCTTCAATTTAATTTTTACACTTTCGCCATTTGATTTTATGGTTACAATCTTTTGGAAATTAGCATTTCCTGTTTGTGTATAATCAAAAATATCGGTATTAATTTGAGTTCCTGCATACTGTCCATTTACATAAACATCGGAGGTTCCTGTGATTTCTCTTCTTGAAAAAGTGTCTGTATAACCAAATGAAATAAATACAAAATAATCACCATCCGTAAGGTTAGTAAATTCAAAATTTCCTTTATCGTTATAAATTTCTGTGGTCAAAATACAGGATTGAGCATCTATTGATAAAGGAATTGGTTGTGCTCCTTTTATTTTCTTTTGTTTTTTATTGAGTTCCATCCATTCTTTGAAATATTCTGTATAAGGCAACAAAACTACTTTAGTTCCTTTCGGCGCGAATTGTTTTTTATTGACATTGAGTACATCGATTCTAATTTTGCTGTTGTCCCTACCAGAACGGTCGTCTTTTGTAAATGCTTCTCCAGAAATTACAGAATTACCTTTGGTAACCATTTTAATAGTGGCTTCTTTATCAAATTTATTTTTGAAAGGATTAAAATCGGTTTCTTTATCCACCAACATTAAGGTATTGCCTTTTGAAGAAACTAAAATTTTATAAATTTTTCGGGAAGTTTTATCAATAAAATAATCATAGAGATTTCCTGTACTTTCTTCGTTTACGGATACTTTCCAGACTTGGTGTTCTCCTGTAAGTTCAGAGTTGTAGACATTGCTTTTTACATCGGTGATATTCACATTCTGTATTTTATCTTTATTGGGTGAATCATAATCTATCACAGGAATTGTGGCTTTATAACCCGCATTTAAAGGCAATGCACAAAGAAGCAAAGGATAAGTGGCGATATCAAAATAGTCTCCTTTATTAATATTAGCATATTTAATATCAAATGTGCGTGTTTCTCTTTCAGATTTTCTGCTTATTGGTTTTAGTGTATTTTTATCTAAAACAATTTGTTCTTTCCACTGTTTATCAGATTTCAGAAAAATTAATTTAGAACTAAAAAGAAGTTGATTGCCATTTGTAGAAACTTCTGTTTGATAACTACAAACTTCCAAAGGATTTCCATCTTTCACAAAATAATATCCCATTGTAAATTTCCCTTCTTTAATCGAATTAATGTTCAGTGATTTGTCGCCAGGGAATATTTTTGTTTGAGCAAAACTTAATTCAAACAATCCTAAAATGAATAAAATCAGAAACTTTTTCATACTATTATTAATTTGAAATTTTAAATTATATTTTAATTAAATTGCATTTACTTTTCATCTACAAAATACGTTTTTGCATATACGAAGATTATTCAACACTTATTCTCTTCCAAGTCCAAGCCTTCCAAACAATAATAAGCGTAATTATACTCTCTAAAAAAGCAAGCATTATATAAAAAATTCTCCATTCGGAAATTGACGAAATTCCCACCATAAAAGTAAAAACAGTAAGAAATCCTGCAATTGAAATATTTAGAATTCTATTGATTTTTGGCTTTAACATTAAAGAAAGAAAAATCATTAAAGAAGGAACAGCAAGAAGTATTGTTGCAAAGAGCAACTTGTAAGGCGTATCCAAAAGATTACTTCCATTGAGCAGACCTTCTACTTTTTTAGGAACATACAATTCAAAATAATCTCCGTAGATGTAGAGAAACATCACCGAAGTCCACAATCCGGAAAGTAAAATTTTGATATTAATTTTAAAATCTTCAAATTCCAATTTATCACTTTTCATATTCTATTTTTTTTGAATTTTTAACACCAAATACTAACAGCCAAAAACAAATGCCAATCTCGGCAACAGAAGGAATTTTGCCAATCACTTTTGAAATTCCCCACTCTTGATAATCTGCGAATAATGTGTTCCCTAAAAAATTTACGACATATCCAAAACAGCCTAACATCAAAAGAATTCCGAATATTTTAGGAATAAAACCAGATTTATACACCAAATATCCAAAAGGAAACAGCCAAAGTCCCCAAAAAAATGTGGCGATGAAAATTCCGTATTCGTATTGATTAAGATGAAACATTACCAAAGATTGCAGTTGAGATGCATCATACATTTTGAGATAACTTTCCTTATGTGTCATATCTAAAATAAGATACTTGTTATAAAGATTAAAAAACGAAATAGGAATGCTTACTAATACAGATACTACCATTATATTAGCCACAAACTTATTGACTGTTTTAAACAATTCTCTCAAAACTAGTGGCAAAAAAATAAAAGCCAAATAACATATCACGCTTGAAAAAATCCCAAATCGGAAAAGGTTTTCATTTTTAAGAATATTATTGAAAGTTGCAACTTTATCTTCCCAAACAATCAATTGTTTTGGGATATATCCTAAACTTACTATTCCTGTAATTACGACAACTAAATAAAGAATTCCTGCAATTCTTGCTGTTTTTTTTGATGGTTCCATATTAAAAAAGTCGATGAGGTTTTAGAATAAAAATTTGTTGAAAAAAGACGTATAATAGTGCAATAAATAATATGAGTGCAAAAATAACTGCCCATTGTTTTATTGAAATTCTCTGAATATCATACTTCTTTTTAATATCGCAAATTTCTCCAGGACAATACTGTGCTTTATCTTTTTTGATAAAACCATACAATTTACAACCAAAACAAATCCCGAAAGCCGATTCTGAGAACATTAAAATTAAACAAATGAGACAAGCAAAGCCCGTGATCGGACTAAACGCGTTTACAATCACTAAAAGAAAAAACATAATTACAGAAATAGTAAAACCAATATACCAAGCAAATTTTTTCTGTTCTGCACCTACAAATTCAGGATTTTGATTGCTCACAATAATTCTACCAATAATTAATAGCGGTGCATATTTAGGATTAATAAATAAGCGAATGAAAAACTCTACTACAAAAACCGATAGTACATATTTTACAGGCACGAAATTCCCATTGCTTAAAATCAAAATTAAGGAAATGAAAGCCAAAAGAAACATAATTCCTGCTGTTGCTCTTATTTCACGGTTATTTAATACGGGAATAACATATCCTTGAGCCGTTTCTCCAAATTGTATTTTTTTTTTCATATTTTAATTGTCAAATATTTCAATATAAAAACAACTTTTTTGCTTTTGTAAAAATACCTTTTTTAAAACCAAGTTATATACCTAATATCAGGTAATTTGAACTATGGTTTTATTTATTGTGAATTTGCCTTAACAATGTTTTCATCTTTGAATATTGAAAATTTCTTTCTTAAAATCCTCATATCATCGCTCACTTTTCTGTCCAGAACTTTAGCATAGTGCTGGGTAGTTCTTAAATTTTTATGACCAAGCATTTTACTTACACTTTCAATAGGAACGCCGTTAGTTAAAGTAACGGTAGTAGCAAATGTGTGACGGGCAATGTGAAAGGTTAATTCTTTTTCAATTTCACAAACTCCAGCTATTTCTTTTAAATATGCATTCATCTTTTGGTTGGATAGGATAGGAAGTAGTTTATCTTCATTTAAACATTGCGGATGATTTTCGTATTTATCGATAATCATTTGGGTTACTGGAAGAATTGGAATTTTTGAAGCTGATTCCGTTTTTTGTCTATGAGTAAATATCCATTTCTCGCCATCGATGCCATAGCTTATATGTAATTTTGTTAAGTTTTTGACATCTATATATGCCAAACCAGTAAAGCAGCTAAAAAGGAAGATATCGCGAACTAATGATAGTCTTTCTGTTTTGAAGTCTTTCTCGATTATGGATTGAATTTCATTTTCTGTCAAATAAACCCGCTCAACTTCTTTGACTTTTGATTTGTAGTTAGCAAATGGATTTTTGTCTAGCCAGTCATTGGCCAAACAAAGTTTGATAATTTTATTGAAGTTTTTGAGGTATTTGACAGCTGTATTATTAGCACAATTTCTAACACTTCTTAACCAAAATTCGTAATCCGTTATAAAAGAATGATCAATTTTTGTAATATCGATATCGGAAACATTGTATTTCCATTGCATAAATTCGATAGTATGCTTGAGTGAAGTATTGTAGCGTTCTAATGTTCCTGGAGCGTATTCTTTTCCAACCAATTCTTTTATTTTGTTGTTGTGGTCTTGGAAGATGGGAACGAGCATTCGTTTGGTTTCTGATAAACCAAACAGTTCATTCTTTAAATTCTCAGAAGTAACGCTAATATCTTTCTTGAAAAGTTTCTTTTCTGCCTCTAAAACTTGATTTTTTAGATAATCAAGATGACTATTGATTGTTCTAGCTTCTTCGGTAGTGCCTTTAACTTTGTTGCCTTCTGAGGACCATTTATCAGGATTGATGTATTTGTTGGCACTAAACTCAAATCTTTTAGCATTAACTGTAACTCTGGTGTAGATTGGACAAACTCCTAAATTGTTGATTTTTGCTCTCTTGATGTAGAAGAGAATGGATACTGATGTGTTCATTGTTGGTGACCTTAAAGTTAGTATTAAATTTATTTGATTTAATAACTACACACAAGATGTACATTTTTTGAATATGTTGTTGAACACCTTGTAGTAGCGGTGCTTTCGTTGCGAGGTGTCACTTAAAATTTAATTTTTTAGTGACACCTCGAAAGACACCTAAACTTTGAGATTTAATGAATAATTTGATATAGCCCAAAAAGAAAAAACCCACTAAATTGTTGAATTTAGTGGGTTTTAGTACCGTTTGTATTTCTACTGGCGGAGAAAGAGGGATTTGTATCACTTTTACACCGCTAGTATTTTCAAGGCTTTAGCTGTAATATGTCTTAATAGGTCATTAAATAGGTCACTAATAAATAACCATTTATTTGCACTTAATTGTATGGTGTAAATTTAAGAATTTTTAATATTTAAAACAACAAAATAAGGCTAAATTATAGACTGCTTAATGAACATGTTGTTTGATAACATAGTGATACTATTAGTTTAAAATTTAAACTAAAATATTACCCTTGAATTAATGGATTAACTTGTTCTATACTTAAACCAGTGTAATTACAAAACTCTTCAATTGAAATGAACTGATGTTCTCCCTTATTTAGTTGCTTTCTAATATCTAAAAGTAATAGTCTGGAAGACTTGTAACTTTTACCGGTTATTCTTTGAACATCTTTAGGGTATATGCAAACTCGTTTTTGTTCTATTTTCATACATTATCTATACACTTGATGCGCCTATAATATAGCTTACTTATACATGATTTAAAGGCATTTTAAACAACTTTCAAATTTACTTATAATAAGTTAATATTTATAGGTAAAAATAGGTAAAAATGAGCGTTTTAGTGTCTTTAGGACTTGTGGTATTTGAATATTAAATTGAAAATCTAAGCTTTGTACTATAATTTAATCAAAGGATGCATCAGAGAGTGAATTATGAAGTGTGAAGGAATGTTCAAAACATTCTAAATGTTGAACTAAAATTTTGATGTTATGGCTAGACAGAAAGGCATAATTAAGTTAAAAGGTACTATCGGGGATATTACTTTTTACAAAACGCAGGATGGGCATTTAGCTCGTGAGAAGGGTGGAATTGAGGCTAGTAGAATTGCTAGTGACCCTGCGTTTCAAAGAACGCGTGAAAACGGTTCTGAATTTGGTAGGGCAGGGAAGGCCGGTAAACTTTTGAGAACCGCTTTACGCCCCTTGTTGTTGAACTCTGCGGATGGTAGAATGGTGAGTCGTTTGACGCAACAAATGGTTAAGGTAATCCAAATGGATGCTGTGAGTGAAAGAGGATTACGTAATGTAATTGATGGGGAGATTGAATTGGTTCTTGGTTTTGAATTTAATATTCGTGGGAAATTAGGAACTTCTTTGTTTGCTCCATTTACTACTGCGATTGATAGAGTAGGAGGTACTTTAGATGTTAGCATCCCTTCTTTTATTCCTGCGAATATGATTGCGGCTCCTAGTGGAACTACTCACTTTAAGGTGATTTCTGGAGGTGCTGAAATTGACTTTACAGGTGAAAGTTATGTGGTGGCTACTTCTGAAACTGCAATTTTACCTTGGGATGCTACAGCTACGGCTGTGATTAACTTGAGTAATGCGGTGACTGCGAACTCTACTCATCCTTTGGTATTGGCTTTGGGTATTGAGTTTTACCAAGAGGTAAATGGGCAAATGTATCCGTTGAAAAATGGGGCTTTTAACCCGTTATCAATTGTGGCGGTTGACGGAGGCGTTTAATAGTGGTCGGTGATCAGTTTTAAGTGGTCAGTATGATACTGTTTTTGACAAGAACTTATTTCCCTGAAGGAACGAATGGAAAATTGGAATGTGAGGGCAAATTGATTAGTTATACTATTGAATTGCCGTGGAAACGAAATGAACGTGGGATTTCCTGTATTCCGGAAGGGAAATATTTTATTAGAAAGCGATATAGCGCGAAGTACAAATGGCATTTGGAATTGGTGGATGTACCGAACAGGACGTATATTTTGATACATCCTGCCAATAATGCGCAAAAGGAATTGCGTGGCTGTATTGCTCCTGTTACGAAACTTTCTGGACCTGGATTAGGTTTGCTATCTAGAAAAGCTTTTATCAAGTTGAAGGACTTGGTTTATAAAGCTTTGGATAACAAAGAAAGTGTGGAATTGATTGTACAATAGATCCTTTGCAGGATTATAAAAAGAAAGATTATGAATGTAGTAGAACGTGCTAAGGCACCCACTCCGAAATTTTTTAAGGTGTTGCGCACCATTGGATTAGCCTTACTAGCAGTAAGTGGAAGCATTGTAGCTGCTCCAGTAGCTTTACCTGCTGTTGTTGTAACCGTTGCGGGTTATGCTGCCGTTGCAGGTGGTATTTTATCGGCAGTGAGCCAGATTACGGTTGATGACACCCTTCGACAAGCTCAGGATGACACCCGAGGCAACAAAAAAGATGAGGTTAAGCCCGAACATGATGTTGGAGAGAATGGATAATTCCTTAACTTTGAAGGCAGGAACATTTGGAGGATTTGCATTGAGTGTTATACCTAATTTAACCTCAGCAGATGTCGTAAAAACAATAGTTTTAGCCTTTATTGGAGCAGTAGTGAGTTTTGGTGTTACGTTGCTTTTAAAGCAATTGACCTCAAAAAAGAAATAAGCTCAGTTTTGATTGGTAACCTTTACTGAGTATGAGAAAGCCTGAATTTTGTTCAGGCTTTTTTTTGTGTTTTGAAGGTTTTAAGAAAATGAAGATTTATAACATTAAACTTTAATAGATTTAAAAAGCTTGGATTTAGTATCTCACTATAATAGAAGCATAAAAATTCAAATTTTGTTAAAACGCCTGTTGCCATTAGCTTTTTTAATCACTAAAGTTGTTCGTTTTCTATATAACGTTGAATAAGTAATGAAAATCCCTTTTCAAGCCAAAAGTCCGAACATATCATTCCTGCTGACATACCAGTTGTTTCATACTTCTCAACATAGATATTTTTACCTTTTTGCGGTTCTTCACCAGTCAATTCTTTAAACAGTTTGTTTAGCATTTTTTCAAATTCATTTGCAGTCCTTGGAATATTTTTTTTTTCGGTTTTGTATTTCATATCACGCCATAAGAGAGGATCGCCTCTAAGTCCCCACTGACTTGGTTCTGGTTCAAAATATTTTGAAACAAAATTTTCTGAAACGAGGTTTTTTTTAAAAATTCCAGAAAGATTTTCAGCAAAATCCAACACAATTTGATTGTCTGAATTGTTAGCGTTTACCAATGATTTTGGGAAAACAGAAATGCCAGTATAAATATTGTAATGTAAAGTCAGTTCTTTTCCTTTATAATTAAAATCCCAATAAGTCGATTCTGTGTCGTTAATTTTATTTTTAAAGGAAATATATAATGTTGTATTTATAATTCCAGCGATTTTGTGAAACATGTCTATTGAGCAATTTTCGTTTATAATTGCCTCTGTCCAACCTTTAGTTCTGTCTATTCTCATTTTATAAATTTACGTGTGGAAAAATTACTACTAACGTTCAGCGGCAAATGACTGTTATTGACTGTGCTTTAATCTTACTTGCGATTTGTCTCTTGCATCTTGAATGGTTTCACTTGTTAGTAAAAGGTCTAGCATTGCCCAAACTCTCATACTTCTAACTATTTTTTCCCCTGCTTTTACTTCGCGTGTCGGCTTAATTGCGGTTCCTAAATGATATAAATAATGTGGGTTCCAAGTTTCTTTTGGTATTGTATTGAAATGTAGAGAAGGGTCTGTAAAGACTTCATAACTGTCAATGTGATGAATACTTTGAAGTTTCCCACCATATCTAAAAGCAATATAATTTGGCGGCTCGGCTGGCCAACCACCTTTGCTACCACCAACAGGATGAAAGTACATTGACTGCTTGTTAACAATGTCTTGCCACGAAATGCTCCATTTGTCTGGTATGTTGCTTCCAAGTGAAACAACATAAACCCAATTACTATCTATTTTTTGCATACTACTTATTTTGTCAAGGTAAATATTAAGTTCTTTTAAAAGTCTATTTTCAGTGTCTCGACCAATTGCTTTTGAAGATGAAGCAATTTTTTGAATGTCACTCCATGAAATAACTTCAACAGGGATTGTCCTTATATCTGTAATTCCAAAATGAGTTTTGGTAAAAGCTGGAATGCTTTCATTGAAAACAATAATTCTCTTGTCTTTTACCATAGAATCAGCAAATGATAGTCTTGTTGCATACTTGTCAAGTTGTACTTTTGAGGGGAAATTCCAACCACGTTTAGCTTCTACTACAATATGGAATTCATTGTCTTGAATAATTTCAAAGTCAGTAAACCCTTTGTCTTTTTCGTAAGCTTGAAGTCTAATTTTTATTTTATCTGCGTCAAAAGGTGTTTTGATTTCGATATGCTGTAAAAAATTTTGCAAAAATTGTTTGCAATTCGAAAAGGCATATCCTACGCTGTAAGAAATGTTGTTTTCTTTTTTTCCTAGTAATTGAAAAATACTTTCAATCTTGTCGTTAAATATGTATAAGTCTGCCATTTCATTTTAGAATATTGTCTTGTTAAGCGGTCGTCATAGCCTTGCTACTAACTTTTTTAAATTCGCTATAGTGTAGTGCTTATTAACCCAAAATTGGGTAGGTTAATGTTATTCAAAAGTAAATCTGTTTTTCAAATATAATTAAATTCTTTCAATTTTTTAACATATAAAATAAATAAAGCCTAGACCAATTAGTCCAGGCTTACTCTTATTTATTTCTATACCTCATCATAATGGCGTTTTTGAGTTCGTTGATGAGGTGGATGTTTTTGTTGTAGTGGTTTTCTTGTTCTTGCAGCAGCTTTAGTGCTTGAATGTTTTTTTTGTGCAGTTCGTGTTCTCGCATTAATCGTGTTGCTCTTGGGTTGAACTCTTTTTTGAATTCATAGAGCGATAAGAAAGGAATTACAGAACCTCTCAGATATTGGTGCCAGAATTTGGATTTCCAGAGGCTCATGGCTATCCAGTACACGTCTTCTTTTTGTTCTTCGGTTTGGAAGATTAATACAAAGCTATTTGTGTAGGCTTCGTGATGCGGTTTGCCGCTGTTTAATCCTTTGTTTAAAACGAAAAAATGCGGTTTGGCATAGTGCATGCCGGCACGGTGGGTTTTGATAAAAATTGTGTCCATAATACAAGGGTTTAAAAGGTTAACTTCCTTCGTCTTTCCTTCGTGATTGCCCGAAATATGAATGAAAACCGAGATGCCCCACACACATTTTTGCAAAAGAAAAAAGGAAAAAAAAGAAAGCCGTTTTGCCTTGTGGAGGGTTTCAAAAAAGCAAGTTTTTCGGATAAAATACTACCCAACTGAGGAGTGTTCAGTGGTCAGTTTACAGTGGTCAGTCAACTGGAAATTGAGGGTGGAGATTTTATCCGGAACCGAAGGCTTGAACTTGCTTTTTTGAATACCCGGAACAAACCTTTGGCTTCTTTTTTATCCTTTTTTTTGTAAAAATGTTTACCCCAAATTTTCTTGTGAACTGGGGTTATAGGGGGTGTTCAATCGGGAGTGGTGAACAAGGGTGTGGTTTTCTTTTTTTTTGCTAGACGACCTCGACTAGGCACGGTTTGACAATATGGCTTTATGAAGATGATAAAAAAGAAAAACACACTCTTGTGGTAGTTTGATTTTTGAGGATGCTTTGAAAGTGTTCAGTGGTCAGTTTTTAGTGGTCAGTGAACTGGAAATGGGAAGCATCTTCAAAAAACAATGTGATACTTCCTAGTGATTGGGCAGTAGCGGAACAAGGGTATGGTTTTTTTGAGTTATTAGTGATTAGTGAATAGTGAATAGTGATTAGAAAACCATACTCTTGTGGGGGAAATTTGATTTTTGATAATGCCTGAGTAGTGTTCAGTGTTCAGTTTTTAGTGTTCAGTGAACTGGAAATGGGAGGCATTTTCAAAAAACAATGAAAATTACGACAGCGTTAGCGTTCCTATTTTTCTTCGGGTGGGTGCGGCTGGGTGCGGATATTTTACATAATAACTGTTATAACTGCCGTTGGCGTAGCATTGGGAGATGGAAGGCATTATAACACTTATTATGTAAATATAGCTTGGGAGTGGTTTTTGTGTGTTTTTAGCGCTTGTTTTTTGGATTGGGTGTAAGTGGATAAAAAAAGGCATTTTGTGCGCGAGGGGTTGGGAAAACGAAATGCCTTTTTTTATTGACTTACTGTGGGGAAAACAAGTACTAAAAACACACAAAATATCACTAGTGCGGTGGGGAGCGTTGGGTTGGGTGGGTGAAACTACTTCAGCGAAGCGTTCCTATTAAAAAGAAAGAAAACAAGAAAGCCATTTGCTTACTCACTAGCCCCGATGGGAGTGATACCTTGTTTAACGGACAGCGGGAATATGGAAACCAAAAATGCCCGAGCCTTTCGCTTTTTCAAAAATTTAATTTCTATAATTTAATAAATCTTAAACAATTAGCTCATTTTTATCTGTTAATGCTTTTTCTTATAATTTTATCAATGAATAAATTTAATAAAGACTTAATAATTCTATGAATGAAATATTTTGTTTCGATTTTTTTAACAATCTTAGGTGAATATAAATAATAGTGTTTTATAAATAATCTTCCTAAAATAGTTTTGCGTAAAACTTCATCTCTATACAATCTCAATATTTCTACTCTTGGATGATGTATATCTTTATAAACAAGTGTTGCTATATAACAGTTATTTTCTCTTTTTTTAGAATCTAATCTTGCTTTTTCAAAAATATTATTATATTGTTTGGAAATAAATTCATCAGGAGATAAATCAGTATTTGTTTTTTTTGATTTAATATAACTTTCTCTAAATTCAATAAAATTATTTTTATAAAAATTTAATGTTTCAAAATATGGATAATTATATAATTTTAAATAAAGATCAGCATATTTAAAATTATCATCACTTGTATAGAAGAATGTATAAGTTGTAGAATTATTTATATATTGAGTTAATTCAGTATCTAAACTGAATAAAAATTTTGTTTGCTTTCTGGGGTAAAATTGGAAATGAAATTTTTTCTTACTTTCATTTTTAAACCTCTCCATTTCACTTAAATCATAATTATTTTTAACAAAAAACAATGGATTTTCCTCTAAAATTAAAAATATTCCATCATTATTTTCCTCGAATACAAAGTAATCATAAACATGTGGTTTTAATATTTTACTATTAAAACTATACACTCCATATTTTGTTTCTTTTCTTGCTATAATGCCAAAATTTGGTATTACTTTTTCAACTGAAATATTTTTATTAAAAATTACATTTAAACTTTTGTCAAAAACTAAATTATCATTACTAATAAAATAACCATTGTCAGTTGAAGATTTATAGGATATTTTTATTTTACTGCTAATAATTTCTCCGCTAGAATCTATTTTAAAAATGAAACGTTCATTTATATTTTTGGAATTTCCATAAAACGAATTTTGTTGAACAACTACATAATTTTTATAAAAATAATATTCATTTTCCACATCATCTGTATAAACATTATCGAATCTAAAAGGTAAAATTAGATTCTGATTAATTACTTTTTCAATATCTTTAATTTCATATTTTTTTTCTAGATAATATAAAATTTTAAAAAAAACATTCTCATCATCTTCGTTTTTAATTAAATAATATCCGTGAAATAATTTGTTTTTTGATACTAAATGATTTGAACTATCTAACTTGAAAAAGTATGGTTTATTTTTTTTATAAAATTTATTTAAAAAATTACTAATAAAATATTTTTCCTCATTTTTTATTGATTCAACAGAATATTTAAAAAAATCATCAATTGATTTACAATTTTGATAAAGTTTTATAAATTCACCTTTAAAACTCTGAACTAAACCATAATTGAATCTTGATACCTGAATATTCTCATCATTTGAAGATGCATTAAATGTCCAATTATACGAGCCATTAATAACAGTATGACCATCAATAATACAAAACTTATGATGCATAAGTTTTTTAGAAACTTTAATATCGGACTTACTATAGTATAAATTTTTAAACAACTCCTTATTATTGATTTTATCATCAAAAAAAATGATCGAAATTTTAACACCTCTTTTTACAGCATCTTCAAGTGAATTTATAATTAATGTATCTGTAAACCATGCTACAGCTATTAAAATTTCAGCGTTTGCGTTGTTAATATTCTCAATTATTATATTTCGAATGTCTTTGAAATGTACGGTTTGATTTGACATATATTTTTATTTTAAACTCAGCAAGATTTTATTTTCGAATTCTGATATCAAATTTTTAACTTTTGTATTAATTCCTATTTCAACTAACAAAAAATAAAGTTTTTCAAAACATTCCACCAACTCATTTTTATAAAGAATTAGATTATTTGAAGTAAATTTATTTTTTTCAATGAAAGCGTTTATTAAAA
>NZ_JBSEFI010000015.1:0-100040 GCF_053570605.1 Flavobacterium sp. U410
ATCTCCGGTAGTGGTGCTTACCGCTAATAGAACCGTTGAGGTATTGCCTAAGGTTAGCGTACTGTTAGTCGCTCCGCCGTAAACAAACGAAAGATCAAGTCCTTGACCTTCTTCCAGCTGAGAAGCGCTAAAAACATAGCCCGTTTCAAAAGTATGCACCGTCAGCCCTTTTAAATCGTCTACCTGTGCCTGCATAGCGGTACTAAGAGTATACGGACAAATTTCATTCTCCAGATAGTTGTTGTCTAACGTTACCGTAAAACGCAAAGCATAAGAACCCGATGTGTTTTTTAAGGCTTCTGCTTTTATGGTATTAAACGATACAAAATTACCAATTGTATGATTCGTATAAGTCCCTCCACATGTAAATCGTTGCTTGATGCCCTGCATTCTCATTTCCTGAAACTCACCTAAAAAGGCTTTGTTACTGCCTGAGGTCGGAGTTGTAATCGTACACAAAGCATTAGTACTCAATCTAAAGGTACTCAACAGTTTATTGTAAAGGTTAGAACTCATGGTAAGATTATTGTACTGTACAACATGTCCCGGCCATACATATTCATTATTTGCATTTAACACTAATGAATTTCCGGCAATATTTAGCTTACTAGTAGTGCTAGCAGCTGCTGTTTTCAGTAAGATCACTACTTTTCCTGAACTGCTTTGGTAAACTTTCAGGTCTTTTTCTTCCAGCCCCACTCGTGAAGAACCGTAAATATCATGCTCCTGTAATGTAAGTGATTTGGTTGTATTGAGACCGCTCTTATAATTGTAAAAATTATATACTCCTAATACGTTTCCTTGAGCATCCCGGGCATAATACGTTGTATTTGAAGTAATACCTCCTCTGCTAGAAGTGGTTACCGTTTTTCCTATACGGTTACCTAAACCATCATAAACAAAAGTAATTTCCTTACCTATTATTACTGAATTCATTACTATAGATCTTACCTTACCGTCTGCTCTCCACTGAATATATAATCCTTCAGTTTTGTCTCCTATTAATTGCCCTATTTCATCATAAATATAATTATGAGTATTAACATCAGTGTCTGCAAAAATAATTCCCAAAGTATGTTCCTGATCTTCCAGATCCTGTGTATTATTAAGGGTTTGAACGGCATCTTTTACCAATGTTAATTGATTGTTCTTTTGTTTTTGGCTATTTCCCGGCCAGTATTTATAGCTTAACTGATCCATTTTCTCTCCGTCCTGTAAATTACGGTTAAGCGTTTTCAGGTTTCCGTTGCGGTCATAACTGTAAGAAGAAGAATAACTGTTCAAAACACTTGATTGAACACCGCTTGCATTAGGTATAAGTGCTACAGAGGTCATTCCCGTAATACGGTTGAGCTGATCGTAGGTATAACTGTTCTTTTGTACCTCTAAAAGGGTCTCCTCATTACTACGAATAGCTGTAGTCATTTGTTTAATATTCCCATTATACAAATTGCGGTTAGAGGCTCCTAACAAACTATTACGGCTAAACATCAAAGGTTTGAAGTTTGTACTTTCATCATCTGAGGCATCAACAGCCTTATAATCGCCGTTAAAGTAATTTAAACTGTATCCAAAGGCATCTTTGGTTTTTAGAATATTAGCTGCCGTACCATCTGCCCCCATATCGTTTACAGGCGATGCCAGATTTTCTCCGTTAACCGCTTTCAGCCAGCCTTGTAACGTGTAAGCATAATCTGTTCCCTGAACCATTTTATCACCCAGCTCCACTCTCGAAAGCGGTCCGTGTGCATAGTACTCATATTGTGCATCTTTTTCCCAGATCACACCATCTGCCGAAGTCTGAACGTTTACAATACGGTTATCGGCATCATATTCATAACGATGGATAAACTGGTCTGCTTTACCCGGCTGAAGGGTTACCTGGTTTACATTTCCGCTGATCAGGTCATAGTCATACACCACTCGTTTTAAATGGGCTTCACAATCGTTGGTCAACCCTGTACTAGCATCTAAGATCAGATTGGAATCGCAATTAGCATCTCTTAACGGCGCAAAATAGGTTACCTGCTCTTTTACATTACCGTGTACATCATAATTGTAAAAAATAGCATTGTTAAAGCCCAGAGGCTTCGATTCAATATACTGATCGTAATAAAAAATTCCGGTTACTCTGTTGCGATTATTAAAATTGCGCTGCTGTACATCTACTCCGGCAAGTGTTGTAAAATACTGATTGGAGTACACCCCTGTTTCTACTTCAGGATTAGTATCATATACCGTACGAGTAATTTCTATTTTAGTCAATCCTGATTGAAAGCCATCCATTTCTTCTTCGGTAATGGTATAGGTTATGTTTCCATTCCCGTCGTCCACTGCATCACTGGTTACTTTGATCAGTTTACCATTCTCGGAAATATAATAAGAAAGTAATGTTGTTCCATCCAATGCTATAATACCACTTACTTCACCGGCTTCTGTAATTCTTCCCAAGGCATCATAAACGGTATAGCTCATGCGGGCTACGCCTTCATTGGTAAGAGCAGCTAACTGTTTCGCATTTTGCGAAGCAATAATACGTCCCAACTTGTCATACGCAAAACGGCTGATGCCTCCGTCCGGTGTGCTTTGCCATACCAACTGATTTAGTGAATTATAGTGATATTGCGTTTTAAAGCTATGATCCGGTTGTAAAGTGGCATTCTCTGCTGTTGTATCCATGTCATACCCGGCACGATACTCATTGATGTCATCGTTCTTAGCTGTTAAATCTGAAGGAGTAAAACGCTTCACTCCTTCCGGAGCTACGGTTTGTGTTAAATTTCCTGCCTGATCGTAATAATATAATGTGTATTGGTATTCTTTGTCGAAGTATGTCATGTGGAACTGCTCAGATACAGTAGACAAGCCCAATGCTATATAATCCCGGATAAATTCTTTTCGTTTTTCCTGAAGGAAGTTATTATAATTTTCTGCCGAATAGGCTTCATTAAGATTAGTTACCATATCTCCACAAGCAGGAATAAGCTCTGGTAAATCAGGTGTTTCTGCCAGCATCGCTGCCGGGGGACAAATACCACGCGATTCTAATAATGTACGACAATCTTCATTTACCCAATTATTCCAGTTCTTAACTTCAGGATCTGAGGCATTTGCATCATAATACGATTTATAAGCTTCAATGACATCATTAATCTGGGCAAACCCATAATTTAAATAGGTAGCTCCAAACTGGGCAATGGTTCTGAAACGGATATCATAAGAACTGGCAGTACCCGATGTGTTCAAATCAAACATTGTAGTAATATAATACTGATAGCTCGCTGCTATGTATTGGTAATTACTTTCGCAAAAATCATCAAATTCTCCTTCTTCTACTGAATAACCCATAATTGTTTGTGAATTTCCATTGGTATCCAGATCCAAAAATGAAAGAAACGTATTCTTTACTGTTGCATCACATACTACCGGAGCTACCGTTTGAGGGATACAGGTATTGCAAGGATTAGTTGGACTATCTTTGTCTTTATTAGTTTCTCTACACATGTAACATCCAACAGCATCACAATCTGTAAAAATTGGAGTCGCATCTAAAATTGCATTAAAAGTCTCCTGAAGAATAGTATCTGCCGAACCAAACTGTCCTTCCTGAATTACCATATAATTAGCCGAACTACTATTCAATCCTGTATATGATTCAGGGTTTAACCCGGAAACACCATTTAAAATGAAGTTCATATAAGAAGAAGGGGTTGTATAATCTCCGGAAGTTAAATTACCTGAACTGTTAACAAAGAAAATAAAGAAAACTCTTTTAGCTCTTTGTGCATTATTCAAAAAATAATTAATTAAATTGCCAGGACTTATATTATCTCCCTCGGAACTATCTCCTATCAGATAAAATAAAACATCTGTTTTTCTTGACTGATTCGGGTTTTGATACATTCCATTTGTAAAGGAACTTATATTTCCAATTCCTGCACCAGTACTAGCATCATTGTAGACCATATTCTGAATAACAAACTTATCGGTATACTGACTGGTTTGCGTATTAAAGGTTCTTATTAAACCTCCATCATTTACCACATTAAAATTATTGATGTCTGTATCCGTATTCGGATCTTCCAGTTTTACAACATCAGAAAATGAAAAACTACTGTAAGGATTATCTAGTCCATAAGTTGCTGTTGTATAATATAATTTATTGCTTAAATCCGGATCATTCGCATAATCAATGTGCTCTACCAAGAAATTTTTAACTCCTGTTCCTATTTTTAATCGCAACGTATTGTTAATAATCTTACCAACAACAGGAACGTCAAACAAGAAAGCAACATGTTTTTTTTCACATTCATTAATTAAAGGACAACAACTAAAATCAAGCTTTACTCTGCTATTTCCTGAATAAGACACTATACTTCCGCTAGAATTTGTAGCATATAATTTTAAATGTTGCGTTCCGTTCTCTTCATAAAAATAGGCTCCGGTAAAAGAACTGCCTGACATTCCTGTTAAATTTATATTGAAATTAAATACGATTGTTCCATTTTTTATGATATTATATCCTGTCCCCCCTTTTATCCAAACTGTATTTAATGTGGTGCTAACGTCTTCGCTAAAAAATGTTGCCAGAAATGAATTTTTATAGCTTGCATAATTATTTAAATCTACATTAGTGGTACTGTTTAACTGATTATTAGCTTTCAATTCATTTAAAAAGACAACAAAAGCTTGAGTAAAATCATGTTTAACAGTACAGCCATTTCCACTTTCTGATGTACCGGAATTAGGATCCAGAACCTGTCCGATACCGTTATCCGTTATTCCGCATTCGCCAATAGCAACGCAAGTAGTTCCGGAAAGCAATATTTCTTTTAGTTCTCCCGCTATCAATATCTCAGCGATTGCTTGATAAGCAAAAACGCCACCTGATAAGTTTGAAGCATTTTGATCATAATAAAACTGCTTAATATTAAAGATACTCCATTCTCCGGTGGTTACAGAAGTATATACATAATTATTCCAAGTACAGCCATACGTGTTCGTCTCTATTGTAACAGTAGTAGCACATGTATTCACCGTATTATTATTCCAGCCTCCGCTAAAATTTAACGTTAATGTTTGACCACTGACACTTGTGCTGATTTTTGGATTATCCACTAAAAAAACGTTATGCTGTGATTGAGATAATGATAAGCCAGCAGCTTCTATAAAAAAATCTTTTGATAAATAGTTTCCTGTAAAATCAGTATTTGAATTCAGATTAGTAGCTATAAGAGGTAATGTATGGTAATTAATATCTCTGAAAAATCCATTCAGTAGCAAATCCATATCAAATAGCAAAGGACAATTACCGGTTTGCGCATAATATTCATAATTGTTAGCTGTCGCCAACTGATTAGCGGCATCATTAGCGTCTATACCAGAATCGTAACCCGAATCTGACGCTACAAATCGTTTAATCTTTTCTATATAATATGTTCCACTGCTGCTGTTACAAAGTGAGTTAGACTGACTTAAAGACTGTATATATGTATATATAGTATTTTTTTGTGTAAAATTATCTGTTAAAACATTGGTTACAGAAGTTGAAGCACTTCCTCCTATGCAACCATTATATCCATTGTGTTCTAAGGCGTATAAGTTACTGAAGACATGTTGTATTTTACCTTTCAAACTAATATATAGGTTTTTATACATATTCCAGACAGCATCTTTTTTTACAGACGAAAGACTGTTAAAATTAGATAAGATGTTGCTTATATCACAAGTCCCAATACTACTGCAATTAGTTAACCGAACCGCCATTTCAAATACATTGTCTCCGCCGCTTTGCGCATAATCATCTACCAATGCATGATACATAATAGCATACCTCTGGTCTCTTTGAGTTAATGTTTCAAGTGACAATGCTCCAGATTGAAAATAGGGATCTTTGGATAGTATCTGTGCTACATAAGTAGTATTGCTGAAATTTACAAGACCTCTGTCAAAAGCCTGTTGATAAGTTGTTGTCTCTATTAGTAATTCATCAAAAGAGCCAGAAGCCAGATTAAGTGTGATGTCAGGACTGGTTCCGTTAGGATGAGGAATAGTAATTTCTTTTTTATACTCGCAAAGAACCTCATTATATAATAAATATTGATATTCCGGATGAAAAGGCAGTAATGCTTCAGCAAAACTATTGCTCCACTTCGATATAAAATCGGAAACATTTACCAGTTGTTGCGGATGGATAATTTCTTTTAATAATCCTGTAATGGGATCTGTAATTGTTGTTGTAGTTCCGGTAAATTCCAAATCATAATCGGGTAGTAGTGCTGTTCCGTTATTTACTACTTCTATAAAAGCTTCATTTCCGTATTCGTCTTTATAAATAATATTGGTATTTTTCCAATGATTACCTGTAACCGTATGATCATTTGTATTGAATAAAACTCCATTCTCATTAAAAACACTTAAAATAAAGTCAGGATTTAACACCTGATTTTCAGGATCATCTACATCTTCAATATACTCCATTGCCCCATACTGTCCGTAAGGATAAAGATCTGCCATAAGTATATTTCTACTCACTTCACAGGAAGTTACAAAGTTTAATTCGGTACAAATGCTATTACATTGTTCTTCCAACAGTTCCCATTCGCGAACAAACCGAACTATTAAGGCATTTAATTCTGCTGTATCAATATTCTGTAACAGATTAATATCATTTTCCAGGTCATTATAAGTGACTTCCACTGATCCGGAAGTGGTGGGTTCTGCAACAAAAGTGTTATTGTTGTAATATGCAATAAGAGATTCCTGAACATAATCTTCTAATAATCCTATTCTTTCAAAACAGGTTTCACAGGTTAAATTACACAGATCAATATCAATATTAGGAGAAAATGTATCAGGATCTACATAACAACCACTTCCCTCTGTCTTTAATTTTTCTATATAATCATCTGCATAACTATTCAGAGCTTCCTGATTTACTTTCAATTTTTTATATATTGAATACGCTCCTGTATCGAGATTAAACCCTGTAGGATTATGATTTAATGTGATATTGGTAACAGAACCTATAGATGTTGTACCAACTGTTTGATTAACTCCTTCAAAACCGGCAATCTCTTGCCCGCAAATATCCTTCAAACTCAATTGCAGGTCATATACAAAAGGATAATTAGTATTGCAGCTTTCAAAAGTAGTTTCCTGACTTAGCTGGTATGAAAAAGAGTGTGGAATACTATTACCTGCCACACCTATCTCTTTTGAGAAAACTAAAATATCGTTATTAACCGAAAAATTTCCAGAATACTGTAAAATATTGTTATCTTCATGAGAATACCCAGTTGCAGGAGTGTTGTAATGCTGAGGATGAAGATTATTTAAGAGATCAACCGTTATGTTACCATGTTCTGGCGTGTTACTATCTATAACAATTTGCGTTTCATCATTTAACCCATCTAAAGCTGAAGGATGACCTCCTGCCAATGCTGTAGCTATTGTTCTCCCTTGAGGGTCAATATAACTAACACTTACCTGTTCATTAGGATCTACTACAATATTTTTCTTATAATGAGAAACATCCCCTACACTATAACCGAATAATCGGTTTAATTCAACATCATTAGGTACTGTATAAAAATATTTCATCTCATGCCCAGAATCTAGCTGATGTCCAATACCTACCCCTCCTTTTCGTAAAATTCTCCCTGTATTGTCAGGTGTGTATTCAATTTGTGAAAAAGGAAAATTCTTTGCATCAGGAATAAAATTATGGTTTTTCCGGTTAAAAAAATCATTATTAGATGAATAGTACCTACTGGATCCTGTAAGATTAGACATTCCTGAAAGCAATGTAGAACAACTTTCTTGTTCATTATCCAAATCAAAATCTAGGAAACTATAATGTTCCGTTCCATTACTATTATAATTATTAAAAAACCTAATATTTTCATCATTTACAGGTGTTGGTAATACCTCAACTGCAGGTCTTCCCTGAAAATCATAAATAACCTCCCCTATAATTGCATTATTATCGGTATTGACTTTTGTTACCGTTTGACGGTTTCTCAAAGAACCGTCAAAATAGCTTACTACTTCTTTTTTCTTTCCTTCTTCAGCATAACTGGCCTGAAATTGCCAGTTCTTAGCTTTTTCATGTTCCAGCTGTATCTGATAATAATGAGGCCAGTCTGCAACTGTTATTTTTGTAGAACTTCCGGAACTCCACGGACCATAGAACCTTGTATCGCTGTGGTTGATAAATCGACTAATACCCCTTACTCTATAAATAAGGTATCCTTTTGCATAAATTAAAGGAATATTGTACTCTTTTTTTGTAGTTACAATACGAGTATTGTTTCTTTCAAAATCCCTTTCACTTAAAGAAATCTGCTCTGGTAACAATATAGAACTGGCATCCTGATGATAATTATCTATCCATGTCCATTCCAATTCATATTCGACAGCTCCGGTAACCTCTTCCCATTGTATTTTTAATTCTGCTGGCTTAGTGCCTCCTAAATCTGTATAATGAGTTACGGTATGATCGGATATGGGAGTTTGTTGTGTAATTAGATAATATCTTTCTGCCATAAAGCCTACTTCAATATAAGCATTTTCTGGACTATATGTAGCTGTTGTATTTGTAGGTATATCTGTAACTGTATAAGAGATTACAGTTACACTTAAACCATATCCATTTTCAATTTTAAGATAATTTGTATCATTAAAATGGGTTCCTGTTCCTGATAGTGTACTATTCGGATTGTAATTAACACTTAAAGAATATGGAATATTTGTATTATTAGGATCAACTGTCCCATCTGACTGTAAAACAGTTATACTTAACTCTACCGTTAAATTATACCAAGAAAACGGTAACTCATTATTGTTAATAAACAATTTTACATAAGAATAAACGTAATCATCTTGTTGATTAGGAGTACCTGCCTCATTATCGTATACATATATTACATTATTGATATTGGTTAATCTATCTTGAAAAAAACCATATTCCTTTTCCTTAATCTGTCCTAAAACAGCTATTGAAAGAAAAAAAACAATAAAACTAAAAACTTTATTCTTTGTCATAAAAATATTTTTATTAAAATAATGACTTTTATATTATAGATATCTTAATGGAGTAATTTATCATTTATTATGAAAACACCTTGTTCTATAAAGAAGATGGAGATAAATTCTAATCTTCTGTATTCTTTGGATTATTGCTTCTGGTTTCTTGAATAGTAAACACTCCTCGTTCTGTTTCCTTTTTTACCCGAATTAAGCCTCCTTCTAAATCATATTCATAAAAGGTAGCATAATTATTTTCATCCAATTCTGCCATCAATCTTTGCGTATCTTCATCATATACAAAGCTTTTCATATTCCCATTGAACGGATAAAAACGAACGTCATCAAAATAACAATCTCCTCCTGAAGTATTATTACAATGCATCTCCACTCTTAGTAGAGGATTTGAAGCATTCTCTATTGAAGGAATCTCTATAATCCCTATAATACGTTGCCAATTCTCTATAACAGGTCCTTTTGCATAAAAATTAATATTTACCGGACTTGTAACGTTTTCTACCTTTACTGTAAAATAGCTATTATAAGTGGTCACTTGCTGAGCGTGTATTTCCTTTACCCAACCACTTACAATATACTTTCCCGGCTCAGGGGCAAACATTCCCTGCGTTATTGTTTTATTTTGGGAAAAACCATATAAAACAAAAAATGTAAAGAATATATTTATCGCTTTTTTCATCTTTAAAACATTAATTAATTGAAACAAGAGTCGCTAAAAGGAGTTGAAGAACAATTTCTTCCATGAATACATGATGTTACTAAGCTATTGCCATAACCATCTACTGAATTATCGCAAGTCCCTGTACACCCGGCATAATTAAAATACAGATACATTATTTCTCCATTAACCGATATTTTCAGATAATAATTCCCCATATCTCCGCAAATATAACTTGACACACTTAAAACATTACCGTTGACAGAACAACTAGGAGTTGAAATACCACATTCTCCTAATATTATAATTGTAGCCCCTGTATTAAATGTAAGTACTGATCTGTCGTTTGAAACTGTATAACTGCTACAACCCGTCTCTCCAGGGTCGTTTTCATCCGGAGTTGTCGGACAGCTATTCATTATATCTATTTCTTGTTCCTGAACATCCAGATTAGCGACTAAAGAACGATAAGTTGCATTCTCTACCTTAATACTTTTCTTTCCTGTATGAGAATGCTCAGCGGATATATCTTCAATGGTTCTTAAAATAGTTAAGTGTTGATTATCTGATTCAAAACTTTCAAATCCCATATTTCGATATTTAGAGTTAGAAGCGACAGCAACAGGAAGCGTTTGTTTATAAGCATACTGAGCCGAACTATAGCGGTCTAAGGCATCTTTATTTTCCAACTCATATCCGTAAGGGCTATACTGCGTTACACTACTGGCAAAAGTCCAGCCTGTTGGATCTACAATCCATTTCTTATTTTCATCTAACTGATAAAAAGGACTGAATTTTTTATAAAAACCTTCTTTTCTCGGATTGTTTATTAATCCTGTTGAAAAATTTCTTCCCGTTAAATAAGCGTACGATTTTTCGGCTCTCCAATCTCCTTTTATATTCAAAACATAAGGATTTACCAAAGGACCGTAAGGATAATTAGGCAATCCTTCTTCATTAACCGGCCAATTTTCTGTTGGCGTATAAGGATTTGAAGATCCCGGAGGTCTTAAAGTAGAAGAACCTGAGGTATTAAAATAATTCGGATAATATACTCCTAATTCATATTGAGGCAACCAAAAATCTTTGTACAAAACGGCACTACTGTTCACAATATACGGATTAGCGGAAGTACCATCAAAAACAAGCGAACCGAAGTCAAAATCTAATGCTCCGTCACTATTCAAATCTTTTAGAGGATTTTTCAACAACGTAACAGAAGCCATAGAAGCTACTTGTAAGTTACGATATCCGGATCGTACTATTTTAAAATCAAATTCATCATAATCAGCACACTGATTTATATAATTTCCATAACGATCCATTAACAATATCCCTGTATTATCTTCTTTAAAACCAACTACCCAGAGTTTTGAACCTACAGGCTGAGTTGATTGATCTACAAAAATAAGTCCTGCTCCTCCTACCACATTACTTCGGGTATAAAGTTCATCTCCTACATGAAAATATTGAGTTAAATCACCTGTAAATCCTTTTATATTAAAGAAAGGAACCAGAGCAGCAGAACTATTGGACGTAGGTTGAATCCCGGAAAACGATTCTAAAGTTCCTTCAAGACCAATATTAGTACTTGCTAATCCCATTCCGTCATACATCCAATACGCCGGATAATTAAAAGTATAATAATGATCATCATATTCATTAACGGTTCCTGTTAACAATACTTGCCCGGAAGAAGCATCCCAAAGCAGATTTTTAGTAGAAACCGTAGATCCTAAATCGGTTGCTATCTTTTCGACTAAAATCCCTGTTTGATGTACATGTTTTGTTGTAACAGCCGTTCTAAGTCTGTTTTCATGAGAGGAGTTTTTAAAAAACACCGTTGGGATAAACACAGGAAAAGGGACAGGTGCAGCTGGAATAATAAATGACGCCAGATTAACATTTGCTCCTGTAACCGATGATTCGGAATAACTTTCGTGAAAATCATTTATTAAATCATAATCTAAGCCTATTAATCTTTTTTGAACTTCGCCTTTTGAATTAATCGTTAATAAATTATTATCTAATTTCCCTTCTAAATTAATATTGTATCTATATTCTATTTTAGAAATAGGAAAATCACTATCTTCTGGAAAAACTTCTTCTGATTTTATTTTCCCATTCATATCATTTGTTGTAATAGAATAACCCTGAGACATCGTAAGATGGTCTCGGATATGAATATTTCCATTTGAAAGAAAACTTGTTATAATGCTTTGGGGTGTTATATCTGTTATTGTATTAACATCTGTATGTTCTACCTTCGTTGGAAAATCATACGTTGTATAAAATCTCGACACAACCTTGCCAGTTGCATGCTTTTTTATGCTAGAATGGCTTAAATTTTTAACTGTAACTTTAGAGTAAGTTATTCTAGCTGTAGGAAAAAAACCAGAACCAAAAGGCTTCTCAACATAATTATTCTCTATAGGAGCAGAAATACGTTCTGCATAATTACCACTATTGTTATAAAAAGGTTCAACCCATGGATTTTCAATAGAGCCATTAGGTTCATAAGCTGCTACACCACTTGAGTTTCCATTATCATCATTATAATCATATTCTTGTCCATACTCCATATTAGAAAGATTTGTTCCTCCATTATCTGTTAACATATTTGTCCACTGATCACTCAATTTTATTGATCTAACTCTGAGCCCTCCTCCATATTTTCTCTTTGTAGAATTTTCCAAACGTACCCATGATTTATTAGGTTTAAAAATTCGTGAACAACCGTTATCCTGCAAAGCTTTATTGGGCCCTTTAAATATTTCTGTAACAGCCTGAATGCTTCCTTTTAAACTATTTACTATTGTTGCAAAATCCCTCTCTGTTGGATTATCATTAAGTCCGTAAACATGCCTATTTAAATACATTCTTCCAAATCCCCAGCCTGTTTTTGCTATAGGGTTTACCTGAGCATTTGCATTTGTTCCTCCATCTCTTCTCAATTTTTTAAGGGGTAATGCCACATAAGTTCCACTTGAAATAGAAGATATTTTAATGGGATGTTTCTCATATGTATTATTCGTCTGAAGTGTTCTCTCACTAATAGTAAAATATCCTTCAACATATTCATATTGTTGGTTATTATCCCCCCTCATGTTAAGTAAGAACCTGAATTTAATTGGTTTTTCTAAATTTTCACTTAAATAATCTGAGATAAACTTTTCTCTATCATAAGATGATAACTGATTCTCAGAAATTTTAATATACAGATATCTCTTATGGGAGTTCCCATCATAGAGTGTATGATTAAAATTTTCACCTGTTATTGTTGCTTCATTACCACAACCAATAACATTAAACATCTGCATAGCCTTTTTATCCTGAACATATTGATAATCATCACTTTCTGTTTCAACTACAATAACTCCTCCGGAAGGGAGCTTTACTTCTTTCAATGTCCACGCCTGACTACTTTGATCAACCGAAGATTCAGACTGCTCCACATAGGGAAACTCTGTATTGTTAGGTTGAGAGTTAAGCTGCGAACTTCCTGTATTTTCTTTGTAATTACCCCATATATCAAACCCTTTATTATTATAATCAGGATTAAAATAATCGTAAGTAAAAACATACGGAGTGTATTTTCCCATATTAGATCCTCTATAGGTAAAATAAACTTTTTTTAATGTTAATTTTCCTTGCTCTGACGCTATGGAATTTGGTGTGTTTTCGCAAAGTGTATAATCATATTCAAAATGTGCTATTTTAATAGATTTAACATTCCCGGAAATACCCGGATCTGTAATAACACCATTAATTGTAACTTCCGGACGAGAATATAAACGGATTGCTTTTAGTCTTTTCATTCTTCCTGAACCAGCTCCTCCATTCTCATCAAGTACTCCTACAGCATCTAATCTATCCTCTAAATCAAAAAATGCCACATGCGTTTTCGTAATTATCTTATCCAAATAGATTAACTCTTTTTCTCCATAAATATAATTACCTTTCTGATCATAATTTTTTGTAATCAAACCGTTGTTATATGTAGCTTTATTTTTTTCAAAAGGAACCCTCCATTTATAGTTTGACTCTGTTATTGTATAAATAAATTGTGTATAAGAGCCTAAATCATCTAACGAAGGTCCATTACCACTAATATCTTCATAATCAGAAGACAAAACTGAAGAAAGCAAATAACTATGTGCATATTTTGGTGTTGTTATTTTATTTAAATATCTATCACTTATACTATTACTGTTACTTGAATAAGGAAGATCATAAGGAACCAGTCCTGAATCATTATAATTTGTAGATACTCCTTTACCTGAAACATCAAAAGTTGCCTCTACTTTTTTAGTATTATAAGCCGTTTGTCCGTATACATAAGTTGTTCCATCTGTTTGTAAGACCCTTATACCAGCTGTATGATGATTTTCTTTGCTTGTCAAAATAGCATTTTTTACAACAAAAGGATCACCTTCAGCTTCTTTTGCTGTCACCTTTTGAACTACTTGATTTCTTAAAACTCTTTTATCTCTCTTAATTTTAGAGTTAATATTAAAAGAATTTCCTGCTTTATTATAGAATATAGATTGAGTAGATCCATTTTTATTTCCTCCTGTTATTCCAAATCTAATTGCAGATTCATTATGTACTGCAGATTCATATAAATTTTGATCCGGATCAACCGTTAATCCTCCCCCTATAAATTTATATACTACAGATTCATAATCTAATTTATTAGTATCCTGATTACTTTCGTTAAAATAAGGGAGTACATTATTTCCTGTACTCCATGGTCCTGTTTTACTTATTGAAGGATTAGTTCTAAAATCCATACTTCCATGTACCAGATTCCCCGATCCAAATTCCACACCGAAATTACTTCCATTTCCTAGGTCTACAACATTGTCATTATACACATTACTTACCTGAGAACGATAAGGTCTATACATTCCTGACACTCCTTGTCCTTCAATAGTATATAAATCATAAGTATAATTTGTGATTGGTAATGCCAGCGTATTCTTAGTTATACTTCTTTCATTGTCTCTGTTAAAATCCAAAACACCAGACTGAGAACCTTTAAAATGTGTATTTTCATATCCAAAAGCTTTTTCAAGTTTACTTTTATAATCAGCATGTATTTTTTGATATGAACCATAAGCCGTTACCTGTACTTGTCCTTCTCCACCAAATAGTTCTGCTCCCAAAGCGGTATTAAACGTAAAATTTGAATTTTCAAAACCTATTCTTTTACTTGGAGTATAACTTTGTTCATTAAAAGAAACAGATCCCGATAATGATCCCAATCCGGCATTACTTCTTTTAGCTTCAGACATAAGACTCCCGTCCTTATTTTTTATGGTTCTGTGATATTTCTGAGAAACTGAGGCTGACAGATTTAAGTTTTCAACTCCTTTACGACTACTTAAGCCTAATGATAAAGAACTATTTAAACTTGTTGTCATATCATCAAAGTTAGTTGACTTTATTGATATTCCAACATTTGGCGTAACACTAGCTCCATCTTCTACAGAACTAGAAACATTCATTCCTACTGAAACATTATCGCTTAATTGAAATCCGACTCCATAAGAAGGTCTAAACGTAATTCCTTCATAATTATTTATCTCTACTCCTAGACCTACCCCCAAGTTAATTGCATCACTCCCTAAAAAAGCTCCATTAACTGCTAAATTCATACCTACAGTCACATTGTCTCTTAAATCATTTTCATACTTTACCTCATCTCCTTTAAAATCATCAGGTAATCCTCTAACTTGTCTCTCTATCTGACCTACATTTAAATTCCAACCTAATCCAACCCATGAAGCTTCCTGATCCATTGTTACTCCTGAATTATAGGCCAAATTGATTGGATAACCTCCTACATCCATAATAGGTATATTATAATTAAAATCGCCACTGGCTAAATCTACCATATCAGATGTTCCTATAGGTGTAAATGCATTAAACTCAGGTTGAGTAGGCCCACTAGTCAATGCATACATCTGTATGGGTTGGGTAACTTGCAAAAACATCATCATAGCCAAATAATAAGCTACTAGTTTAGAAAACTTACTGGTTCTAATCTGCTTCATAATAGTATTTCTGTATAAGAATCTTTAAATCAATTTATCTAAAAATATAAATGTTGTACATCTACAGTATAAATTACGGCCAGTATTCTTTACAATATATAACATGAAAAGTTGCTACACTTTCATATCCTCATAAAGAAATAAGCCTCCCATTATAGGATAAAATCCAATATTATATTATGTTTTTGTTTTCCAGACAAAAACGAAACTATATGACATAGTTTCAAATTTTCCAGACTGTAAATGCTTCAGATATTTTTATAGTCTATTGTTAACTAAAATATCTTCGCAAAAAAGTAGTGATCTATCAATAAGGTAAGGTTATTAGCAGTTATTTTATCTCACTTAACAAAAACATTTTTAAACACTTCATTAAAACAATGCTACTATATAAGCAACATAATTAACTAACGTTAACATTTGTTTTTTATTTTTTAGCAAAGTAAAAATTGTTAAAAAAAATTTTAACAAAAGTATTCACATTTATAATAAAAGACAAAATTATATTTTGTTAAATTATTCTTCCTTTTATCAAAAAAGTTAAATTAGTAACAGTAAAGTTTTTTTTAAGTAAGAATTAAATTTCTTTTAATACTATAAAAGCTTTTATTTACAAAATTTTAACAACTCTTTTATTTACCAAAAAACATCCTTACAATACCTACTTTTTATAAATTCAGTACATTTCTTTTACATTACTTCTTAATACAATATTTTGTACCTTTGTACAAATTAGGCTGAATGGGTTTATCATACTTTAGCGAATCACCTTTTAAAACTTTAATTTCCTTTCATAAGCTTACGGAAATGCTATCGGATATTGCTCAAAATGATATTCCGTTCCGATCGGCTTATGCACAATCTTTATTAAACGAAGTGTCTAAAGTTCCTGAACTGATTACAGGGATTGATACTATAGACACTATTGATAAAAACAGCCAGCTCATTCGTTATTTGCTTTCCGATTTATTTCCTACAGCATTGACAAACAACGAAATTAAGGCCGCAACAATACCTTTTCACAATTTCACTTTCAATTACACTAAACGTTTCGAAAACATTCTGAAAGACGCCGGTGTTAATTTTGAAACCAACATAAGAAATTTTGATCAACATCAATTTTATGTTATGAACTGCTGTTTAATTATTAACCAGTATTTCAATTATAAAATTGATTTTGCCTCACCTCTTTTTTATGACATTCCTGACAAATCGGGTTTTATGCGCCATTATCGCATTTTGTATAATGCCGATTTTATAGAAATAACTCCTACAGACAAAGCCATTATGCTTTCTGATTCGGAAATCAATCTGTTGCTCGATAATTATGATGATTTAGAATTATGGAAAAAATATTTCCCTAATGAAAGCTGGATCTTAAAAGGTTTTGGCATCGTTAGTTTGTTTGATAGTACAACCGAAAGCTCTCTTTCTAATCTGAAAACAAATTTACTAAAGACAAAATCAGAGCAAACAACGTTTGAAAACAGCTTTGAATCCATCTTCAGATCCTTTTTTAAGATTCCTGATTTAAGAATTGGTTTTATGGTTTTTAATCCGGCGGAAAAAAAATTAGTAAAACCTCCTATCAGTAAAGATTTTGTTTCAAGTTTTATTTTAGATGAGAAAGATTGTGACTGCGAAGCCATTTTATGCAACGGTTCGTATGAAAACCTCATCAAGAAACAAGTTTATTTTACTATATCAGATGTTAGAAATTATATTCAATCTCCGGAAAACGAAAGTTTAGGTTATAGACTTTTGCTCAAAGATATTTCCAGCTGTATCTTGGCTCCAATTGTAAAAGACAATCAACTTTTAGGAATTATAGAATTAGTTTCGGCTACGCCAAAAGCCTTGAATAGTATTGAAGCTCAAAAAATCGCATTGATCATTCCCTTTTTGGTGGATACCATTGAACGATTCAATAAAGAACGTGACAATCAGATTGAAGCAATTATTCAAAGAGAATACACCACTATTCATCCAAGCGTATATTGGAAATTCACTTTAGAAGCTCAAAAATATTATGACAGTCAAATTAATTTGGAACCTTATACTTTAAAAGAAATCGTTTTTAAAGATGTCTATCCGTTATATGGTCAAATTGACATCAAAGGTTCTTCTGAGCATCGAAATGAAACCGTAAAAAAAGATTTGAAAGTACAACTTCAATGGTTGCTTCAAATTTTTAGTGAGATCAGTACTGCTTACAAACTTTCTATTGTAGAACAGCGTATTTTTGAACTTCAGGATTGGGAGATTGAACTTCAGGGAAATCTGAAAGCTGATATTGAACAACAAATTCAACGCTATATCGGATCTGAAATTCATCCGCTTTTAAGAACTGTTCAAACTAATGAAACTATAGCTCTTGAAATCAATCGCTATTTTGATTCGTTAGACACTAAAAATGGTTTGCTTTATACAGAGCGCAAAAAATTTGACGAAGCTATGGCTATTATCAACAAAAAATTAGCCAAAATCATAGACGAAAAACAAACGGAAGCTCAAAAGATCTATCCCCATTATTACGAACGTTTTCGTACAGATGGTGTTGAACACAATTTATATATTGGGTCTTCTATAACTCCGGAACAAAAATTTGATTTGCTTTATCTTCAAAACTTAAGATTATGGCAATTTCAAACGCTTTGTGAAATGGAAAGAGAACATCATAAAATCAAACAAGAACTTCCTTTTCCTTTAGAAGTTACTTCCTTAATATTGGTTTTTAACAGTCCTATTTCTATTCGTTTCCGTATGGACGAAAAACGCTTTGATGTAGACGGAACGTACAATGCACGCTATGAAGTAGTGAAAAAACGAATTGATAAAGCGTATATCAAAGGGCGAAACGAACGAATCACGGCTCAAGGAAAAATCACTATTGTATATTCCGGTAAACCTGAAGAAGAAGAGTACTTGAAATATGTTCGTTATTTACAACACAAAAACGTCATTGCTTCTGAAATAGAACAATTTGAAGTTCAGGATTTACAAGGTGTGTCAGGATTAAATGCTATCCGAGTAACTATTCTTCATGAAAATATTTTACCTGAAAAGAGTGAAATTACTATTGATGAATTTTTAAAAACCAATCCTTAATACCCTGATGTCTTAAAAGCAATTACAAAAGCAATAACCGAAACAATAATTCCTGTCATAAAGATGTTATAAGTAATTCTCAACAATCGGTATTTCTTTTCTAAAACCACTCCTAAATAGTATAGGTCAGAAATCATGGTGTTGTACAGATATTCTTTATCATTAATCATATCGTTCACTGCTTCCTGATATTCTTTCAAAGGCATCTTATAAAAGTTTCCAAAAAACAACAAATTGACTTTTTGTTCGTCTAAATCCTGTTTGGTAAATCGTCCTGAAGTAACTTTTGGTCGCGTAGAAAGAATAGCAAAAATAATAGATACCACACTAAACATGACCATAGTAAAAGTTGGACCAATCAAATGCGCATTATTAGGATTATCTAATTTAGGGACAATAGTCGACAACGCCACCGAAATAATAATAGCATTTACTGAAAGTAAAATATTAGCTTTACTGTCAGCAATTCCACTCAACCGCGTATGATTGTTCAGCGTAACGCGAAACATAGTATCAATGCCTCTATCCGGCTTTTTCTTCTTTTCTTTTTTATGTTCTTTATTTTCTTCCATGTTGTGAATTTTATTTAAAATTCTTTTGATATTTTTCTCTTTTACAGGTTGTAAAAACTTCTGACAATAAGCGGTATAAAAATGATGTTTTTCTTGTAACAGTTTTAAGTTTCCTTTATGCCATTCTAAATCAGAAAAGATTCGACCACAAGTCAGTTCCCACTCTTTTCTCAAAAATTCTGAAGACACATTGTAAGTGTCACTGCCTAAATGGCAATAATCTGCATCTTTAATTATTTGTTCTAAATTATCCTTGGGTTCACAATTATATTGCGTCGCCAAAATTAATCTTTTTACTTCGGCTATAAAAAAAGCATCTTTTCCATTTTTATTCAAAAACTCTTCAGCAATTTTAGCGCTAATATGTTCGTGTTGTTCTGTACTTTCAACATAACCTGTATCATGAAACCAACCGGCTACTAACAAAACATCTGCTACTGAATCTTCAATTTTTTCATAATTAATTATAGCTTCAATTGTAGCCACGACATTTTGTGTATGCACAAAATTATGATACAAATATGCAGAAGATAGTTTATCTTTGAATAACTGTTCTACGTAAAGACTTGCTTGATTTACAATTGACATTTATTTTCTTTTAATGATATAAATTTATAAAAATGATTGCGTTTTCAAACACTAAAATATTTCTAATAAAGACTTCTGTTCTTTTTAGCTCTCTTTTTATGTTTAATTCTTGCGCTACCATGGGTGTTTCCGAAGGTAAGAACGTAAAAAACTATGATTTTAGTCTATCGGCGGACTCTTTATCTAAAAAACACACTCTTTTTTTAATTGGCGATGCCGGAAATGCCGATGAAATTGAAGGCACTCAAACTTTGGATCTATTACAGAATCAACTGAATAAGGCTCCTAAAAATAGCACCTTGATTTTTTTAGGCGACAATATTTATCCTAAAGGATTACCTCCAAAATCAGATAAAAATCGAAAACTAGCAGAAGAAAAATTAGAAAAACAGCTTGCCATAACTAAAAATTTCAAAGGAAAAACCATTTTTATTCCCGGAAATCACGATTGGTATAGCGATTTAAAGGGCTTAGAAGATCAAGCGGAACTAGTCAATACATATTTTGATTCTAAAAAAGCATTTTTACCGAAAAATGGTTGTCCTATTGAAACGGTTTCTGTGAATGATGATCTGGCTTTAATTGTTGTAGACAGCGAATGGTATCTGGAAGATTGGAACAAACATCCTAAAATGAATGATGACTGCGAAATCAAAACGCGAGAAGAGTTTTTTGATGAATTACATAGCGAAATCAATAAAAATCAAAACAAGACAGTTGTTTTAGTGATCCATCATCCACTTTTTAGCAACGGAGCTCATGGCGGACAATATTCGTTTCACAAAAATATTTTCCCTATCAATAACAAAATCCCTTTGCCTATTGTGGGCTCTTTTATCAATTTATTGCGCAAAACTACCGGAGCAAGTCCACAAGATCTACAAAACAAACAATATGCAACTTTAATCAGCAGAATAAAACCTCTTATTCAAAATTTAGATAATGTTATTGTTGTTTCAGGTCATGACCACAATTTACAATACATTGAACAGGAAGGCATCAAACAAGTTATCAGCGGGGCGGGCTCTAAAAAAGAAGCTACAAAAATTACCGATAAAAAAGATTTTAATTTTGGCGGAAATGGTTTTGCTATTATGGATTTCTACTCAAACGGAGCCATTATCAATCGTTTTTTTAGCACTGATAACAACGAATTAAAAGAGTTAATTGCTATTCCTATCCAGGAAGCGTATCCGACTAAAACGCCTTTCACAGGAAAGAACGAGTTTTCGGCAACAACAACTGCTACAATTTACCCTAAAGAATGGGCTGAAAAAAGTGGTTTCTATACGTTTCTTTGGGGCGACCATTTCAGAAAATATTATGGTTTACCTGTTGAAATCCCTACTGTACAGCTGGATACACTTTATGGAGGCTTACAGCCTATAATTGCAGGTGGCGGACATCAATCCATGTCACTTCGTTTAGAAGACAAAAATGGCAAACAATATGTAATGCGAGATTTGAAAAAAAGTGCTACGCGCTTTTTGCAAACCGTTGCTTTTAAAAACCAAAATGTAGAAAGTGAATTTAAAGATACTTATACCGAGAAATTCGTTTTTGATTTCTATACAACTGCACATCCTTTTACTCCTTTTATCATAGGCGATCTGGCCGATGCAATTGGAGTGTTTCATACCAATCCAAAGTTATTTTATGTTCCAAAACAGCCAGCACTTCAGCAGTATAATTCTGATTATGGAGATGCCTTGTATTTAATTGAAGAACGTCCGACAGACGATCATTTGGAGCAAAAAAGTTTCGGACAACCCGATGATATTGTGAGTACTTCCGAAGTTTTAGAAAAAATACGAAAAGATGAAAAATATAAAGTAGACGAAACTGCTTTTATGAGGGCTCGTCTTTTCGATATGCTTATTGGCGATTGGGATCGACATGCCGATCAATGGCGTTGGTCTGTATTTAAAAATCAAGAAAGTATTATTTACAAACCAATTCCCAGAGACCGAGACCAAGCTTTTGTTAAAGCAGACGGGACACTGCTTTCTCTTATTTTAAATATTCCGGGAGTAAGACATATCAGTGATTTTAAAGAACATTTCCCTAGTGAAAAATGGTTCAATTTTGCGGGTCACAACTTAGATATGGCTTTTATCAAAAATGCTGATAGCCAGGACTGGAGAGACCAAGCTGATTTCATTAAAAGACATCTGACTGACGCTGTTATTGAAAATGCTTTTCAGGAGCTTCCAAAGGAAATTAAAGATGATGAAACCACAAAAGAAATTATCACTAAGCTAAAAACAAGACGTGATCATTTAGCGGATTATGCTGAAAAATATTATTACTTTCTTCAAAAAATCATCATTCTTACCGGAACAGATAAAGATGACGAGTTTATCATTGAACGTTTACCCGACAATCAAACTAAAGTTACTTTTAGTCGCTTAAAGAAATCAAAAGCTGAACCCGAGTTTAGCCGCACGTATTATGGTCATGAAACCAATCAAATCTGGATTTATGGGCTAGACGATGACGATATATTTAAAGTTACAGGAAAAGCAAAATCCAGCATTAAAGTTAGGCTTATTGGCGGACAAAACAATGACACTTATGCTATTGAAAATGGAAAAAAAGTAGTTATTTACGACTATAAATCCAAAAAGAATACACTTGAAAACACAGGAAAAGCAACCGTTCATTTTAGAGATGATTACGATTTAAATGAGTATCATTATAAAAAAACAGCAAAGTACAGTGCTTTTATGGCTTTCCCCTCCATTGGATATAATCCTGATGACGGAGTTAAATTAGGTTCTAGTTTGGTTTATCAATATCAAGGATTTAAGAGCAATCCTTTTACTTCTAAACATTCTTTCAAAGGAAATTATTATTTTGCCACTGAAGGTTTTGAATTGTTCTATAATGGTATTTTCACTAAACTTATAGGATACTGGAATTTAGAATTAGATGCTCGCTATACGACTCCAAACTTTAGCATCAATTATTTTGGCTACGGAAACGAAACTCAAAATTTTGACGATGCTATGGGAATGGATTTCAACAGGGTTAAGATTCAAACGTTTAAAGTTGTTCCTAGCTTTAAAAAGAAAGGAAGTTTTGGAAGTGAATTAAGCTTCTTACCATCTTTCGAGAACATTGAAGTTGAAGACATTACAAATCGTTTCATTAATACTTCTCCTGAAATTAATCCAAGCGTTTTTGAATACAAGCAATTTGCAGGTTTAGGACTTAAATATGCTTTTGAAAATTATGACAGTAAAGCAAATCCCGGTTTAGGTATTACTTTTTCGTTTTTAACAGAATGGAAGACCAATTTGCAAAACTTTGATAGAAATTTTACTTATCTGGAAAGTCATTTAGGTTTTAGTCATAAGCTTACCCGAAATAAAAAATTAGTTTTAGCCACTTTGGTCAAAGGAAAAAAGATATTCAATTCTAATTTTGAATTTTATCAAGGAGCAACTTTAGGTGGAGATTATGATTTAAGAGGATACAGAAATCAGCGCTTTTTAGGTGATGCTTCATTCTTTCAAAGTACTGATTTGCGTTGGAACATAGGTCAAATCAAAAGCTTAGTTCCTATGAGATATGGTATTTTGGGCGGATATGATTATGGACGCGTTTGGCTTGATGGCGAATCTTCAAAAAATTGGCATCAATCAGTTGGTGGCGGAATTTGGCTAAGCGCCTTAGACATGGCTACTGCCCGATTGACCTTTTTCAACAGTGAAGACGGAAACAGAATTGCTTTCGGTTTAGGATTTGGATTTTAATCCAGCAGTAATTGATATAAATTTCCTCCGATCTTTTTATCACGTTCATCAACTAACCATAAAGTCTTGGCATCTTTAAAACAGATGCCTTCTTTTTGAGAATTATGGTGAAGCTTAACTGTTTTTTTAGTCGTTTTGGACAAATCTTGAAATTGGCTCACTTGAAATTGAAATACCGTACTATGTCCTAGTAAAACCAAAGTATGTGTTTGACTATCAAAAGCGGCATCAGTAATCATCACCGGCTTATTTTCTACTGAAAGTTCTAATGAATCTATCGGAACTGCAACTTGTTCTCCTTGTTGATTAGGTATTTGGTATACCAAAGCTATTCCGTTGCTGTTTTTAGAAAATAAATAGAAAAAGTTCTCACTCTCCACGAAAGCCTCAACATTGAAATTTCTTTTGTCTTTCTTCTTTGGTGGAAACTTTTTTTGATTGGAATAGTGAAATGAAATTATCTGACTCGGTTTAACTTCTTCTTGCTGTAAATCGCCTCTATTGATTTTTATGATACGTAAATCGCTTCGATCGTTGTCATTATTCCCAAAATCTCCTATGTATATATTACCTTCTTCATCTTTGGTCAAAGCTTCCCAATCTGTATTTTCAATATTTAAGACCTTAATTGTTCTTTGTAACTTGCCTTTGCTGTCAAATACTAAAATTTCGGGTTTATTTCTACTATCTTGAATCAAATACAGCTCCTTATGTATTTCAATAATTCCGGAAAGTTCTTTTAGCTCTTTAGGAAATGAAAATACGGTATCTACAACTGATTTTTCTTTTTGGCAAGAAGCCAAGAAACAGAAAGACAAACTAAAAAAAGCAAAAAGGGCTCTCATTTTTTTAAATTTCATTTAACTGAATCAGATTTCTTTTCAAAGCATAGATCACGGCTCCTACGATATTTTTAGAATTGGTTTTGCTAATGATATGTTTCCGATGTGTATCTACCGTACTTGAGGCAATATTCAACATGTCACCGATTTCTTTACTACTCAATTCTCTGGAAGCCAATTTTATAATTTCAATCTCTCTTGAAGTAAGTTGAACCGTATCCTCATAGATAGTGGTTGATTGATTGGCTTTCTTCTCCCATAATAAAGCTTCTCGAAGCACAGAACCCAATTCGTTACCAAAATAATATCCTTTTTCTTTTACACTTCTTATCGCTTGTTCCAACTGATTAGGGTCTGAATTTTTAGTAAAGAAACCATGTGCGCCTAATTCCATCACTTTATGCACACTCTCTTTTGTTGTCAATTGAGATATTATCAAAATAAAAATATCGGGATATTCTTCTCTTAGGACTTTACAGGTTTGAAAACCATCTAACTCAGGCATTTGTATATCGAGTAAAACTAAATCTATAGAAAAGGCATCTATCTGTTCCAAAAACTCTCTTCCGTTGCCTGCTTGAAGAACTACTGTAACATCCTGAAAAGAGTTCACTAAATAAGCTAAACTCTTTCTAAACAACTGATGGTCGTCAACAATAGCAATATTCATTTCTTATTTTTTTACCAAAATTACGAATTTATTGCCCCTTTCCACTGGAATTTGTTCAAAATTAGCTTCAATAGCTTTAATTCTAGAGCTGATGTTCTTTAATCCTGCACCTTTTGATACAGCATATTGCTCCTTAAAATTAAAAGGGATACCATCATCTTGTATTTCTATTTGATAACTTTCGGGAAAATCAGTATATACAAAATTACATGATGTTATGTTTCCGTACTTCATCATATTTGACGTAAATTCCTGAAGTATTCGAAACAACTCATACGCTTGCTCTGAAGGAATTTGGTGATCAGAACCCTGATAGTTCAAGGTAAAAACCTGTGTTTCGTTATTAATCCTGTCAAGGTAATCTTTAAACGCAGGTAAAAAGCCGGCTTTTTCTAATAACGGAGGCATTAATTTATAAGACACTAATCGTGTATTTTCTAAAGCTGCTTCTACTCCACTTTTAATTTCCGTAAACATTTCTTTTTTTCCTTCATCAGTCTCAGACCGAAGAAGAATAGCTATAAAATTGCGAACTGCGTTTAAATCTCCGGAAACACCGTCATGGATATCTGCCGCAATGCGTTGACGTTCCTTTTTTTCACTTTCTAAAGAAGCTTTTAAAAGTAGCTCAGCTTCCTTCCTTTTGATTTTTAATAAATTCGTTTGATAAAAAACGGCTAAAAAAAGTAAGATCAGAACTAAAATAACGATTAGCCCTGTACCTATAATAATTAAGCTTCCAACTTGACTTGAATAATCCACTCCTACATTTTTCAATCAAAAAAAATGCTAAATAGTTATTGACTACAAAGCACACTTCATTTGATTCTTATTTCAGCACCAAAATTACAAAAGTTACTACATTTTAAATCTTCATTATTAATTTTTTCGGACTTGACTTCCAAATAACAACAATTAAAACAATTTTTGTTATAACATTTAACAATGCAATAATAACCCAAAAACTGGTAATCCCTAATTTTTCTTGTCTCAGATAATCAGCCATTAAAAGAACCAAAAAAGTTCCGCAATAAAATATTAAGAAATTAGAAATGTAATAAAACGCTGAACGATTATACAAAGGAATATCTTCCATTGTTTTGAAAACTTCTATAAACCATTGAACGCTTAATACAATAACCATTAATACCATAATCAAATTAATAGGCATATCGTTATAAACCTTTTGGTCAAATGAAAAATCTTTTAACAAATATGTATAAACCAAGAAGTACAAGATACCGAAAAAGAACATTATTTTTTTGTTTTTCAGTACCTTATAATAAAAATAAAGCACCGTATAAAATTCTATAATACAGTAAAATCTATACCAAATAGTTGTAGAAATTCTAAAATATTTTTGGTTAAGCGGATCAAAAATACTTACTACAAACATTAACACTAGAAAAGATAAAAGGTAAACCGTTTCCTGATTTACCTTCTTCCTATTATAGATATAAATAAATAACGGAATTATTCCTAAGAGATAACTAATATCAGCAAGAACATCTAATAGAACTACAAAATTCATTTAATTATTTAATAAACTTTTGACGTCACAGTCGGGAGGACAAGGTTTAGCTCTATCAATAATAATAGCCATTATATCATTTCCTCCTGCATCTACCCCTACTAAGACAGCAGAAAATCGCTCTAAGCTTTCATCATAACCATTATAGAGCCTGATTCCTATACAGCCCTCCTGATTCAAAATTAGATTTATTTTTTCAACTCCTACGAATGAACACTGAATTTCATTAGGATATTTTTCTTTAAATGCATTTATTAATTGCTTTGCATCTTCAATAGAGATTTGTTCTCCACAACTTGGGGTAACAGCCATAATATAATATATATTTTTTTAAGTTAGCTTCTTCTTTTCTTAAAAATTATTTTAATCACTCTAAAAGCCAAAAACAAATAAGAGACAACTATAAAGTGTTCAAAAACCTAGTCCAAAAATATAATTGAAAAATAATGAAATTGTAAGATACACTACAGAGCTGATCATTGTATTGATAAAAATTGTAGTTGCATCATCATAATTTCCATTATGCTCAAAAAACAGAACCATTATTGTAATACCTACATTCATAAAGAACCAGGTTACAGAAAATAAAACACTAGACAATAATATGAAATAAAAATTGAAATCCAAAAGAAAGGGATTGTCTAATTTTTCGATTAAGTCATATTTAAAAAGAAAAATGGCAATTAAAAAGTAATGAGCCTGCCCAAAAACAGAAAGAACTATTTTTGAATAGCTTAAATCTAATTTGAAAAGTTTCATTAGTGTACTCATTACTTTTTTAATTTACCTCTAAAATGAATAAGAATTATTAAATTAAATACCCCTACCAAATTAACCTCTTTATCCATTTCATTGTTTTCAAAAGTATAAGCTACATCTTCTTCAAACAATCCTTATTAATAGGTATTTTTATACCTAGAATTAGGTATTCTTCGCTTTTCTCTGCTTATCTAGCTTTTTTATCAACGGATTTCTTTTTTCGCTATCTTTGATTTACTAACCAAAAACTATTTAATTATGCTTTTCAATCCTATTGCAGCTATTGTAGCAGCGTTATCGACTTTTATAGTGGGATTCATTTGGTATAACCCAAAAGTATTCGGAACTATTTGGATGCAAGAAACAGGTATGACAGAAGAAAAAGCCCAAAAAGGAAACATGGTCAAAATCTTTGGTCTTACTTTAGTTTTTTCTTTGCTAATTGCTTTTTTTGTTCCTTCACTTGTTATTCATCAGATTGGTGTACTACAATCAGTAGGAGGAAATGCCGCTGACGAAGCGTATTTGGCTTTTATGCAAGTACACGGACAAAACTTCCTAAGTGCTAAACATGGAGCTCTTCATGGTTTTATATGTGGCCTTTTATTTGTACTTCCTATTATTGCAATTAACAGCCTTTTTGAACAAAAATCGTGGAAATATATCCTAATCACATCTGGATATTGGATTGTTTCTTTAACTTTGATGGGAGCTATTATTTGCGCTTGGCACTAAAAAATAATATTTAACCTTTTTCGTCCTATTCAAACAATAGGACATTTTTTTGCTTTGAAAAATATTCACTTTACCCTATTTCATCATACGAAAGATTTACCGGAAAATTGGGATTCCATTTCTCACCACAATCATTTTTTACAAACACCATACTTACAAGTTCTCGAAAAATCGGCGCCTGTAAATATGGAATGTTTTTTTATTGGTATCTTTGAAAATGAGAAACTTATTGGAACAGCTTTAGCGCAATATCTCAATCTAAACAAATTAGAATCTTTTGGAGAGCGCGATCATTGTTTCAAAACCCAAATCCGGAATTTTGTCTTCAAAAATTTTGCTTCACACGTTTTGTTTTTGGGCAACAATATGATTACCGGGCAAAATGGTTACACTTTTAATCATGAGATTTCTTTTGAAGAAATTAGTCAGGTCATGCACGACTGTTCCCAAGCAATTATTGCCTATTTCAGAGAAAAAAACATCACCATACACTTGGTTAGTTTTAAAGATTTTTACGAAGATTGTTCGGTGGAATTAAAAAAGCATAATTTCAAAAACATTTATGAGTTTTCTACACAACCTAATATGATTTTAAATCTTCCTGACGAATGGAAAACTATGGAAGATTACACTAATGCTTTATTAAAAAAATACCGAGATCAATACAAAAGAGCCCGTAAAAAATCGGAAGGAATTATTGTAAGAGAGCTTCCCTTTGAAGATGTTTTAGCACAGGAAGCAAAACTGTACGCACTGTATCATTATGTAGCACTTAATGCTCCTTTCAATACGTTCTTTTTGGCTAAAGACCACTTTTCTACCTTTAAAAAACAATGTGGCAACCGATTTAAAATCTTTGGGTATTATAACGAAAATCAACTGGTAGGATTTCATTCTTTACTATTGAACGGAGAAACGTTAGAAACCTATTTTTTAGGGTATGACGAAAACATTCAAAAGGAAAAAATGCTGTATTTAAATATGTTGTACAATATGACCGCTTTTGGAATAGAAAATGGATTTCGAAAAATTATTTTTGGCAGAACTGCCTTAGAAATCAAAAGCTCTATTGGAGCCAAAGCCGTTAAAATGTCGGGATTCATCTTTCACACTAACAAACTTATTAACAGATACATGGATCAAATTTTCACCCAACTGGAACCCGAAGTTTTCTGGCACGAAAGACATCCTTTTAAATAAAAACTAAGGAGTGGCTACTTTAATTTTATTATTAGATATTTTAATACTTAAAGAATCAACTTTTCCGCAATATTCTCCATCCATTTGAAAACTTACCGGTTTTTCTAAATTTATTTTTGCTGAAGTAGTCGAAATAATGTGTATATCTTCGTCTGAAACCGCAACATTTCCGGTCATTATTTTTGCTATCACGAGTAAATCTAAATTCTTTAAAATTATAATTTCAAATTTGCCGTCATCAATGACTCCTATTGGATTTATAACTACGCCAGTACCATACTTTTGAGAATTTGCAAAAACAACCATTTTAGCGTCACATTTAACAGAAGCTGAATCGGCTTCAATTGAAATTTTAAAAGCATCATCGGCTTCTTTAAGTGTTGGAATAACCTGCTGCAAATAGCCTATTTTTCCTCTACTATCTGAATTTTGATAATTTTTGACCAGTAAAGCATTTAAACCTATATCACTCAGATGTAAACTTTTCATACCGTTTATTTCAACAATATCAATGACTGTGTACGGATTGTGAAAAGCAATTCTTAAGGCGTCTTCATTTTCAGTCGGGATATTTAAATCAGTAGCAAAACCATTAGCTGATCCGGCGGGAATCAATCCATAAATGACATCTTCATTCTCTAACGCTTCCACAACCATTTTAATTGTTCCGTCTCCTCCGGCAACAACTACTCTCTCCGGTTTATTATCAAAAAACAATTGCTGAATTGCTTCTATATCCTTTTCACCTGTAGTTTCATAAATAACCCATTCGCTTTTTGAATCTTCAAAAAATAATTTAATCTTCTCTAAAAGTCCAGATTTATCCTTATCACCGGAAATAGGATTAACAATAATTAAATATTTACCGTTTGGTTTCATATTAATTCGTAATTTGTTATCAATAACTCAAATTTAAATAATAAAAAGTGAATCCTATAATTAAATTATACCATGGCTATGCAAATAATCAAGAGTTAATAGTTATGGGGCATGTTTTTAAGCCAAGTGATAAAGCAAATTATGATTTTGAGAAGACAAATTTCAGAAATGCAAGATCAATTATTCATTTGTTCCAATTAAAAACAATACCAAATCAATCTATTTTTTTAGAATTAAATGGTGAAGTTATAGAAACCAAAACTTTAGATGACGGCTATTTTAAGTTTTGTATTCCTTTTGAAAAAAACATTGAAAGCGGTTGGCATGAATATGTTGTTTTTATGCTCTACAATCAAGAAAAAATTGAATCACATTCTAGTTTTATAAAACCTCCGAAAGGAAAATTTGGTGTCATTTCAGATATTGACGATACTTTTTTAATATCGCATTCCCGAAACCCTTTCAAAAAACTTTACGTTTTACTTTTTCAAAATGTAAGCAAAAGAAAAGCTTTTGACGATGTAGTTCTACATTATAAAGCTCTACAAACAGCCGGAAGAAAAAACAAAGAAGAAAGCAATGCTTTTTTTTATATTTCAAGTAGCGAATGGAACTTATATAGCTTAATTACAAAGTTTATTGATTTAAAAGAATTACCAAAAGCTGTTTTACTTTTAAAAGATATTAAAACCAATTTAACCCAACTTTTTTTAACAGGAAGAGGTAATCACAATCATAAATTTGAAAAGATCAAACACGTTTTAGAATTTTATCCCGACTTAAAATACGTTTTATTAGGCGATGACACACAAGATGACCCTCACTTATATGAAGCAATTTGCAAAATTTTTCCTTTACACATTAAAGCAATTTACATCCGGCAAGTAGGAAACTCAAAAAAAACATCAACCATACAAAAACTAGAAACCATTAGCTCACTGAATATAGAAACCTTCTATTTTAAATTTAGCAATGAAGCCATCCAACATTCTAAAGAAATTGGACTAATTTAAAGAATCTATTTCTAATTGTACATTTTCCCAATCGATTAATAGTTGGTCTAAATCTTTCTTTTTTTGTTCGTAAGCTGCAAAAAAGGCTGCATCTTCCATCAATTTTTCATAATTGTCCGCCAAATGTTTGTCGTCTTTTTGAATGTCTTTTTCCAATTGCTGGATTTGACTTTCAATTTTACTCAACTTGTTTTGCAGTGATTTTTGTTTCTTTTGCTCTTCATATGAAAGACTTTTCTTTTCGGATTGTACATTGGTTTTTACCGATGAAACGTTATCTTTTTTCTCAATCTCTCTCATGTTTTGAACGTTTTTTTGTTCCAAAAAGAAATTGATATCGCCCAAATATTCTCGGATTTTTTGATCTTTAAACTCGTAAACCGTGTTAGTCAACCCTTGTAAAAAATCACGATCGTGCGATACGATTAACAAAGTTCCTTCGAAATCATTTAAAGCTGCTTTTAAGATGTTTTTAGACTTAATATCCAAGTGGTTGGTAGGTTCATCCATTAGCAATACATTAATGGGCTGCAACAACAATTTACAAAGTGCCAAACGGTTTCGCTCTCCTCCGGAAAGTACTTTTACTTTCTTTTCGACATCGTCGCCACGGAAAAGAAAAGCACCTAGCATATCGCGAACTTTAGAACGATTAGAGTCAGTTGCCGCGTCTAACATAGTATCTAACAAGGTCTTTTCACCATCTAAATATTCCGCTTGATTTTGAGCAAAATAACCCAATTGCACGTTGTGACCTAATTTTATGCTTCCTTCGTATGGAAATTCGTCTACAATAGCTTTGATAAACGTTGATTTCCCTTGTCCATTTTGACCAACGAAAGCAATTTTATTGCCTCGTTCCACTAAAAGTGAGATATCGGAAAGTACTTTTTTATCGCCAAAAGCTTTAGAAACGTGTTCAGCTTCAACCACGACTCTTCCCGGCGTAACGGAAACCGGAAACGAAATAGCCATTACCGAATTATCGTCTTCATCGACTTCAATTCGTTCCACTTTATCTAATTTTTTGATTAGCGATTGCGCCATAGAAGCTTTTGAAGCTTTTGCTCTGAACTTCTCAATTAACTTCTCGGTTTCTTCGATTTTCTTCGCTTGATTTTTTTGAGTTGCCAATTGCTTTTCTCTAATTTCCTCTCTTAAAACCAAGTATTTTGAATAGGGTTTATTGAAATCGTATATTTTTCCCAAAGAAATTTCGATGGTTCTATTGGTCACATTATCCAAAAACATTTTATCGTGCGATACAATCACCACAACTCCAGGGAATGATTTTAAGAAACTTTCTAACCAAATGATACTTTCGATATCCAAGTGGTTCGTTGGCTCATCCAGAAGCAAAACATCGTTGCTTTGCAATAACAATTTTGCCAATTCGATACGCATTCTCCATCCTCCTGAAAAAGATTCAGTTACATTATTGAATTCTTCTCTTTTGAATCCTAAACCTAATAATATTTTCTCGGTTTCTCCTTTGTATTGGTAACCTCCTAAAATTTCATATTGGTGCGTTACTTCTCCTAATTCGTCGATTAAATCGTGATACGTTTGACTTTCATAATCGGTTCTATTAGCTAATTCGTGGTTAATTTCGTCTATTCGATATTCGGCTTTTAGAATTTCTTCAAAAGCTTGATAAGCTTCTTGCAAAACCGTTCTTCCCAATTCAAAATCGATATCTTGACGTAGGAAACCTATTTTTATTTGTTTTTCGGCAGCAATTACACCCGAATCAGGTTTGATGTCTCCGGCTAAGATTTTCAACATGGTTGATTTTCCTGCACCATTTTTACCTACTAAACCTACTCTGTCACCTGCTCCCAAGCGAAAAGTCACTTCTTCGAAAAGATAAGTTCCACCAAATGAAACCGATAAATTATGAATGTTTAACATATCTATTTTTTGTTACAATTGTTACACTTAACGGCACAACTTGTAGTATCTTTGTATAAATTTTTTGCAAATGTTAAAAAAAGGATCCAAACTCTATAGCATTTTAACAGGAACTTGTCCTAAATGTCATGAAGAGAGTATGTATGAGGACTCCAATCCTTATCACATCAGCAAGGTATATAAAATGCACGAAACCTGTAGTCACTGTCACACAAAATATCAAATGGAACCTTCATTTTTTTATGGTGCCATGTATGTGAGCTATGCCCTAGGAATTGCATTTAGTGTCGCTGCTTTTATCATTTCTTATGTATTTATAGGTACAAATTTAAAAACAGCTTTTGTTGCTATTATTGCGACTTTAATTGTTTTTATGCCTGTAAGTATGAGATTGTCCAGAAATATCTGGATTAACTTCTTTGTGAGCTATGACAAAGATTGGAAAAAACACGCTGAAGAAATACCGCATAAAAAGAGCTAAGATTTAGCTCTTTTTTTATAGTATCTTTCGATGTTTATTTCTTTATCTAATATCGCTCCTTCTTCTAAATATTCTAATAAACTTTTAGCTAAAAACGGTCCTAGCATTACTCCTCTTGTTCCTAAGCCATTCAGTAAATGGAGATTTTTATGCTCGAAATGTGTTCCAACTAATGGTCTTCTATCTTTAACAGTTGGTCGAACTCCCGCTAGATGCTCCACAATTTCATAATCACAAGTGATTAATTCGTTTAGTTTTTCAATCAATTCGTCTTTTCCAGCTTTTGTAGGCTCATTCGTTTTATCTTCCCAATTATAAGTTGCTCCTACCTTATATAAATCGTTACCTATTGGAAGTATAAATACACTAGATTTAATAATCTCATTTAACTTTAAATTAGGTGCTTTAATATGTAACAATTCACCTTTGGTACCATCTAGTGGCAAATCATTAAAAAAAGGGTTTTGATGCAATCCGAAACCTTCTGCAAAAACAATATGCTTAGCCTGTATTCCTTTATACTCCGCAAAATTTTCATGAACTACTATAGCATCATAATCAAAAGAATCCTGAATTAATAATTTGACATCCAGAAGATGTTTTCTATACCCCAAAACTAATTTTTGAATATCTAAATAACCAGAATACAAAACTTCTCCAAAGCCAAAAGGAGCCGGACAATTTTCATAGCTTTTATGAGAAATAACGGGGTTTAAAAAAGATGAAAGAGATGGTTTATCTGCCGCTACGAACCAATTATTTTGTTCCTCAATAGATGCAAATTTTCTAAAAATAGGCATTGGATAATCAAAAACTTCATTTAGTTTCTCCTGAAGTTTTGGATAAAAAGTTTGTGCAATATCCAACTGTTCTTGAGCTTTCCAGATCTCACTAAAACGCTTCAAAACAACGGGATTATACAAACCTCCTGCTACCATAGAAGAAGGCTGAGAATTATTTTCGAATACTAAAAAATCTTTTCCTCTCAGAGAAGCAAATTCAGCAAAACAAACTCCTGCTAAACCTGAACCTATAACTAAATAATCTTTCATGGTGCAAAAATAAAAAACTCCTACCAAGCTTGGTAGGAGTTTTTTATAAATTGGAGAAAAATTATCTTAATAATTCCACATATCTTGTTCAAAGTCACGGATTTTTTCTTTAATTCTATCCGCTTCTAACAATTGCATTTGAGCATTTTCTTGCATGTAATCTTTAATTTGTCTATCTCCATAAACGTTCTCTTCCAAGTAAATAACGGAACTAAAACGTCTAGCATTTAACAAATGGTCGAATGAAAAAGGCATTGCTGAGTTTCTATCATTAAATGATTTAGCCTCGTGTAATACATCTCTTGCAGCAGGGAAATAAACCCAAAACAATTCGATATAATCTTTTTCATCACTGTTCATTGTATAAACATCTGGTACAACCGGACAAATACCTAACATACGATATTTTAATTCTCCTTGACGTTTGTCAAAATACCAGTATCCAACAATTTTATAAGAATCCACATGATATGCTTCAATTTCAGTCTTAGTAATAAACTCTTCCGGAATTGTTTCACCGGCATTGAAATATTCACGACCAGCATCTGTGGTATCAATATACATCAAAGAAGCTTCAATGTCTTTAATAGATTTCTTATCTGTAAAGTAACTTGAGTCATAAACCTCAGTAATTTTACCATCTTTAATTGCGTTAATTAACACATTATATAACGGTTGTCTTTCTTTGGTTTTCATGATGTCACCTTCAACAGGAAAGTAATACGGAAAATTTACTCTTTCATCAAGGTCGATAATTTCCCAAACTCTTTTTCCCATCAAAACATCTCTATCCATTACATAACCGTAAGGAAGTGGTGTATCGTTGTCAGCAACTAACTCTGCATCTGTTTTTTTCCCGATTTGATCAGGAGTCTTTGCATTTAAAAGATTAGATTGAGCAAATGTAAAAGATGAACTTAAACCTAATGCCAGAACTAATATAATTTTTCTCCAATTCATTTTATTTTCTTTTTAGCGTTTAAAAAATAAACTTAAAAATACATTTTTTATTGCACCTCGTACGTACAAGGAGCCGTTTTCTTCAACATAATTGCACTACCAGCCAATTTAGTTTTGATTTCAGAAATGATAATAACATCACCTCTACCTGCCTTGTTAACAGCTGCTTGAGCTCTAGAATCTAACTTGCTACCAGAAACAACAATTGTAGGTTGTCCAGGTACTTTAATGTTAAATCCAGTAACTTGTACATCTAAAGCAAAATCGAAATCGTCTAATTCAGCAGTAACTGTAGAAGCTAATAAACTAGACTTAGGTCCTTTAGCAGCAACCTCTTTACGGATTTTTCCTTGAGGAGCAGGGATATCTTTAATTCTGAAAGTCTTTTTATCAGAAACGCTTTGTCCGTCAGGCAATTTACCAGTCACGTTAATAGTAACTTCTCTACCTTGACCAGGACTCATATTATACTGACCAACTTTACCGCCTTTAGATAAACCAGGAGCACTAGCAGAAACTTTATCATCAGAAATACCAGCAAATGAAATAGTCATTGGATTTACAACACCACGATAAACTACATTCATCTTATCTGCTGAAATTGTAGCTGAATTTGGTTTAGGTACAACTACATAGTTACCTTTGATATCAATATCAACTGGTTTACCTTCTTCCATGAAAGTAAATTTACCGTTGATTTCATGTTCGCCAACATTTCCAGCATTGAAGCCTAACATAACTTGCCCGTCTTGTAAAGAGTTTGCCAAGTCGATTTCGCCTCCGTTTACAACAACTTTTGTAGGAACAGTCGATTTATCATAACGACCTAAAACTACTTTACCTTTAAACTGCTCTCCAGCAAAATAAGCTGACTTCTCAGGAATTACAATTGCATTATAATTTCTAAAAGATGCAACAGTAGTTAAAGCATTACCTAAAAATGCATTATAAATATCTGCTTCTAAAGATTTAACGTCATTTTGTAAAGCACTCAACTTAGCAACAGTTGCAATTGCAGGAAAACCTTTAAAATGATAATCTAGATATTTCTTTTTAACTCCTTCACCATCTTTAATATCTTCAGTTGAAAACTTCTTTTTCAAATTATCTAAAATAACTTGATATTTGACATTGTTTCCTAAAGCTGATTCAATACCTTTTCTATATTTATCAAAAGAATCTACGATAGCCTTTCCTTCAGCTGAATAACCATCTCCTGAAAACCACTTTTCATCGATAGTTGATTTATCCATAGCCTCATAAGGCAATTTTCCATTTTCTTTTTCAAATCCTGACTCTACAGAAGATTTCGTTTTTCCTAGAAAATCATAAAACTCTTTAGAAACTGCTTTCACTTCTGAAGCCTTTTTATAAGCCTCTTTAAATTGATCCGGACTATCTGTAGCTTTTTGTTCAATAGAACCTAACAAAGCTGTATTACTATCTGACAAAGATGAATTTACTGTATCAAATTTCTCATTCATCAAACCAAAAGCGGTCAAAACCTCTTTTGACATATTTAATGCCATCATAGCGATGAAAACCAAGTACATTAGGTTAATCATCTTCTGTCTAGGGGTTAATTTTCCTCCTGCCATTATTTAATTTTTCTTTTAATAGTTTATATAAATTAATTAATTTGAATAATTGATAATTTCAAAAATTATCTATTACTCATAGCAGAAAGCATACCTCCATAAACTGCATTCAATGAAGCAATATTAGAAGTCATAGATTGCATTTGCTCTTTTAATTTAGCCGCATTTTCAGCAATTTCAGCATTAGCAGTAGCATTTTTCTCTGCACTTTCTAACTGCGAAGCGTATAAACCATTTAAAGTTTCTAAGTTTTTAGCAGCACTTACCATTTCCTCTGCATATTTTTTCTGAGAAGCAATAGCATCCACAGTTGGCGAAATACTTTTAGCAGCTCCTTCGAAATTTTTAATACTGTTTCCTAAGCTTTCCATTAAAGCACCATCAATTTTAGCTTCTTTTAACATGTTGTCTAATTTTTGAGACAACAACCCTTGAGCTTCAGTTGGATTCTCAGCTTTTTTTCCTTTTTCTTTAGCTTGACCTCCTGCTAATTCAGGATAAACCAAAGTCCAATCTAATTCAGCTGGCGGAACTTCAAATGCCGACAAAGCAAAGATTAACGCCTCAGTCAACAAACCAACAATCAACATCGGACCTGCACCAGGCCAGTGCATCAATTTAAATAAAGCTCCTACGATTACTACTGCAGCACCAATACCATAAAGAAATGCTTGCGCTTTTGGACTTAAAATTCCCATAATAAATAATTTTAGTTAGTTAAGTTAATATAATTAAAATTGGTTAAATACTTTTTCATTATTTAGGTCTAGTTGCTGTCGCATCAGTACCCATATAATCCTGAACTGTTCTAAAGCCGATATAACTACGAGCTGAATCTGCATATTCAAAATCACGAGTTCCTGATTGCAAGAAGTATCCAACATCTTTCCAAGAACCACCTCTTACAACTTTTCTTTGATTTTTTTGATCTGGAACATTTGGATTCATCGTAGAAACAAATTCATAAGCCCCCGGATCATAAGAAGATTGAGTCCATTCCGCTACGTTACCAGCCATATTATATAAGTTAAAATCATTTGGCTCATAAGATCTTGCTTCTACTGTATACAAAGCTCCATCAGCAGCGTAATCTCCTCTATTTGGCTTAAAGTTAGCCATAAAACAACCTCTGTCATTTTTAGCATAAGGCCCTCCCCATGGAAAAGTACCTGATTCGATACCTCCTCTTGCAGCATATTCCCATTCTGCTTCTGTAGGCAAACGGAAAGAGTTCACTTGATCTCTACCTTTCATTTTCTTTACATAAGAGTTTTTATACAAAGTTCTCCATGCACAAAATGCTTTCGCTTGATTCCAGTTAACACCCACTACAGGATATTCATCATAAGCCGCATGCCAGAAATAATCATTATGCATAGGCTCATTGTAAGAATAAGCAAAATCTTTAATCCAAACTGTAGTATCAGGATAAATTTCAATAGGAGGATTTTCAGCATATAATCCTTTTCTTCCTTTCTTTTTAACCGCTTTATTCCAATCTACTTCTCTATATCTAAACTGCAATTTAGATACATCCATAGTTTTCAACCCGTTATAAGATTCCGATTCTGGTAAGTACATAGAATCCATAACTTCTACATAATATTCATCAGGATATTTTTGTGGATCTGTGATCAATTTAACCTTATGATTCAGCTTTCTTCCCGCATAAATATCATCCCCTTCACCTATACTATAGTAATTCTCATACATATATTTATCATAAGGAGACATCTCTTCAACATTAGCATCAGCAAAAGCATAGTCTCCTATACTTCCTTCCCCTCTACCACCCTCAGATGGCTTTTGACCTACCTCATCAGCCAATATAGCAAGTTTTGTTCTAACAATAGAGTCTTTTACCCAATTAACAAATTGACGATACTCAGCATTTGTAATCTCTGTTTCATCCATATAAAACGAACGAACAGTTACAGTTTTTGTAGGAGCGTCTTGAATATTAGCTAAATCATCATCTGATTTACCCATAATAAAAGCTCCACCAGGAACTAACGTCATTCCATACGGTTTTTCAGGATGCCATTTTTTACTTTTCGCACCAACTAATTCACCTCTATCGCCCTTACCACAGCTGATAAACAATGACAAGATTGCTGAAAATGCAACTAACTTCTTCATATAAAATTTGGGTTAAAAATTTTTTTACTTTTTAAGGGCGTAAACCTATTCAATAATTTTGAAAAAAACAATATTTTTCGAAAAAAACCTTAAAAAAATCTTAAATGCCTTGGAAACATTGCATAAAATATTTGTTTTAAAGCTTATTTATAGCAAATTACGCCGTTGTGCCTTCCACCATCGTTCTGGTATTTCCTGCTCGCAAGCCGCTAAATAATCCTCATGCGAGCAAGGTAATAACGTGTTTTTCTTTATTTTATTATCTACATTTGAAATAAATGGTATTTCTATCCACCATCTACCCGTTCTATCACTTTTGTAGAAGATCAATTCATCTTCATCAATCGGAACAATATATTTAAAATAATTCTCTTTTGTTCCAAAAGGATATTCTCCTGATCTCAGAGCAACTCCTTCTAAAAAATACCATAGGATTTGCGAGACCAAAGATACTTCTTTTGTTGAATTATTAAAATTAAATACTCCTAAAGTTGAAACTTTATCGCTAATCCCTGCATATCTAGCCAATGCACAAATTTCCTTACCATCAAACCCATTAGGATTAAAAGGTATAAAATTTCCTGAAAACGACGACTGCACTGAACACATATCAATACTCACCATGTCTGCATCCCTGAAAACAGGTTCTGCAATACTTATATTATTTGAAATCTGCCCTAAACGATAGGCCTCAAAATATAGCTTCTCAATTAAATCTATCTCCTCTTGAGAATTTAAATATGTTTGATACCCTACACTTGCATAATTAAACAAATTATTTGGCTCTTCAACAATTATCCTAGAAAGATAAGAATTAGCCACCAACTCACTCTCTTTAGCAAAATCAAATTTACTATCCACCGTTACTAAATTCACCATTTGCTCTAACGCATCATATGATCGATACATAGCATACGTTAAATCTTGAGAACCTCCTATAACTATCGGAACTATTCCTTTTCTTAAAAGATCTTCACAAACAGATTTCACCAAAAAATAGGTATCTTCGATAGAATCTCCCGGACTAATTGTTCCTAAATCTGCCAAAGTAATCTTCCAATTACCAGGAAAAAGACTATAAAAATATTTTCGAAAAGTAATGAAATCTATATCGGCATTCGATTCGACCATACCTCTATATTCATTCACTGTAATTAAAGCCACTTGTACCTCATCTAAATCAGGAAACTCATTTTTACTATTAAAAAGCGTTTTCTTCCCTAACGCTTGAGGCGACAATGTTTCTAAAAAACGTAAAAAATCATCTCCTACAGGCTTTAAAAAATCAAATACCATACCTTATTTCTTTTTGGTCGTTGTCTTTTTTGCTGTAGTTTTCTTAGCCGTTGTTTTTTTAGCAGGAGCTTTCTTCTCTATTAATTCTTTTACTTGCTCTAGCGTTAATTTCTCAGCATCTACTTCTTTCCCTAACTCTATCTTAACCTTACCTTTTAGAATAACAGAGCGTCCCCAACGGGCTTTCTCCACTCGAATTCCTTCTTCTGCCCAATCATGAATCAGTTTATCTTTTTCTTTCTGTATTTTATCTTCAATAAGCTCTTTTACATCTTCACCAGTCAACTTATCAAAGTTATATTTCTTATTTACATTAATAAACATTCCGTCCCATTTAATAAATGGCCCAAAACGACCAACCCCTTTTTGAACCGGTTTTCCTTCATAGCTAGCAATAGGGGCATCTGCTTGCTTTTTCTCTTCTATTAACTCAACCGCTCTTTCTAAAGAAACATCCAAAGGCTCTTCTCCTTTTGGAAGCGAAATGAAAGTCTTTCCGAAACGAACATAAGGCCCAAAACGACCATTGTTCACTTCCACTTCTTCATCTTCATAATTACCCAGCGCCTTTGGCAATAAAAACAAAGTCAAAGCTTCTTCCAAAGTAATTGTACCTATATTTTGTTCCGGCAACAAACTCGCAAACTGTTTATTCTCATCCTCAGCATCACCAATTTGAGCCATTGGCCCAAATTTCCCTAAACGAACAGACACTTGTTTTCCGCTTTCCGGATGAACACCTAAGATACGCTCTCCCGTTTCTCTATCGGCATTTTTTTCAACATCTACTACATTCGGATGGAAGTGATTATAAAAATCCTTCATCATTTGTACCCAATCTTCTTTTCCTTCGGCAATTTCATCAAAGTCTTGCTCTACTTTTGCCGTGAAGTTGTAATCCAAAATTGTTTCAAAATTAGTCACTAAGAAATCATTAACAATGATACCTATATCTGTAGGAACTAATTTTCCTTTATCTGAACCTGTAGTTTCTGTTAAAACTTTAGCAACTACTTCAGTTCCTTTTAATATTATCTGATTGTATTTTCGTTCTACTCCTTCATTAGATCCTTTCTCTACATAATTACGCGCAATAATTGTAGAAATTGTTGGTGCGTATGTTGACGGACGACCAATCCCTAATTCTTCTAACTTTTTCACCAAAGACGCTTCCGTATATCGGCTTGGCGGACGTGAAAAACGTTCTGTAGCAACTATATTATGATTTTCAAGCTTCTCGCCTACTTTTAAAGCCGGAAGCATTCCTTCTTGCTCTTCCTCGTCATCGTCATGCCCTTCTAAATACACTTTTAAAAACCCTTCAAACTTGATCACTTCACCGCTAGCAGCAAAGTTTTCTTTATGATTAGATGCTTCAATTTTCACATTGGTACGTTCTAATTGCGCATCACTCATTTGTGAAGCTAAAGTACGCTTCCATATCAAATCATATAATCTAGCCTGATCTCGATCTAAATCAACCGTATGACGACTCATGTCTGTTGGACGAATTGCTTCGTGAGCTTCTTGAGCGCCTTTTGATTTAGTAGCAAAATTACGCGGTTGAGAAAATTCTTTCCCATAGTAGCTTTCAATCTCCGCTTTAGCCGCACCCATAGCCTCTTGAGAAAGATTCACACTATCCGTTCTCATATAGGTAATCAATCCGGCTTCATACAATCTTTGTGCGATTTGCATTGTAATTCCAACGGGTAAATACAATTTACGAGCCGCTTCCTGTTGTAACGTTGAAGTCGTAAATGGAGCCGCTGGTGATTTTTTAGTTGGTTTGGTTTCTAAATCACTTACCTTATAAGTAGAACCGATATTTTGTTTCAAGAAAGCTTCCGCTTCTGCTTTGGAACCAAAATTCTTCGGTAAGCGCGCTTTAAACGTCTTTCCGGCTTCGTTAGCAAATTCTGCTACTATACTATAGGAAGCTTCCGAATTAAAATGCTGAATTTCGCGTTCGCGTTCCACAATTAAACGCACAGAAACCGACTGTACGCGACCGGCAGAAAGTCCACCTTTTACTTTTTTCCACAATACCGGCGACAACTCATACCCTACCAATCTATCTAAAACACGTCGTGCCTGTTGTGCATTTACTAAATTATAATCGATTCCTCTCGGATTTTCAATAGCTTTCTGAATAGCCGATTTTGTAATCTCATGAAAAACAATGCGCTTCGTTTTTTCCGGTTTTAATTTCAACTCTTCTGCCAAATGCCAAGAAATAGCTTCTCCCTCGCGGTCTTCATCGGAAGCCAACCAAACGGTTTCGGCCGATTTAGCTAAATCTTTGAGTTTTTTCACCAAAGCTTTTTTATCACTGGAAACTTCATATTTCGGTTTAAAATCGTGATCTACATCTACACCGATTTCCCTCGAAGGTAAATCGGCAATATGTCCGAAACTCGATTCTACCTGAAATTCTTTTCCTAAAAATTTTTCGATAGTTTTTGCTTTTGCAGGTGACTCAACAATCACTAAATTCTTTGCCATGTTCATTTTGTTTGAGGCAAAAGTAGAAGTTTTTTTTAAATTTTTCGGCTATTGTTGTTTTTATCACAAATTAATCGTTAAAGATAATATGACATCTTGTCACTTTTTAGAATTTAGTATTATCTTTGCCCACTAAACGTTTTGGGATTTTTATAAATGGAAAAGATTATTGAAGAAAATAAACAAGGTACAAGCCTTGTACAAGAACAAAAGGACGGGAACAGTAAAAAACTTTTCATAGAAAGTTATGGTTGCCAAATGAATTTTTCGGATAGTGAGATCGTAGCTTCTATTTTAGCTAACGAAGGATACAACACGACTCAAAACTTGGAAGAAGCCGATTTAGTTTTAGTAAACACTTGCTCGATCAGAGATAAAGCAGAACAAACCGTTCGCAAACGTTTGGAACAATATAATGCCATCAAAAAAATCAATCCATCGATGAAAGTGGGCGTTTTAGGATGTATGGCCGAACGTTTGAAAGATAAATTTTTAGAAGAAGAAAAAATCGTTGACATGGTTGTAGGTCCAGACGCCTACAAAGACATTCCCAACCTTTTAAAAGAAGTGGAAGAAGGTCGTGATGCCATTAACGTTATTCTTTCTAAAGAAGAAACTTATGGCGACATTCAACCGGTGCGTTTGAGCAGCAATGGTGTTTCGGCATTCGTTTCTATTACTCGCGGTTGTGATAATATGTGTACTTTTTGTGTTGTTCCGTTTACACGCGGAAGAGAGCGCAGCCGTGACCCCCATAGTATTTTAGAAGAAATTCAAGATTTATGGGATAGAGGTTTTAAAGAAATCACACTTTTAGGTCAAAATGTAGACAGTTATTTATGGTATGGCGGCGGCTTGAAAAAAGATTTTGACAAGGCAACCGAAATGCAAAAAGCTACAGCGGTTGATTTTGCGCAATTGTTAGACCAATGTGCTACTCAATTCCCGAAAATGCGTTTCCGTTTCTCCACTTCAAACCCACAAGATATGCACGTGGAAGTTATTGAAGTAATGGCTAAACACCATAATATATGTAAATACATTCACTTGCCGGTTCAATCAGGAAGCACTCGCATTTTGAAAGAAATGAACCGTCAGCATACCCGTGAAGAATATATTGCTTTGGTTGACAAAATTTACGAATTGATTCCGGATATTTCTTTGTCACAAGATATGATTTCAGGATTCCCAACAGAAACCGAAGAAGATCATCAAGATACATTATCCTTAATGGAGCACGTTCGTTACGATTTCGGATTTATGTTTGCCTATTCGGAAAGACCGGGAACATTGGCTGCCAGAAAAATGGAAGATGATGTGCCGGAAGAAGTAAAAAAACGTCGTTTAAACGAAATTATCGATTTACAACAACGCATTGCTTTAGAAAGAACACAGCGTTTTGTGGGACAAACAGTAGAAGTTTTAATCGAAAAAGATTCAAAACGTTCTGACAAACACTGGAGCGGAAGAAATTCGCAAAATACAGTAGTTGTTTTTCCAAAAGAAAATTACAAACCAGGCGATTTCGTTTTGGTAAAAATTTCAGATTGTACCGCTGCTACTTTAATTGGAGAAGCAGCTGGTTATTCTGAAAACATGCAATAATATTTGGTTAAAAATTAAAGCTCAAAAACTGAAGAATTTCTTTTTTTGACTTTTAACTTTCGACTTTCAGACTAAAAAAAATGGAAAGCATTCAAAATATAAAACAACGCTTCGAAATCATTGGTAACGATCCCAAATTAAATCGTGCACTTGAAAAAGCAATTCAGGTAGCACCAACAGACATTTCGGTTTTGGTTACTGGTGAAAGTGGTGTTGGTAAAGAAAGTATTCCCAAAATAATTCATGCGCTTTCGCACCGTAAACACGGAAAATATATTGCCGTAAACTGTGGTGCCATTCCGGAAGGAACTATTGACAGTGAACTTTTTGGTCACGAAAAAGGTTCATTTACCGGAGCAACTTCTACTCGTGAAGGTTATTTTGAAGTAGCTGATGGCGGAACTATTTTCTTAGACGAAGTAGGCGAGCTTCCTTTAACGACTCAAGTCCGTTTGTTACGTGTTTTAGAAAATGGCGAATTCATTAAAGTGGGTTCATCTCAAGTTCAAAAAACCAATGTTCGTATCGTAGCGGCTACCAATGTGAACATGCATGAAGCCATTTCAAAAGGAAAGTTTCGTGAAGATTTATATTATCGTTTGAGTACTGTTGAAATTCATCTTCCACCGTTGCGCGAACGCAAAGATGATATTCATATTTTGTTTCGAAAATTTTCAGCAGATTTTGCACAAAAATACAAAATGCCTCCTATCCGATTAACCGATGATGCTGTTCAATATTTAGTACGTTATCGTTGGAGCGGAAACATTCGTCAGTTGAGAAATATTGCCGAACAAATTTCGGTTTTGGAGACCAATAGAGATATTTCTTTACCTACTTTGCAAGGTTATCTTCCGGCTGAAGGAACTAATTTACCTTCGGTAGTGAATAATGCCAAAGCGGAAAGCGATTTTAGCAACGAAAGAGAAATTCTATACAAAGTGCTTTTTGATATGAAAGCCGATTTGAATGATTTGAAAAAGTTAACTTTGGAACTCATGCAAAACGGAAGTGCAAAAGTTCAGGAAAACAACAAGAACCTGATTCAGCGCATTTACGGTCAAAAAGAAGAAGATGTCATTTTTGAACAACAACCCGAAACTGAAATTATTCCGGTAAAAGAAAACAACATGATCTCACCAGAAGAATATCAGCACGAAGATTTGGATGACGACCAATATATTTTTGAGGATGCTATTGAAGAAGAAACCTTAAGTTTGGAGGCCAAAGAAATTGAGTTAATCAAAAAAGCATTGGAGCGCAACCGAGGCAAACGCAAAGCAGCCGCTGACGAATTAGGAATCTCTGAAAGAACATTGTACAGAAAAATCAAACAATACGATCTATAATTATGGTATCTAAAATAAAATATAGTTTTTCATTACTTGGTATTATCCTATTATTCACGGGATGCAAAGTGAACTATAACCTTACGGGAATTGGAAACCTTGATGCCGAAACCTATCAAGTTAATTATTTTCAAAATACTGCCGATTTAATTGAACCGGGAATTGAAAGAACATTCACTCTTCGCTTACAAGATTTAATTCAAAATCAAACTAATTTAAATTTGGTTACACATGATGGTGATTTGGTTTACGAAGGCGAAATTGTAGAATACCGTATAACACCAATGACTGCCACTGCAGATCAATTGGCAGCACAAAACCGTTTAACTATTACCGTTATGGTTCGTTTTTCTAGTAAAAAACATGAAGATGATGATTTTGAGAAACGTTTCTCGTTTTATCATGACTATCCGGCAAATGAACAAATGGTAGGAAGTCGTTTAACAACGGCTTTAGAAGAAATTTACGAACGTATAACTCAAGATATTTTTAATGCCTCATTGGCTAAATGGTAAAATATACTCTAATTGAACGCTAACGACTTAACATACTTACTCAATAAACCTGAAGCTATTAATGACAACCAAACGGTATTATTAGAAGCTATCATTCAGCAGTTTCCTTATTTTCAATCGGTTCGAGCTTTATATTTAAAAGGTTTGTATAACAATCAAAGCTTTCGATATAATTATGAGTTAAAAAAAGCAGCTGCATTTACTAACGATCGAAGTATCTTATTTGACTTCATTACTTCTGACGAATTCAACACACTTCAAAAACAGCAAATTGAAGAACAACAGTCGGTCATAGACACTATTGAAGTAATTGAAAGTGAATGGATTGCTCCAGAAAACATTTCGGAACTTCAAGAAAGTTTAGCTGCTATAAAAGAAGAAGTTCCAGAAGAGATTCCGACAGCGGAAGAAATTCCTGAGATTTCTCTTGAAGAAAAATTAGATATTGGCAAACCACTTCAATTCAATTTAGGAGAAAAACACTCGTTCAATGAATGGTTACAACTAACGAAAGTTGCTCCAATTGAACGAAATGAATCTGAAAAAACGCCTGAAATTGACGAAGAACGTACTAAAAAATTCGATTTAATCGATAAATTTATTGAATCCAATCCAAAAATTACACCCTCAAAAGACAGTCCTTCCGGATTAGTAAATATCAGTAAAAGCCTTGAAGAACCTACGCATTTGATGACAGAGACCTTGGCACAGATTTATTTAGAACAAAAAAAATATCAACGTGCCATACAAGCTTATGAAATTTTAATTTTGAAATATCCAGAAAAAAGTAGTTTCTTTGCAGACCGAATTAATAGTATAAAAAAATTACAACAAAATAATAATAACTAATTATGTTTACAGGATTTTTAATTGCAATCACAATTGTTTGTTTTTTATTAATTTTAGCCATCATGGTTCAAAACCCAAAAGGCGGAGGATTATCTTCAACATTTGGTAGTTCACAACAACTAGGTGGTGTTCAAAAAACAACTGACTTTTTAGACAAAAGTACTTGGACTTTAGGAGGAATCTTAATTGCATTGATTTTATTATCTTCTTTAGCATTTAATACAGGTGCTACAGGTTCTAAAGTTTTAGGAAATGATGATTCTTCACCGGCAATTCAAACTGAAATTCCTGCAACTCCGGAAGCACAACAACAAGCTGTTGAAGAAGCTCCGGCTGCTACAGAAGAAGCTGCTCAATAATTGCTTTAAAAATATATACCCAAAAAAATGCCAGCATGTCAGTGCTGGCATTTTTATTTTCAGCAAAAATGTCATAAAAAGCATTTGGCATAATTTCTGAAAAGATTTAGACCATAAAAATTAACATTAAAAAACTAAATAATTATGTCATTAAACATTAAACCTATTTCAGATCGTGTAGTAATTGAGCCAATGGCTGCAGAAACTACGACTGCTTCAGGAATCATCATTCCTGACACTGCAAAAGAAAAGCCACAAAAAGGAACTGTAGTAGCAGTAGGAAATGGAAAAAAAGATCATACCATGACCGTTAAAGTAGGTGACACTGTCCTTTATGGCAAATATTCAGGAACTGAGTTCAAATACGAAGGTAAAGATTACCTTATTATGCGTGAAGAAGAAATTTATGCAATTCTTTAAAAGTAAAAAAAAACAACTTTACACTTTTAAACATCAAACAAATTAAACAAAATTAGTATGGCAAAAGATATTAAATTCGACATTGAAGCTCGCGACGGATTAAAACGCGGTGTGGATGCTTTAGCAAATGCTGTTAAAGTAACTTTAGGTCCAAAAGGAAGAAACGTAATTATTTCTAAATCATTTGGAGGTCCAACAGTAACTAAAGATGGTGTTTCTGTAGCAAAAGAAATCGAATTACAAGATCCATTAGAAAATATGGGTGCTCAAATGGTTAAAGAAGTAGCTTCTAAAACCAATGATTTAGCCGGTGACGGTACAACTACTGCAACTGTTTTAGCTCAAGCTATCGTTAAAGAAGGTTTGAAAAACGTTGCTGCGGGTGCTAACCCAATGGATTTAAAAAGAGGAATCGACAAAGCAGTTGAGGCTTTAATCGCTAATTTAGGAGAACAAGCGCAAGAAGTAGGTGATTCTTCTGAAAAAATCAAACAAGTAGCTTCTATTTCTGCAAACAATGACGATACTATTGGCGAATTAATCGCTACTGCTTTCACGAAAGTCGGAAAAGAAGGAGTTATCACTGTTGAAGAAGCTAAAGGAACTGATACTTATGTAGATGTTGTTGAAGGAATGCAATTTGATAGAGGATATTTATCACCTTACTTTGTAACCAATGCGGATAAGATGGTTGCTGAATTAGACAATCCATACATTTTATTATACGATAAAAAAATCTCTAATTTACAAGAATTACTTCCTGTCTTAGAGCCTGTAGCACAATCAGGACGTCCGTTATTAATCATCGCTGAAGATGTTGACGGACAAGCTTTAGCTACTTTGGTAGTAAACAAATTACGTGGCGGTTTAAAAATCGCTGCTGTTAAAGCTCCGGGATTTGGCGACAGAAGAAAAGCTATGTTAGAAGACATCGCTATTTTAACCGGCGGAACTGTAATTGCGGAAGAAAGCGGTTTCACTTTAGAAAATGCTACTTTAGCCATGTTAGGTACAGCTGAAACAGTTACTATCGACAAGGACAACACAACTATTGTAAACGGAAATGGTGATGCAGAAAACATTAAAGCTCGCGTAAACCAAATCAAAGCACAGATTGAAACCACAACATCTGACTATGACAAGGAAAAATTACAAGAGCGTTTGGCTAAATTAGCTGGTGGTGTTGCTGTATTATATGTTGGTGCGGCATCAGAAGTAGAAATGAAAGAGAAAAAAGACCGTGTTGATGATGCTTTACACGCTACAAGAGCTGCTGTTGAAGAAGGTATTGTTGCCGGTGGTGGTGTTGCATTAGTTCGTGCTAAATCTGTTTTAGCTAAATTAAACGCTGTAAATCCTGATGAAGCAACCGGGATTCAAATTGTAAACAAAGCAGTTGAGTCTCCTTTGAGAACTATAGTTGAAAATGCTGGCGGAGAAGGTTCTGTAGTGATTTCTAAAGTTTTAGAAGGCAAAGCTGATTTTGGTTTCAATGCTAAAACCGGAGAATATGTCGAAATGTTGAAAGCAGGTATTATTGACCCTAAAAAAGTAACTCGTGTAGCTCTTGAAAATGCTGCTTCGGTTGCCGGAATGATCTTGACTACTGAATGTGCTTTAATTGACATTAAAGAAGAGGCTCCGGCTATGCCTATGGGTGGCGGAATGCCAGGAATGATGTAAGATTAAGATCTTTTTTTAAAAAAATAATCATGAAAACCGTCTGAATATTCAGACGGTTTTTTTTACTTTTGAAAAAATGTAAAAAATATGTTTCGGATTACTTTATTTCTGTTATTTCTTTTAAATCATTTCTCTTTTAACGCACAAAATGTCAATGAAATTGATCAAAAAATTAAAGATCATTTCAAACTGGATCGAGAAAACATTTATTTACATTTTAATAAAAACACATATTTTTCAAATGAAACTATATGGTTTAAAGGATATATTTTGGACAAAAAAACAAATAAACTAAATCCTTTAACCACAAACGTATATATAACTCTATACGATTCTAATAAAAATGAAATCCAGAACTATCTTTTTTACGCTTCAAATGGTATAATTTCAGGAAAAATTAATTTAACCAAGAATTTTACATCCGGAAAATACTTTCTGCACATCTATACAAATTACATGAATAATTTTACTGAAGATGAATCTACTTTAGAAGAACTTGAAATAATAAACATAACTGATTCTCCTATTGAATCAAATTCTAAAGTTGAAAGGCTAAATTTTGAAGTACATTTTGAAGGTGGAAAATTATTATTTGAATCTGACAATTCTGTTTCTGTAAAAATAACGGATTGTAAAAACAAAGGCATAAAAACTTCTGTAAATGTAATTGATACTAACAATAACACGGTCGTAACGACATTTCAAACAAATGAAGAAGGCTATGGTAAATTTGATTTACTAAATACAAAGAATTCTCAATACTCAATCAACACAACAATTGATGGTAAGCTCTTTGCTCACAATCTACCCCCTACAACAATTGAAGGCATTAATTTATCGGCTTTAACTTTTGTTAAAAAAGATAATGTTATGATATCTATAAAAACTAACAACAATACTTTTACTAAAGTAAAAGATGAAAAATTCAAACTCATTATAGAGAAAAACGATTCTTTAAAATTTATACATTTCAATTTTGATGACTCAACAAAAAAAGATTTCTTTATAGAACAAAAAGACTTCTTTTCCGGATTAAATACTTTAAGACTGATCGATTCAAAAAACAATAGTGTTTCTGAGAGGCTGATTTTCATTAAAAAAGACCTTAGTAAACTCGCAATTCAGACTGCACATAAACACAAAGATAGTATTCAGATAAAAGGATTGTTGAAAAATAAAGTAGGCGTTATGAGCATTAGTATTTTACCTGATGCAAACATAAGTCAAAACTCAATCATCAGCTTACTTGAGTTTGAAAACACGACCAAAAAGAAATTAAAAAACAGTACTTACTATTTCAAAAACTTTGACAGAAAAAAGCAATATGAACTAGACATTTATTTAATGGGTTGTAAATCTAAACATCTTTGGAACACAATTTTAAACGACACTATTATTCAAAAATATGATTATGAATTTGGTGTTAATTTATCAGGTAAAATCAATCAAACTTTACCCAATAAAAATAAGCTAAAATTAAAACTTTACTCTTCCAGTGGCATCAATTTAACGACTCATATAGAAAATGACAATTCATTTCATTTCAAAAATCTATTACTAGAAGACTCCACTTACTGTCATTTATCCCTTTTAAAAGATGAAAACAATTTAAAGAAACTAAATGTCTCAACTTTTCTTAAGAATAATAATAGCAAATTCTTAAAACCAATTACTATAGAAAACAGTGCTTGTTCTGATTTTATTTATGAAAATAAATCAAATGAATACCTGGATTTATTCCCTAAGAATTCGAAAATAATTAAACTTGATAGTATCAATTTAGTATCCGAAAAAAAAGAAAAACTTTTACACAGAAATACAAGATTTCAAAATAATCATGCCAAAGGATTCAAAATCAGTGAAGATGATGCTCTGACTTATAGCGATATTTTATCTTTCATTGCATTTAATGGATTTATTGTAGACAAATCCGGAGTTAATATTGTTATTTTAGCTAGAGTCTCTAAATCGATATCCGGTTCTAGGTCTCCTATTGTTTATTTAGACAATATTCCCCTAACAGATTTCAGTTTACTTTTAGGAATGTCAATGAGACAGGTAGATGAAGTCTATATTAATACAACAGGCTTTGGAGAAGGAATGAACGGTGCTAATGGAAGTATACGTATCTACACTAAAATCGGCTATGAAAAAAGTTCTGATCCAACTGTCAAATCAGATAAAGTACAAGTAAAAAAAGGCTTTCAAAAAGCAGTTTCTTTCAAAAACATTGAATACCAAGATTATGACAATGACGCTTTCAAGAAATATGGTGTAATTGATTGGAAAGATAACATTTTTACAGATGAAAATGGAAATTTCGAATTTTCATTTCCTCATTTTGGTTTAGATGAATTCTATCTTGATATACAAGGATTAGACAACTTTGGCAATTTTTATCATGAAATAATTCCTTTAAAAATCTAAATAAAAAATCCGATTAGAAATTTCTAATCGGATTTTTGCTTTTTTACAATCTTTCGTACTGGCAACATGTATGCAACTTTTCGTAATCTTCATTTGTTGCTTTAACTTCTTTGGTGTCGTGACCCGCTTTAGCAATAGCTTTTTTCACATCATCAACCGAACATTTATTTTCATCGATAATCAAATGAATATCATGATGGTCAATATGCCAATCAGCACTTTTAACTCCTTTTATTGAGAAAGCTGCTTTTTCAATACGCTTTTTACACATTTCGCAGTTTCCGTTGACTTCAAAATCAACTTGTTTGTTTTTATTTTTCTTCTCTTGAGCCGTTACTCCAATTGAAGTAAAAAAACTCAAAATAAATACTAGCATTACTTTTTTCATGATTCTATATTTTTAAATTATTTTATTTTAAATCGCAATCCTGCATAATACATTTGCCCGAAAACAGGTCCGTATATCATACTACTATCAAAATAAGTACCAAACGGATCATTTGCAGCAACAATTGCATTATTTTGTCTATAATTTCCCATATTTTCACCTCCAACATACACTTCAAAAGTACTAGAGAAAGTTCGGGTTACTTGTGCATTAACTACAGCAAAGGCAGGAGCATTTTCATTTAATCGATACACTTCCGGATTGGATTGTGTATTAGGTAATCTTTGTTTTCCTAACCAATTATATGTCACATCAAATTTCCATTGTTTTCCTTTTTCTTTGATGTGTGTTTCGTAGCTCACATTGGCAAAAAAACGATGTTTGGCTTGTAGCGGACGTTGCAATTGTCCGGTTAAATACTGACTTTGTACATCATAATATTTATACGCTGTTTTAATATCCAAATGCATTATTGGCGTTATACTCCACTCTGCTTGAAACGAATTGGCAAAGCTTTTTCCGTCTAAGTTATGAAAAACTACTTGCTGCGGACTAGCATCTAAATCTACTACAATTTGGTTTTCAAAATCAGTTTTATAAAAATCTAAGGCTATTTCTGATGTTGCACCAAAAAGCTTAAACGTTTGAATGAAACTCAAGCCGTAATTCCAAGCAATTTCCGGATCTAAGCCGTATAAATTTCCATTGGTGTTCAAAATACTAAAGTTTCTGGAAGACGCAAAAAGTTGTTGGTTTTCCGCAAAAATATTCGCGGCTCTTTTTCCTCGTCCTGCTGAGGCTCTTAGCACTCCATCTTTCCAAGGATTGTAACGCAAATGCAAACGAGGTGTCACAAATGTTCCCAATCGGTTGTGGTTATCTACTCGAATTCCGGCTACAGCACTGAAATTATCTAAGTTGTCAAACGTGTATTCAAAAAATGCTCCTACCGAATTGTCAATTCTAGAAAAATCTTTCGTAAAATTCACCGCTACATCTTCTTTATATGCATCGTACGTAAAATTAACTCCGGTTGTAAACTTATTTTTGGTGTTACTAATAATGGAATTAAACAGTAAATTAGAATAATAACTTTGTTGGTGAACATTATATTGGTTTAAACCAAAATAGGAATCTTGTTTGTGCGATTGAAATGAATTTTGGAACCCAAAACTTTGATACGGCATGTCTTTGAAAACATAACCTACTTTATTTGAAAGTTCGATTTTCTCGGTATTCACTTCACTTCCCCAAGCATTTGTGGTCAATCGGTCGGTATTAGGATCAAAAGAAACCTGACCCGCTTGTTTTTCGTCTTTCATGTAACGAACATTCAAGAAACTTATCCAACCGTTTTCTGCGTCATTGTATTGCCAACGGTTTAAAATATTGATTTGTTTCCCGATAGGATTATCCAAAAACCCGTCATTGTTCATATCATTTTTAATTTGACGGGTATTGCCATGCACAAATAAACTTGAACTCAATTTATCTGAATATTTTTGATTGAAATGCGTGTTCAATTCAAATCGTCCGCCGGTAGCACCATACACATTTAAAAAGAACGGAATATCGGTTGCCGGTTTTAACAACTCATAATTGATTTGTCCTGAAATACTTTCGTAACCATTAATTACACTTCCGGCTCCTTTGGTAATCTGAATACTTTCTACCCAAGTTCCCGGAACAAACGACAAACCATAGGCTTGCGAAGCGCCACGAACTGAAGGAATATTTTCTTCCGCAATTAAAATATACGGACTGGTTAATCCTAACATTTTAATTTGTTTATTTCCGGTAACTGCATCCGAGAAATTCACGTCAATAGAAGGATTGGTACTAAAACTTTCCGACAAATTACAACAAGCCGCCTTCAGTAGTTCCTTTTGTCCCATGTTTTGCACATTGACTGCCTTAAGATACGAATGTTCTGTTGCTTTTTGCGTTTTAGTAACCGTTACCTCATTTAAATTAGTTGTTTCCTTTAAAACAACAGTCACAAAATCAGTGGTTACAGTTATTTTTTTGGTTTGAAACCCAATATAACTCACGACTAAATCTTTTGTTTCATCTATTGTTTTGATGGTAAAATTTCCATCGATATCAGTAGTTGCTCCTACTGTTGTATTGAACCAAAACACATTGGCTCCTAAAAGAGGTTGATTGTTTTCGTCTACTACTTTTCCTTTAATTTCGTTTTGTGACCAAACAAATGACGAAAAGAGCAGTAGCAAAAACGTAATATTTTTGCACATAAATTTGTATTTTAATGTTATTTAAGAATTAAAAAAATCTATAAAAACATTAAACTACGCGTAGAGAAGATATTGGCAATATAATTTGTAAAGTGGCGGCGCATTGGAATCGCAATAAAAATAAAGCCATTCCTGTTGAGTTATCATTTCTTTAGGTTCAAAGAAAACAGGAATTTGTACAGCAGGAAGAATAAAAGCAGGTAAATCTAAATGAAGCGATTGTACTAAAATGTTGTCGGACTTTTTCTCTGCTTTTACCACAGAATTAGAACAACATTTCTTTTCTTGCTTTTTAGCAGCACAACATTTTTTTTCTTGTTTATCCTTTACACAAGCTTCTTTTTCCTGATATGCTAAAGAAATTGATGCAATTCTATCGTGGCAATAATGCACATTGACAGCCAGTCCTAAATTTGAAAATAGGATTAAAACCATTAAAAATATGCTTGTTACTTTTTTGAATTGCATAGTACAAAGGTATAACTTTTTCTTTTATTTAGTTAAAAAATTAAATTTCAATTATTTGTCCCATACTCGGAATTATCGTATGAATTTGATATTGCTCTTCTATTTTTAATCGCAATTCATCGGCTGCTTCATTTTCTCCGTGAACCAAAAACAAGGTTTCCGGTTTAGTTTCTAAATCAGATAGCCAACCTAACAAATCTGCTTGATCACCATGAGCCGATAATCCTTCAATGGAAAAAATATTGGCTTCAACAGGATAATATTTTCCATACATTTTTATTTCTTTGGCTCCTTCCAATAATTTTCGCCCGCGAGTTCCTTCTGCTTGGTAACCTACCAAAACAACAGTATTCTCCGGTTTGTCGATGTAGCGTTCCAAATAAGATAAAACTCTACCGCCTGTTATCATTCCGCTGGCAGCAATAACGACTTTAGGTCGTTTGTCATAAATGGCTTCGATGGTATCCTTATAATCTGAAATCATGGTAAACATTTTACACATTTCGGTACATTCGTCCCAATTGAGCTTGTGCCATTTTCTGTTTTCTATAAACAAATGCAGCACATCAATTCCCATTGGTGTATCAATAATATAAGGAATATTAGGAATTCTATCTTGTTTTTTCAATTGCCAAAGTAAATACATCACCACCTGAACGCGTTCCACTGCAAAACTTGGAATGACCACATTTCCTTCTTTCTGAAACGTATTGTTTATAATCAATTCTAAATCAAACATCGGATCTGTTTTAGGATGCAAGCGATTGCCGTAAGTACTTTCTAAAAATACGTAATCCGCTTTTTTAGGTTTTATTGGCGGAAACAGCAAAACATCATCATCTTGACCAACGTCGCCTGAAAACACAAATGTTTTTCCGTCTGCCTTCAAAGAAATGGAACAAGCGCCTAAAATATGCGAAGCATAAAAAAACTCGAAATGAACATTTTCGGAAAGAAAAATTTCCTCATTCGGATCAACTGTTTTTAATAACGGAAATACTTTTTCGGCATCGGCGACTGTGTACAAAGGCTCTGCCGGATCGTGTTTGGAATAATACTCTTTATTGGCTTTTTCGGCTTCTTCTTCCTGAATTTTAGCACTATCTAACAAAATGAGTTTGGTAATTTCTTTTGTTGGCAACGTACAATAAATTTTCCCCGAAAAGCCTTGTTTCACTAATAATGGCAACCAACCACAATGATCCAAATGCCCGTGTGTTAAAATCACATAATCTATGGTTTCAGGCAAAAAGCTCAGAGGTTGTCTGTTTAATTCGCGAAGATTCTTCAATCCTTGAAACAATCCGCAATCAATCATTATATTGAGTTCAGTTGTTTCTAAAACTGTTTTAGAACCCGTTACCGAACCAGCTCCACCTAAAAAATGTAATTTCATTTGTTATCGATTTAAAAGTTCTACACATTCTTGTTTTACGTTTCTCATTCGGCTTTGACTTAGTTTTAATACCGAAAATGCTTTTTCAAAATGCATTAAATCGTAAACCGTCAATACATTTTGCATTAATAGAATTTCTTTTTCTGCCATCGTTAAGGTTGTTAAACAAGTAATGGGGTATACATTGTATTTTTTCACTCTATCGTGAAGACTATTTTCAGGAGGATAATCCCAGCTCAACAACTGTAAACCAGAACAGGAACCGAACTGTTTTGCATCAGTAGTGAAACGGTTATTGGTTACTAACCAACACTGATCTACTCTTTCTTTAGTATTAAAAAAACTATATTCTTTTTTGTTGATATCATTAAATCGCGACAAAATATACATAGGAACTTTTACATCTGTTTTTACCTCATGATTGCCATGAAATTTACATTCTATCATAGCGACATGATTGTCTTTTTTAACAATAACATCCAGTTCATGCGAAATACAATTTCCTTCCACAAAAACATTGGTTTGCGTCTGATATCCTTCTAATTCAAAGATCCGAGCAATAAATTTTTCAAAATAAAATCCGGCCGGACCCAAAGCCATAATTCCTGCTTTGAGATTATAACGTGCGGCTGTAGATTTGGATCTGTTTTTTAAACATTGGAATGCTAATCTGAATATTTTTCGAGAAGTTATACCTTCATAAAGTTTAGGTGTAATTTCATCGATAATTTGCAAAGCTACTTCTCTGGTAGCACCGGATGACGTTAAGGAGCGAATGAGTTTTTCCTGATCAAATTGAACTTCTTCCCCGGAATGTTTTCTAATTTTCATAGCATTTCAATAGAAACACTAATTTACGAATTATTTGACGAACTTTTGATAATAAAAAGCAGGAACGAACAAAATCAAGAATAAAGGTTGAATCAGAAAACGTCTAACATAAAACAACATCATGTAATCGGGATTATAGAAAAGAAGAAGGAAAAAAGAAAAAATCAATACACTAAAAAAGAAAACATACATCCAGAATGCGACAACCATAATTTGTTTTTCTCTAAATAAAAAATACAACACTCCTAATGACAGTATCATATTTATAACGTAACGAAACAATAATCCTAAAAATAATTGAAGAGCATCAAATTGAGGCAAATCCTGATGTTGAAATTCTGTTTTAAAGAAGTCTAAAAACGGATCATAGAAAAGTTTGTTTTCGTAAGCTCTTACTCCTACCAATAATAAAAGTAGTAGCAGTATCATTAAAATTCCTATTTTATCTTTAAACATCTTTTTTGGCATATCCCGAAACCTTAGTTACCCAAAATACCCAGAGCAAGAAAACTACACCATAAATGAAAAGCGGAAAAACAGTTCCATGTAAAAGCCCTTCATATTCAGGATTATAGTATAACGCCAATATTAAGAGTACTATTCTGACTATATTGAGTGCATAAATAAATATTACACCTGAAATTATAAAAATCAATGTTTTTTTAAAACTACTAGAAAAAGCAAATACAAAAGCGGCAAACAAAATTATAATACTTACCGCATTACATCCTTCTATAATTCTAGAAATGTAAACTCCCTTATAAAAAATCTTTATTGACGGTTCTTTTTCATGTTTCAAAATTTGAGCCTTCTGTCCAAATAAATCAAAAACATATTTTGCTTGCTCTGCAACTGTTTTTGAGATACCATCCACTTCATTCAAATCGGGATTGTACTGGTTTAAATACATTTTATACACAAAAGTGCATACAAAGTAAAACAACAGAAACTTAATCAAAAAAAGAAAAAAAGACCTGTACTGAGCTAATAGCACCTTCATCATTTTTTTAACAAAAATATATATTTTTCAATACTTTATAATAAATATTTTTGTAAAAAATATTTCCATGAGTTTTGAAGATTTAAAACCGAAGATTAAAAAAATCATTTTAGAGGACAAAAACAGAGAAGAAAAATTGTTAGCCGTTTGTCAATTGCTACATGATTCTGTCTCTTATTATAATTGGGTAGGATTCTATTTTGCGCAGCAAGAAACCCGAACACTTCATTTGGGTCCTTATGTAGGTGACCCAACGGATCACACGGTTATTCCTTTCGGAAAAGGAATTTGCGGTCAGGTAGCAGAATCTCATCAGAATTTTGTTGTTCCTGATGTTAAAGCACAAGACAATTACATTGCTTGTAGTTTGACTGTAAAATCAGAGATTGTAGTACCTTTATTTGTAGATGGCGTAAATATCGGACAAATAGATATTGACTCCCATGTTATTAATCCGTTTACAGAAGATGACGAGAGATTTTTAGAGTTTGTAAATGAACAAGTTGCTCTTTTATTTCAGTAAGTATTTGTTTTATAGAAAAATAAACTTATCTTTGCACCCGAATTGAGAAACACTCAATTGTACATAAAAATCATTTAAAAAATAATATTGGCATGTATTTAACTAAAGAAGTTAAAGCTGAGATCTTCGCAAAACACGGAGGAAAAGCAGAAAACACCGGTTCATCAGAAGGACAAATTGCATTGTTTACTTTTAGAATCAACCACTTAACTGAACACTTAAAACAAAATCGTCATGATTACAACACTGAGCGTTCATTAGTGAAATTAGTAGGTAAAAGAAGAAGTCTTTTAGATTACTTAAAGAAAAAAGATATCAACAGATATCGTGAGATTATCAAAGAATTAGGTATTAGAAAATAATCAACTAAAGGGGCTTTACGCCCCTTTTTGTTTACAATAAAAGACAGAAAAAAGTTTGGTTTTTCATTGGGTTTCAAACAACTAACAACAACACACAACAACACAACTACCCTTTGTTTAATTAAGAATTAAAATTTTATGATTCCTAAAGTAACCCAAGAAATTATCGATTTGGGTGATGGAAGAACCATCACTATCGAAACAGGTAAACTAGCCAAACAAGCAGACGGTTCTGTCGTGGTTCGTATGGGCGACGCTATGTTACTAGCAACTGCAGTATCAGCCCGTACGGCCAATCCGGGAGTTGACTTTCTTCCGCTAACCGTAGATTACAGAGAAAAATTTGCAGCCGCAGGACGTTTTCCAGGTGGTTTTTTCAAGAGAGAAGCGCGCCCAAGTGATCAGGAAATTTTAACTATGCGTCTTGTTGACCGCGTATTACGTCCTTTATTTCCGGATGATTATCATGCAGAAACACAAATCATGATTCAATTAATGTCTCATGATGATAATGTTATGCCTGATGCTTTAACAGGTTTAGCCGCTTCTGCCGCTTTAGCTGTTTCTGACATTCCCTTTTACAACCTTATTTCAGAAGTTCGTGTAGGTAGAGTTGATGGTAAATTAATCATCAATCCTAGTCGCGAAGAATTAGAACAATCTGACATCGACATGATGATCGGAGCTTCTAAAGATTCTGTTTGTATGGTGGAAGGAGAAATGAAAGAAATCTCTGAAGCCGAAATGGTTGAAGCTATTAAATTTGCTCATGATGCCATCAAAGTACAAATTGAAGCACAAGAAAAATTAAGAGCTGCTTTAGGTACGCCAGCTTATAGAGAATATGAAGGCGAAATTGAAGATGAAGCTGTTAAAGCAAAAGTAAAAGCAGCAGCATACGACAAGTATTATGCTATTGCTCAAGAAGCTTCTTCAAAACAAGAACGTGGCGAAAAATTCGCAGAAGTAAAAGAAGAAGTAAAAGCGTTGTATACAGAAGAAGAGTATGCTGAAAATGAAAATTTATCAGAATTGGTTTCTAAATACAACTACAAAGTACAAAAAGAAGCTGTTCGTAACGTAATTCTTGAAAAAGGAATTCGTTTAGATGGTAGAAAAACAACTGAAATTCGCCCAATTTGGTGTGAAGTTGACTATTTACCTTCTGCTCACGGTTCAGCAATTTTTACACGTGGTGAAACTCAAGCTCTAGCTACGGTAACATTAGGTACATCAAGAGAAGCTAACGTAATTGATTTACCATCAGAACAAGGAGAAGAAAAATTCTATTTACATTATAACTTCCCTCCATTCTCAACCGGAGAAGCAAAACCATTAAGAGGAACTTCAAGAAGAGAAGTTGGTCACGGAAACTTGGCACAACGCGCTCTTAAAAATATGGTTCCTGCAGATTGTCCTTACACCATTCGTGTGGTTTCTGAAGTATTAGAATCTAACGGTTCGTCTTCAATGGCTACTGTTTGTTCGGGAACATTAGCTTTAATGGATGCTGGAATTCAAATGGTAAAACCGGTTTCTGGTATTGCTATGGGATTGATTACAGATGGCGATAAATTTGCCGTATTATCAGATATCTTAGGGGACGAAGATCACTTAGGAGATATGGATTTTAAAGTTACAGGTACTGCCGATGGTATTACTGCATGTCAAATGGACATTAAAATCGAAGGATTGCGTTACGACATTATGGAGCAAGCTTTAGCTCAAGCTCGTGATGGACGTTTACATATCTTAGGAATTTTAACAGATACTATTGCTAAGCCAAATGCTAACGTTAAACCTAAGGCTCCAAAAATTGTAATGAGTTCTATTCCTGCAAGTATGATCGGTGCATTCATTGGTCCTGGAGGAAAAAATATTCAAGAATTACAGAAAAATACGGAAACGACTATCGTTCTTAACGAAGATGGAGACAGAGGTATTGTAGAAATTTTAGGAACAAATCAAGCAGGTATCGATGCTGTTTTAGCAAAAATTGAAGCTATGATTTTCAAACCTGAAGTTGGTGAAGCCTACGAAGTAAAAGTTATAAAAATGTTAGACTTCGGTGCTGTAGTAGAATACACTAGAGCTCCTGGTCAAGAAGTTTTATTACACGTTTCCGAATTAGCTTGGGAAAGAACTGAAAAACCGAGCGATGTGGTTAACATGGGCGACGTGTTTATGGTAAAATATTTAGGTATTGATCCTAAAACTAGAAAAGAAAAAGTTTCTAGAAAACAATTATTACCAAGACCGCCTAGAGAGGATAAAAAACCAATAGAGAAAAAAGAAAATCCACAAGGTTAATTTATTTAATTAATTCAAATACCAGAAAACTCTCCTTCTTAATGGAGAGTTTTTTTTTATTATTTTTCGTATGTTTGAAATTCTTAAATAATTTTCTTGATGAAAAAAATAACTCTACTGTTACTTACCTTAAATTACTGTGTTCTTGCTTTCTGTCAAGAAGCCAAATATTTAACCGAATTAGACAGTTCTATCGGTATCGAAAACCTACCTTTCCATAGTGGAATATTCCATCTAGATGTCTTGAAGCCTTCTTCAGATTCTCCAACAGACATTTATTTTCTATCCGAAATAAAACTCGGAGCATTTATTTACAACAATCAATTATATTCGGATTTAAATCTAAAATATGACGTCTATAATGACCAATTAGTATATTATCATTCAAATACTGCCACAAATGGAGGAATTGTTCTTGAGAGAACTAAGATAAAGGAGTTTTTTTTAGAAGATTACCACTTTATAAAGAATGATTCTTTGGGCTATATGGAATTAAAATTTAATTTTAAAAATAACAGTAAACTTCTCATAAAACATTTCAAAGGAAAATTAGAAAGGGTTAATTCAAAAGGAATTAGTTGGTATTTTCAGAACAAATCTTATTTTTATTTCGAAAACAACGAGGGACTTTTTCTTATTAAGAATAAAAAATCAGTAACAAAGTTATTCCCAAAGAAAAAAGAAGAAATATCTCATTTTTACAAGAATAACGACTTGTTATTAAAAAACGACAAAACTGATTTTTACAAAAAATTATTCCAATCACTTTATGAAAACTAAAATAATAATCTCCTTTCTGTTTTTTCTGCTCTCCCTTGGAGCTTATTGTCAATCCAATACTTTTTCTATATCTTTTGATAATTCAACATTACAAGAATGCATCAATAAAATTGAAGGACAAGAACATTATAATTTCTTTTATGAAGAATCTTGGTTTAACAACCCAAATAATATCGTTGTAAATAAGAACTATGAAAATGCTACAATTGATGAAATTCTTGGTGATATATTTTCTGAAACCAATCTTAATTTTTTCATCAAAGACAAAAGTATCTTTTTAACTAAAAACATTGCTATTTTCAATAATTTTGAAATTCTAGAAGTAAAAAAAGACTCTATTATAGTAAATGAAATTGCAACGATAAGCTCTATTCAAAAAGAAACACCTCAAGCTAATAACTCCATTCAAAAAATTACTTTAGGAAAAGAAAATTTCAAAACACAGAAGCAAAAAGTTAAACTAAAGGGGAAATTAGTAAATACAGTTACCAATTCTCCTATCGACAATTTAGTTCTGAAATGCGGTGATAAAATAGCATACTCTGATTTTGAAGGTAATTTCAGCATAGAATTGACTAAGGGAAAAAACATTATTGAAGTTAAATCCCTTAATTATGAAACAACTACTTTAGAAGTAACTATTTATAGCGACGCCGAACACACTTTCTTTTTACATGAAAAAATTAATTTCCTCAACGAAATAATCCTTACTAAAAATTTAAACAACAATTTAAATTCTTCAACTACCGGAAAGGTAAGCTATACTGCCGAAGAAATAAAAAACATTCCGATGGTTTTAGGAGAGCGTGACATTATTAAAGTCACTACAACTATGCCTGGCTTCAAAACAGCCGGAGAAGGGAGCTCCGGTATTAATGTTAGAGGTGGCCGCACTGATCAAAATCTTTTTTTATTAGATAACGCAACGATTTATAACCCAACTCACCTATTTGGTTTATTCTCTTCTGTTAACCCTTATATTGTTAGCAATGTTAATGTTTATAAAAGCGGAATTCCTGCGGAATATGGAGGGCGTCTTTCCTCTGTTTTTGACATCTCTACAAAAAACAAAATTGAATCTAAAATTAACGGAGAAGGAAGTATAGGTCCTGTTACAGGAAATCTAATGGTGAAAACTCCCATTATAAAAGAAAAATCAGACTTGATGATTGCTGCTCGATCTTCTTATTCTGATTGGATATTAAAATCTCTTGACAATGAAGATCTAAAAAACAGCAAGGCTTCTTTCTATGACCTTTATCTAAAGTATTCTCATAAAATAAATTCAAAAAACAGAGTTGATGTTTCTTCTTATCTAAGCAATGATAATTTTAACATTTCAAGAGACTCTTTGTATAATCATAAGAACTCTTTCGTTGCTGTAAAATGGTCTAACGAAATAAATGACAAAACCAATTTGAATGTTTTTTATTCTTATAGTAACTATCGTTTTAATTTAGAATACAACGGCCTTTATGACAACTCTTTTGATTATCTGTTTAGCATCAGACAAAATGAATTGGGGGCAAAACTAAATAAAAATGTAAGTGAAAAAATAAAAATATCATATGGATTAAGTTCTAAATTGTATAATTTAAATCCCGGGGAGCTATCTCCTAAAGACGAAAACAGCATTTTACAAACTATAAATATTCAAAAAGAGAAAGGACTTGAATCCGGTATTTATTTCTCTACTATCTATAATTTAAATGAAGACTTAACTATTAATTCGGGATTAAGAATAAGTAATTATTTAGCTTTAGGAGAAAGAACTGTTAACTTTTACGACAGTAATTATCCAAGAGATGAAGGTTCCTTATTAGAATCTAAACAATATGCAAACAATGGCATTATCAAGTCTTATTACGGTTTTGAACCTCGTCTTTCTTTACGATATAAAATCACTGAAAATATTGCTGTAAAAGGCAGCTATGACAGAACAAATCAATACATTCATTTGATGTCTAGTAACACTACTCAATCGCCTTTAGACACATGGAAAACATCAGATAATAATATAAAACCTCAAAATGCTGATCAATTCTCTATTGGTATCTATAGTAACCTATCCCAATCTAACTTAGAACTAAGTTTAGAAAGTTACTATAAAAAAATACACAATATTTTAGATTATAAAACTGGCGCAGATCTCTTTTTAAATAACGCTATAGAAACAGAGCTATTGAGCGGTAAGGGTAAAGCTTATGGAATAGAGTTTTTAGTTAAAAAACAAGTTGGTAAATTGAACGGTTTCTTAGGGTATACCTATTCTAGAACTTTTGTTAAAATACAGAGTCAGTTTCCTAAAGACCAAATAAATAATGGTGAATATTATCCTGCAAATTTTGATAAACCTCATGATTTAAGTTTGGTCTTAAATTATAAATTCACACAACGCTATAGTTTTTCAATGAATTTTAATTATCAAACGGGAAGACCGATAACTTATCCTGTTGGAAAATATGTTTTTTCAAATTCTGAATATGTCCTATATAGTGACCGAAATGCTTTCAGGATTCCGGATTATTACAGACTGGATGTAGGAGTTAATATTGAAGGTAATCATAAACGAAAAAAATTAGCACATAGCTTTTGGAACTTTTCTGTTTACAACTTACTAGGAAGAAACAATCCTTACTCAATTTATTTTGTAACTGAGAACGGCGATGTAAAAGCATATAAAACATCTATTTTTAGCATTCCTATCCCTACATTAACTTATAATTTTAAATTTTAAGAAATGTCTAAAAAAATCAAACATATTACATGTTGCTTAATATTAATAATGCTAGGAATCAGATGTACCGAGCCATATTCTCTAAATACTGAAAATTTTGAAGATTACTTAGTGGTGGAAGCAACAATAACTAATGAATATAAGCATCATGAAATAACGTTAACCAGAACATTTCCTCTTGAGAATGACAACATTCCTTATGAGCGTAATGCAACTGTGTACATCTCTGATTCGGAAGGAAACGTTATAAATTTCAATGAAGAAGACAATAGTTATATTTCTGAAACCGAATTTAGCGCCGAAACTGGTAAAAGCTATACACTACATATAAAAACTACAGATGGTGAAGAGTATGTATCTGAAAATGTTCAATTAACAACTGCTACTTCACTAAGTTCAGTAAATGCTGTACGAATGAATTATTACGACGTTGATGGTGTCGCTATTATTGCAAACAGTTATGACCCAAACAACACCTCTAAATTTTACAGATATGAATATGAAGAAACAAACAAAATTGTAACTCCTTTATTGATTTTTGATAGTTTAGCTGTCTCTGGATACGACGAACTTTCTTATATATTTACAGTTGTCCCTAAAACAGAAAATTCGAGAACTTGTTTTAAGACTGTTAATTCTAATGACATTTTACAGTACAGCACGGTTGACCAAAACGAAGATCGTGTTGAGGATTTTGTAGTACGATTTATAAGTAAAGATGATTATATTATTGCCAATGGCTTTAGCATTTTGGTCAAACAATACATTCAATCCCCTTCTTCTTATTTTTATTACAAAACATTAAATAACATCAATTCTTCAGGAGAAATCCTCTCCCCTACACAACCCGGTTTTTTGTATGGAAACTTATCGTGTACTACAAATGAAAATAAGAAAGTTGTAGGATTCTTTGATATATCTTTTTATTCCGAATCAAGAGTTTATTTCGACTTTGAAGACATTTTTCCAGATGAGACCTATCCTCAATATCCTTACGATTGCTCTATACGGACTTTCGATGCAACATTTATTTGCTGTGCAGAATGTCCACCAGAATGTAAAGGTAATTTAGGATCGTGGACTAACGAAAAAGTCATAGCTTATGTATCAGGAACCTTTCCTTATTTTGATATGGCTTTATTCGAATGTAGTGATTGCAGAGAACTTGGCTCAATTAATCAACCCTCTTTTTGGCCTTAAAATTATTATACATGAAAGTATATTTGATAATAATGAACAAAATCTAAACAAAATAAAAAGTTCCTTTGCTTAACTTAAAAAAATATGACTAAAATAATTAAACATATAATACTTTGCTTAATGTTAATAGCATTAGCAATCAGATGTACCGAACCATATTCTCTAAATACTGAGAACTTCGAGGATTACTTAGTAGTGGAAGCAACCATAACTAATGAGTATAAGCATCATAAAATAACATTGACCAGAACATTTCCTCTTGAGAATGAAGATATTCCTTATGAACATAATGCAACTGTGTATATCTCTGATTCAGAAGGAAACAGTATAAACTTCGATGAAGAAGACAATAGTTATATTTCTGAAACCGAATTTAGCGCCGAAGCTGGTAAAAGCTATACACTACATATAAAAACTACAGATGGTGAAGAGTATGTATCTGAAAATGTTCAATTAACAACTGCAACCTCTTTAAGTTCAGTAAATGCTGTACGAATGAATTATTATGGTGTAGATGGTGTTGCAATTCTTGTTAATAGCTATGACCCAAATAATGCATCTCAATTTTATAGATATGAATACGAAGAAACTAGTAAAATTGTTGTCCCAAAACCAAGCAATGACAGCTTAGTCGTATCAGGCTATGATGAAAACACATATACATTTAGTATTGACCAAAGAACATCAGAATCAAAAACCTGCTTTAAAACGGTCAACTCTAATGATATTTTACAATACAGTACTGTTGACCAAAATGAAGATCGTGTTAATGCTTTTATAATTAGATTTATAAGTAAGGATGATTATACTATTGCTAATGGCTATAGTATTCTGGCAAAACAATACATACAATCCTCCTCTTCCTATTTTTATTATAAAACTTTAAACGACATCAATGCTTCCGGAGAAATCCTATCTCCTATGCAACCCGGTTTTCTATACGGAAATCTATCCTGTACGACAAACAGTAATAAGAAGGTCGTAGGTTTTTTTGACATGTCCTTTTATTCCGAGTCAAGAGTTTATTTCGATTTTGAAGACATTTTCCCAAGTGAGCCCCATCCTCAATACCCTTTTGAATGCACTGTTTCAACATATGATGCTACACTTGTTTGTCCGCCTGGAGGTAGTAATTGTAATGATACTTATGGAAAATACAACTTAGGAAGCTTAACTAGAGGAAAAAATATATCCTTATTTTTAGGTAATCATCCTTACTATGATATGGTATTAACTGAATGTACCGACTGTAGAATACTTGGATCAAATGTTCAACCTCCTTTTTGGCCTTAAAATTATACATATGAAAATAACTTTTTTCCTTTTTTTCTTTCTTGTAGTACTGAATTTACATTCACAAAATTCAGATATCTTTAGTACAAGTAATGAAACTTTTTATATCCAGACTAATGATGACACTTATATAACAGGTGAAACATTATTCTATGATTTAATGATAAACAATACAACAGACACCCTATCAAGCAAAATTGTTTATATTGAGTTAATCAATCAAAAGAAACAAACAATTAAACAACAAAAAGAAACAAAAAATAATCATATTAAAGGAGATATCTTTTTAAAAACAGACTTAGAAACAGGAATTTATAAATTGATAGTGTACTCTAAGAAATCATTACTACAGAATAATACTAATTTTTCTGAAATAGAAATTTCTATAATCAATCCTTATCAGTCTAATGACTCGTTTTTTGTAGAAACAAATGATACTATATTAACTGAGAATAACATTCAATTAATCCATAATGAAAAATTTAATCCTAGAGAAAAAATTAACATAAAGATCCCTGAGTTTAACTCTAATAATATTTCTGTCTCTGTTAAAAAAGACAATCGTTATTCGCTTTTAAATCCTTCTAAATCCGAAAACAGATCCCTAAAAAGTACTTCTCCAACTTTAAATTATGCCAATCTACCTGAGGTCAGAGGAGAAATAATTAGCGGTAAAGTAGTAAATTATGAGCCTAAAGATAAAATTACTGACTATATAAGTCTTTCAACTTTGAACAATGATGTTGCAACAAAAATATCAAAAATAGAGAAAGACGGAAGTTTCATCTTTCAATTAGAGCAACCCATCTACTCAGATGAAATCTTGTTACAGCCATTATTCGAAAATACTTCTTTTAATATCCAATTAGACGCTATTTCATTTGATTATTCTAAACTAATTTGGAATACCCATTTAAAAATCCCTAGAAAGAATTTATCTAATATTAATGACAGAGCAATTTCTAATCAAATTGAAATAGCCTATTATAATTCAAAAAAAGACACTATTCTTCAAAACACAAAGAAATCCTATTTTTATTACCCTAATTACAAAGAAATTAAACTAGATGATTACACTAGGTTTAATACTGTAAAAGAAGTCATCGTTGAAGTTTTAGATAGAGTTGTTACAAAAAAAATAGATGGTACAAACTACATTTATATCTTTAACCCAATTACCAATCCTCTAAGAAACTTACCTGCTCTTGTTTTACTCAATGGAATAATTGTTCAAGATTATGATGTTCTGTTTAAATTGAACGCAAAAAAAATCGATCGTATTGAATTAATTGAAGACAAATTTTATTTAGGAGCAAAAACTTATGATGGTTTAATAAATTTTATTTCTGAAAACAATGTACTTGATGTGAACTTTTCACCATATCAAATCATAAAAATTACTCCAACATTACAAGAAAAGAAATATTATAAAGAAGATTATTCTAAGAACAAGAAGAATCGTATTCCGGACCAACGTTATAATCTGTATTGGAATCCTAATGTTCGCTCTAATTCTGAAATTTCATTTTTCACTTCCGATGTTGAAGGATCATTTTTAATAACTATTGATGTAATGAATCAGAATGGGGCAAAAAAAACATATACTCAAAGTTTTACTGTAGAAAGGAAATAGCTGGCTTTTTTAGTCCTATCAAAAGTATAAAAAAGAAAAAAAACATTTTTTTGTAACTTTTTGTATACTCGTTACGTATAAGTACTGAACTTAAAAGAACAAAGGAGAGAAATAAATGAGACAGCTCAAAATTACGAAGCAGGTAACTAACCGTGAAACTGCTTCATTAGACAAATATCTTCAAGAGATTGGTAAAGTTGATCTTATTACTGCTGATGAAGAGGTAGAATTAGCTCAAAGAATTAAAGCCGGTGACCAAAGAGCACTTGAAAAATTAACCAAAGCTAACTTGCGTTTCGTAGTATCTGTTGCAAAACAATACCAAAATCAAGGACTTACACTTCCCGATTTAATTAATGAAGGTAACTTAGGTTTGATTAAAGCCGCTCAACGTTTTGACGAAACTCGTGGTTTCAAATTCATTTCGTATGCAGTTTGGTGGATTCGTCAATCTATTCTACAAGCATTGGCAGAACAATCACGTATTGTACGTTTACCATTAAATAAAATTGGTTCTATCAACAAAATCAACAAAATGTATGCTTTGTTAGAGCAATCTAACGAACGTGCTCCTTCTGCTGAAGAAATTGCTAAAGAGCTTGACATGACGGTAAATGACGTAAAAGAGTCCATGAAAAACTCTGGACGTCACTTATCAATGGATGCTCCACTTGTTGAAGGTGAAGACTCTAACTTATATGATGTATTGCGTTCCGGAGAATCTCCGAACCCAGACAGAGAGTTAATTCACGAATCTTTACAAACGGAAATCGAAAGAGCTTTAGAAACTTTAACTCCTAGAGAAGCAGATGTTGTTCGTTTATATTTTGGTTTAGGGGATCAACATCCAATGACTTTAGAGGAAATCGGAGAAACTTTTGATTTAACTCGCGAGCGTGTTCGTCAAATTAAAGAAAAAGCAATTCGCAGACTAAAACATACTTCTAGAAGTAAAATTTTAAAAACATATTTAGGATAATACTTTTTAGTATTACACTAGCAAACGCAACAACAGTTCAATAACTGTTCGTTTTTTGATTGATGATTGAAACCTCGGCTGATTACCGAGGTTTTGTTTTTTACAAGGCAAACAAAAACTCGGTCTGTTCGCTTTGCTCGAGTGTCCGAGGTTTTGTTTTTTACAAGGCAAACAAAAACTCGGTCTGTTCGCTTTGCTCGAGTGTCCGAGGTTTTGTTTTTTACAAAGTTCAACATTCCAAGTTCCATGTTGATTATTCAAAATTTAAATGCTAAAATTTTGAATGATGAAATATTTTTATTTATCGTACCTTTGCCGAAACAACATAACAACAGATTAATTCACTATTCATTTTTGAATTTTGATTAACAAATTTTGAACTAACTACTATGAGCAAAAACACACTTATTGCCCCTTCAGTTTTAGCAGCCGACTTTGCTAATTTGCAACGCGACATCGAAATGATTAATCAAAGTGAAGCCGATTGGTTTCATATTGATATTATGGACGGCGTTTTTGTACCGAATATTTCTTTTGGTATGCCGGTTTTAGATGCCATCAACAAACACGCTAAAAAAACTATTGATGTACACTTAATGATTGTTGACCCTGATCGTTACATTTCGACTTTTAAAAAATTAGGAGCAAACATCCTAACGGTTCATTACGAAGCTTGCACGCACTTGCATCGCACACTTCAAGCTATAAAAGCAGAAGGAATGAAAGCCGGAGTTGCTATTAATCCTCATACTAATATCATGCTTTTAGAAGATATAATTCAAGACATCGACTTAGTTTGTGTCATGAGTGTTAACCCGGGTTTTGGCGGACAATCTTTCATTGAAAATACGTATGATAAAGTAAGAAAGCTAAAACAACTTATTGAAAGTAAAAATGCATCGACGGTTATCGAAATTGACGGCGGTGTAACCAATAAAAACGCGAAAGCTCTAGTTGATGCTGGCGCAGATATTTTAGTGGCCGGAAGTTATGTTTTCGGCGCTCAAGATCCGATTGCTACTATAGCCGACTTAAAAGCTATTACAAAATAAAATTCAGTCCAAAACCACTACTTCGAACAAAGAGAGATGTCTCCTAATTTGTTTTTATGAGATTTCTCCCTTTGGTCGAAATGACAAAGTATCTTTTATATTGAATTTCTAATATTGGTTTATTAAATATTTAATCAAATCCGTTGTGGTTAAAATCCCTACAAGCAAATTTCCTTCACAAACCGGAAGCGCATGAAATTCTTTGGAAGCTAATATTTCTGCAGCTTCTTTAATCGTAGTCTCCGGAGCAATCGAAATCAAGTTTTTAGCCATCACTTGTTCTACCGTAAACATATTATAAACGGTTGTATCTACCACTTCATCGTCGTCATCCACCGCATCGGCAAATGAAATCCGAAGTAAATCGGTATAGCTTAACATTCCTAAAATCTTATTTCCACTCACCACCGGAATATGACGAATATGGTTTTTCTTAAATAATTGTTCCGCTTTAGTCAAATCATCGGAAACATTCAACTTAATTACATTTGTGGTCATTATAGTTGAAACAGGAACTCTTTGTTTCATGATACTTAATTTTTGATTACTTCTCAAAGTTAAGCATAAAAAAACTTTAGTTTTAAACCTTAAATCATTGGAAATGAATCGTTTTTTTTGTATTTTATAAGCTAATCAATTCCGGATTATAATTAATCATTGTTTTCACTTTTAAATACAATTCGGGGAATTCCGCTTGAAATTGGTTTGGCGTTTCAAAAAAATGTTCCAAAATTACCGCTATAAATTCAAAATCGTTGGTATAGGCATAAATTCTGAAGTAATTAGATTCCACCAGTCTTTTATGATTAGGCGGATGTTTGACTTGCTGCATAATTTCATCATACGTCACCGAAAAAATAGTAGATGAGGTATCCGTACTTTTTAATCCTTGATAATGGAGTACATGTCCAAATTCGTGTAGCCCAAGATTCAAATTATCAGTAGTAATCTTGTATCCCTCCTTAAAATGTTTCCAAGAAAAGACAATAGCTTTTATCAATGGATTGAATTCTCCTTTATGGTAATTCTCATTCATGGCCGAATAATACACATCAGGAAACACAATTATTTTATCAATAACATCAAATGTAAACCGACGCATTCCAAAAGTCAACATCACAGCCGTAGCTGAAATCAACACTTTCATTTCGTCCGTTACTTCAACTCCTTCTTTACCATAAAAAGGGTATTTATTGATAAATGTAGCCACCCGATGTTCGAAATACTGTTTTTGTTTAGGTTTTAGTTTCTGGTAAAATTCAAATTGTTGTTGTAAAATGTCCAATTGTACGAAACTCAATCTTTTAGGAAACAGATAGAAATGAATGTAAATAGGCTTTCTAAAAAAATAAGCATATATAGGCTCAACAACAACATTGAATGCAAAAAAAAGCGTAAAAAGTATGCCTAAAAAAAGTAGTGTATATTCCAAAAGCCTGTAATTGTGTTTTGGCTAATGTAACTATAAAAAATGAGGTTTTAAACAGAAAAAGTCTAAGTAAAAAACTTAGACTTCTTTGTTTAATTTGATTTTGTGACCCTGAAGGGAGTCGAACCCCCAACCGCTGGAGCCGAAATCCAGTGCTCTATCCAATTGAGCTACAGAGCCATTTTAAGAAAATAGAAGAAAGAAGCTAGAGAAAAGACTTTGTTTTATTCTTTCTTCCATTTGCTAATACTATGCTAAAAGTTTTTTAACTACAGTAGAAATGGTTTTTCCGTCAGCTTGTCCTGCTAATTCTTTTGAAGCAGCTCCCATTACTTGTCCCATAGCAGCCATTCCTGAAAAACCGCCGTCAGCAATAATTTTTGCCACCGCAACTTCTACTTCTGCTTCTGACAACTGAGCCGGTAAAAACTTCTCAATTACTGCTACTTGAGCCAATTCCGGTTCTGCTAAGTCAGCTCTACCTTGTTCTGTGTAGATCGCAGCACTGTCTTTGCGTTGTTTTACTAATTTTTGCAATAATTTTATTTCATCATCAGCAGCTAATTCATCTTTAGCTCCTGATTCTGTTTTTGCTAAAATAATTCCTGATTTTATGGCTCTTAAAGCTTCTAAAGCTACTGCATCTTTTGCTTTCATAGCTTCTTTCATTTGATCCATAATTTGTTTTTCTAAGCTCATATCTTTATCTTTTGAATATTAATTTTTTCTCATTGGAACTAATCCCAAAATTTCTCGTGCAAAAATAATAAAAAAACCCGAAAAAATCCGGGTTTTAATGAGTAGGTAGGGAGTCTATAGATTAGTCTACATTGTCGTGTAGAAAAGAATTATTTGAACGCAACTGCAAATCATCATTACTATCTGTTCCTAAGGACATTCTAGATGTATTGTTGATTTGCGGCGTAGATGTAACGTCAATTCCCATACGCTTATAAGCAGGTTCATTTTCTATTTTATCAATATTAGCAGCACTAGTATTGAATTTATAGTTGAACTCTTTCATTTTTCTTTTGCGCTCTTCTGCTCTGGCTTTAAGCGTTTCTTCAATTGACATTTCAAAAGGCGAAACATTTTCTTCTTGGCTAGCAAAATTAGCGTGTGGATTTTCCTTTTGCTTTACTACAATATTCAACGATTCGTCAACCGGTTGTTGAACTTGAGCTACAGGCTTAACCACTTCTTTAATTTCCTCTTTTTCTTCGAAATCTTCTAAAGAATATTTAATCACTCCCGATTGTGATACTTCCGTTACAGGCACTACATGAATAGGCTCTTTCACTTCCATTTTCTTAGTTTCATCAGAAACATCAAAGATGGTTTTTTGTGCCGCTTTTGGCTCTTCAAACAAGTCAAAAGAATAATTAAACTCTTTTTTCTCTACCACAAATTCAGGTTCTACTACTTCCATATTTTTTACTTCAGAAGTAATGATTTCAAAACTTGGAGCAGCTTCCGCTTTTGGAGCAACAATTTCAAATGTTACATCAATATTTTTGATAGCATCAGTAGTTGCAACCAAATCCATCGATGGTTTTTCATGAATCTCAAAAGGTTTTGGTTCTTCCTCTAAAGAAAAAACAATCTTTTCTTCTTTTACCTGATCAGCAATAGGATTAATAATATCTTGTTTAGGTGATTCCGCTTTTACTTCATTTTGAATGGGAGCCGAATAACTTGCTTGTATTTTTTGGCTTAAATCGTGAACAATTCGTTGTTCGTCTTCCAATGAGTGAATGATTTTTTTAGGCTCGGTATTTACAATTTCAGCTTGTTGCTCAATATTAAACCCCGTAGCAATTACAGTAACTGCAACAGCATCTCCTAAAGTTTCATCTTCACCAACACCCATGATGATGTTCGCATTGAACCCTGCTTCTGTTTGAATATGGTCGTTGATCTCTCCGATTTCGTCTAATGTAATTTCGGTAGTTCCGGAAACGATTAACAACAATACGTTTTTAGCACCGTTAATTTTATTATCATTTAACAATGGAGAATCTAATGCACTAACAATAGCTTGTTTTGCACGATCTTCACCGTCAGCCATAGCAGAACCCATTATTGCTGTTCCACTATTTGCCAAAACAGTTTTAGCATCGCGCAAGTCAATATTTTGAGTATAGTGATGTGTAATTACTTCTGCAATTCCTTTAGCAGCAGTAGCTAACACTTCATCCGCTTTTGAAAATCCGGCTTTAAAACCTAAATTTCCATACACTTCTCTCAATTTATTGTTGTTGATTACGATTAAAGAGTCGACTTGTTTACGTAATCTTTCTACTCCGTTCATGGCTTGTTCTGAACGAATTTTCCCTTCAAACTGGAATGGAATAGTTACAATACCAACGGTTAAAATGTCTCTTTCTTTAGCCAATTGAGCAATTACGGGAGCAGCACCAGTACCTGTACCTCCACCCATACCTGCGGTAATGAAGAGCATTTTTGTGTTAGTATCTAACATTTTTTCAATTTCAGCAATACTTTCAATAGCAGATTGCTGTCCAACTTCAGGGTTTGCCCCTGCACCTAAACCTTCAGTAAGAGTTACCCCTAACTGAACCTTATTGGGCACAGAGCTGTTTTGTAAAGCTTGAGAATCGGTATTACAAACAACAAAATCAACACCTTTGATTCCTTGTTTGAACATGTGGTTAATAGCATTACTACCACCACCTCCAACTCCAATCACTTTGATAACGTTTGACTGGTTTTTCGGTAAATCAAAAGAAATACTTGTAAATTCTGACATAATGGTACTTTTTATTCGGCGTTATCTAAAAATTCTTTAATCTTCTCTATATACTTATCAAAAAATGACTTTTTGATTTTATCTTCAGTAGTCTCGGGTTCGGGTTTCTGAATTTCTTCAACCGTATCCTCTACTACTTCCTTTATCTCTTCTACTACTACAGGTTTAGTCACAACAACCGGCTCTTCTTTTTTCATTTCTATAAAAGGAGTAGCACTTTTGGTATTGTTACGAATGCTGTTCATTACTAAACCTACAGCTGTTGCGTATAATGGGCTTGATAATTCTTCATCTGAATTACCCGCTAAATGTTCGTTTGGATATCCAATTCTCGTATCCATACCTGTGATGTATTCCACCAATTGTTTGATGTGGTTCAATTGGGCACCACCTCCTGTTAACACAATTCCTGCGATTAACTTTTTCTTCGGATTCTCGTGTCCATACAATTTGATTTCGGCATATACTTGCTCAATAATTTCCACTACACGCGCGTGGATGATTTTAGACAAGTTTTTCAACGAAATTTCTTTAGGTTCACGTCCTCTTAAACCGGGAATAGACACAATTTCGTTGTCTTTATTTTCTCCAGGCCAAGCCGATCCGAATTTTACTTTAAGTAATTCTGCTTGTTTTTCGATAATCGAACAACCTTCTTTGATGTCTTCCGTAATTACATTTCCTCCGAAAGGAATAACTGCTGTATGACGAATGATTCCATCTTTAAAAATAGCTAGATCAGTTGTTCCGCCACCTATATCAATTAAAGCCACACCGGCTTCTTTTTCTTCTTGACTTAATACCGCATCTGCTGATGCTAAAGGTTCTAATGTTAATCCTGAAAGTTCTAAACCAGAACTTTTTACACAACGACCAATATTACGAATGGATGCTGCTTGACCAACCACTACATGAAAACTAGCCTCTAACCGTCCACCTGACATACCAACCGGTTCTTTCGTTTCGGTTTGTCCGTCGATTTTGAACTCTTGTGGCAGTACATGAATGATTTCCTCTCCTGGTAACATTGCCAATTTATGTACCTGACCTATCAACATATCAATATCCATATCACCGATTACCTCTTCCGCATTTTGACGGCTGATGTAATCACTGTGTTGAATACTACGAATGTGCTGTCCGGCAATACCGACCACCACATCATTGATTTTATAACCTGAATCGTTTTCAGCTTCTATAACCGCTTGTTGAATAGACTGAATGGTCTGGGTAATATTATTAACCACACCTCTATGAACACCTAAACTCTTAGACTTTCCTACTCCAAGAATTTCCAGCTTCCCATATTCGTTCTTTTTACCTATCATGGCTACAATTTTTGTAGTCCCGATATCTAAACCTACTGCAATGTTATCTCTGTTCATCATTCAAATCTATTTCTTACAAACTACTTGTTGTGTAAACATTAAGTTTACTTCTTTATATTGCTTTATCAAAGTATCTTTCATCGCGTGATGAAAAAATGCTTTGTAATTCTTCAATTTTTTATCGATAAGCACAGGCTTACCGAAAACTATGGTATAATCATAGTTTCTACTTTCCATTAAAACGTTACCTGAAGGTAAAATTTTAATTCCGGTGATGTCTTTGCTCAAAAATTCATCATCGCTAATTTCGTTAAAGAGCGATATGTAATCGTTCTTATCTTTTTCAGCATAAGAACCTACTACAAGGGGAACTCTTGCAGAAAAATTTTCGGACAACGGCATCGTAGTGCCTTTTCTATCAACATAATACGAAGTATTTGCCGATATAAATCTTACAGTTGGGGACTTTTGTTTTATATGCGCATTTAGAGAACCATCTACTGTCGAAAAAACCTCTGCTTTTTCAATCATCCCGTGATCATCGAGAACAGTTTCTAAAGTATTCAAAGCTACCGCATCTTTTTGAATTGATAAAGACCCTCCCAAATTTTGTTTCAACAAGTTATTAACCATTTCGTGAGTTATGAACATATTCTCTTGTCCCTCATAAAATGTAATATTTACTTCTTTTATTAGCCGATTACCGTTTCTTTTAGATGAAAAAGAATATAAAAAGACCATTAAAAGAACGATAACAACCAAACGAATATTATGCCATTTGAGCCTTTTCATCCAATACTTTTTTTAAATCTTTTACCATTTCTCCGATGTCTCCGGCGCCTATAGTTATAAACACTTCTGCATCAGATTGTTGAAAAACACTAAATAATATTTCTTTTGACACCAACTTCTTATGGGTATTAGAAATTTTTTCTAACAACACCTCAGAAGTTATTCCTTCAATCGGCAATTCTCTCGCCGGATAAATATCTAAAAGAACTATTTCGTCAAATTTTGATAAGCTTTCGGCAAAACCGTCTATAAAATCTCTTGTTCTTGAAAACAGATGCGGTTGAAAAACGGCCAAAACTTTTTTCCCCGAATACAACTCACGAACCGCTTGATAAACGGCTTCAATTTCAGTTGGATGATGAGCATAATCATCGATATACACACATTTCTCGTTGCGCAACTGAAACGAAAATCGTCTTCTAACTCCCGGGAATGTTGCTAAAGCAGCTTTTATTTTTTCGTTAGAAACTCCATATTTATTAGCCATTGCCAATGCAATTACTGCATTTGACAAGTTATGTCTTCCTGGCAACCCGAATTTGACATCTTCAATCCATTCTGAAGGCGTTTGTACATTAAAATGATAGAAACCATCTATAATTCGGATATTTTTTACTTCGTAATTTGCCTGTTCCTCAATCCCGATAGTATTTCCAGTTAATTGCACTTTTAAGGGAACAAATAAATGATCAGCATCTACTTTATCGGCAAATAAACGGAATGATTCTTCTACCGAAGCTGCATTTCCATAAATATCCAAATGATCGGCATCCATTGACGTTACACAAGCTAAATTAGGATGCAAGTGTAAAAACGAACGATCAAACTCATCGGCTTCAACAACTGTAATGGTTTTTCCTGTTCCTATAAGATTGGAATCGTACCCTTCTACAATTCCGCCCAAAAACGCCGTAACATCTAAACCGCTTTGAAACAAAACATGTCCCAGTATACTTGATGTAGTTGTTTTTCCGTGTGTTCCGGCAACTGCAAAACAGAATGAACCATGAGTGATGATTCCTAAAACTTCTGCTCGTTTTTTAACTTCAAAACCATTCGTTAGAAAATAATTCCATTCGGAATGTTCTTTCGGAATTGCCGGTGTAATTACAATTAAGGTAGTTTCTTTATCTAAATATTTTTTATCGATTAAATTGACATTATCTTCAAAATGAATATCCATTCCCAAAGCTTCCAACTCATCGGTAAGTTGAGTATGCGTTTTATCGTATCCGGCAACATTTTTACCAACATGCATGAAGTATCTCGCTAAAGCACTCATGCCAATGCCTCCGATACCTATAAAATAAACGCTTTGTATTTGGTTAATATTCATTTTAATGCTTTGTTTTTCAATCTAATTACAACTTCTTGCTTTCCTAAATTTGATGTTCTTTTTTACTCCAATCGATCAAATTAACTATTTCATCTACAATTTGTTGCGTAGCATTCGGCAACGCTTTTTTATGTATTTTTTTACTCAGTTTTGCCTGCTTTTCGTCGTTAGAAATCAAGTCCGCAAAGGTACGTTTGAAATTCTCATTTAGCTCATTTTCTTTCAATAAAATTGCAGCTTTTTTTTCAGCTAAAGCTAGTGCATTCTTAGTTTGGTGATCCTCAGCTACATTAGGCGAAGGAATCAAAATTGTTGGTTTTCCAACGATACATAATTCCGAAATGGAAGAAGCACCTGAACGCGAAATAATAAAATCAGCAGTGGCGTAAGCCAAATCCATTCGGTCAATAAAAGCAAAAACATGAACATTTTCTCTTTCGTTAAAATGTTTATATTGATCATAGTACAACTTACCACATTGCCAAATCACCTGAATTCCTAACTGAAGTATAAAATCAAGTTCGCTTGCAATTAATTCGTTGATACGTTTAGCTCCTAAACTTCCGCCTAAAACTAATAGTGTACGTTTATCTGCATTTACTTCAAAATAGGTCAATCCTTCAATTCGTTTATCGTCAACAAAAATCAGATCCTGACGTACCGGATTTCCGGTTAATTTGATTTTATCTTTTGGAAAGAATTTTTCCATTCCTTCGTAAGCGACACAAATTGATTTTGCTTTATCGGCTAATAATTTATTGGTTATTCCCGGATAAGAATTTTGTTCTTGAATAACGGTCGGAATTCCAATCATGTTTGCCATTTTCATTACTGCTCCACTGGCAAAACCTCCGGTTCCTATAACTACATCGGGTTTAAATTTCTTTAAAATGCGATACGATTTCCATAAACTGGACAACAATTTGAAAGGAAATAATAGGTTTTGAAGCGTCAATTTTCTTTGAATTCCGGAAATCCAAAGTCCTTCAATAGCATAGCCTGCTTGCGGAACTTTTTGCATTTCCATTTTATCTTTGGCTCCAACAAATAAAAAATCAGCTTTGGGAAAACGAGTTTTTAATTCGTTTGCAATAGCAATTGCAGGATAAATATGTCCTCCTGTTCCACCTCCACTGATGATAAATTTTGGTTTTTGCTCCATACTACTGATTTAATATAGGTTCTAATGGATTCGTTTCTGATTCTTCGTTCGTTTCTTCTTCTATTTTTACTTCTCTATCTATAATGCGCTGTAGCGCTTCATCCCTTTTCTTGCGTTCTTCTTCATCTTGAGCTACTTCTTCTTCTTTTTTGGTCACACTTAATATTATGCCGATAGAAACACAGGTCATCCAAATTGATGTTCCTCCGGCACTGATCAATGGCAATGTTTGACCGGTTACCGGTAATAATTCTACCGCTACTGCCATATTCACTAAGGCTTGGAAAATAATCGGGAATCCTAGCCCGACAATTAACAGTTTTCCGAATAATGTAGTGGCTTTTTGCGCATTAATAATAAATCGAATAAAAAGCAGCATGTATAAAAAGACGATTCCCAAAGCTCCTATCAAACCATATTCTTCGACAATAATGGCAAAAATAAAATCGGAAGAAGATTGTGGTAAAAAGTTTTTTTGAACGCTTTTTCCCGGACCTAATCCGTAAATTTTACCAGAAGCTATGGCTATTTTTGCTTTTTCAATTTGGTAATCATCATCTTTTGAGTCTTCACTTTTATCTAAGAAACTATCTACACGACTAATCCAAGTATCCACACGGTTAGGCATCGCTCCCGGAAATGCTTTGGCTACCAAAATAAAAAACGTCAATGCAATTACTCCTGCTCCAATAATCAAAGCCAAATATTTCACCGGATAATATCCAATATAGACCAACATACATACCATGGAGAAAATTAGGGCTGTTGTTGAGAAATTGGCTGGCAAAACCAAAGCCAAAACACCAAAAACAGGTAACCAAAGTTCTAATAAGGATTCCTGAAATGTATATTGTTTATCGTCTACTTTTGCTAAATATCGGGCTACATACACCATTAATACAGTAAAGGCTAAGGTTGATGTCTGAAATCCGATGCCTACAAAAGGAATTTGAATCCACCGACTGGCATTGGCTCCGCCAATAGTTGTTCCTTGAAACAAAGTGTACACCAACAACACTATTACAAACGGAATACCTAAAATAGATATGGCTCTGAAATAATGATATGGTACTTTATGCACCCAATAAATCACAACAAAACCAATGAACAAATGCACCAAATGTTTGATTAAATACCCAATGGTTGACCCTTTTCCGATAACATAAACTAAATTGGTACTGGCACTGTAAACAGGCAAAAAGGATATGAGAGCCAATAGAAAAACTATTGCCCAAATCACTTTATCTCCTCTTAATCTGTTTACTAACTGTGTCATTTTTATAAATTATGTACGGCTTGTTTAAATTGACGACCTCTGTCTTCGTAACTTTCAAATAAATCAAAACTTGCACAAGCCGGTGACAACAAAACTGTATCGCCTTTTTCAGCCATTTTTTGTGCAATTTTTACTGCTTCACTCATTGACGTTGTTTCTATCATTACATCTACAACTCCGTTGAAAGCATTAATAATTTTTTGATTATCTACTCCAAGACAAACAATTCCTTTTACTTTTTCGCGCACCAAAGGCATTAATTCGTCATAATCATTTCCTTTATCCACACCACCTACAATCCAAACCGTTGGTGTATTCATACTATCTAAAGCATAAAAAACCGAATTAACATTCGTTGCTTTAGAATCATTAATATATTGCACGCCTTGAATTTTCAACACTTTTTCTAAACGATGCTCAACTCCTTGAAAATTAGTTAAACTTTCACGTATGGTTTGTTTTCTAACTTTCATCAACTGAGCTACAGCAGTTGCCGCCATAGCGTTTTTAACGTTGTGTTTTCCTTCTAATGATAATTCATTTATTGGCATGGTAAATAAATCGTTGTTTATGTTAATTTCTATATTGTTATCTTTTATACTTGCTCCGTTTTCAATCGTTTTGGTTAATGAAAACGGAATTAAATTTGCTTTAATTGAATGGTTTTCTAACCATTTTTGGATTTCAACATCATCGCTATCTACAATCAAATAATCGTCTGCTGTTTGATTCATCGTAATTCGAAACTTAGCTGCGATATACTGGTTGTAATCGTAATTGTATCGGTCTAAATGATCCGGACTCAGATTCGTTATGATTGCAATATGCGGTTTGTAATTGATAATGCCGTCTAACTGAAAACTGCTCAATTCCAACACATAGACTTCATGTCTATTTTCTGCAACTTGCCAAGCAAAACTTTTTCCGATGTTTCCTGCCAAGCCCACACTTAAACCTGCTTGTTTCAACAAATGATAGGTTAGAAGCGTCGTAGTTGTTTTCCCATTACTTCCTGTGATTCCTATAGTCAGCGCATCAGTAAACTGTATGGCAAACTCGATCTCTGAAATTACCGGAACACCTTTTTTCTTCAGCTTTTTTACAATCGGTGCTTTATCTGGAATCCCCGGGCTTTTCATCACTACATCGGCATTCAGAATCAATTCTTCGGTATGCTTTTCGTCTTCCCATTCTATCCCATTAAGCAAAAGAACTTCTCTATAATTATGTTTTATTTTCCCAAAATCGGAAAGAAAAACATCGTATCCTTTCTTTTTACCTAAGATTGCGGTTCCAACACCGCTTTCGCCTCCTCCTAATACAACTAATCTCATCTTATCTTAGTTTTAATGACACTAAAGCGAAAATGGCTAACAAGATTCCGACAATCCAGAATCGGGTTACAATCTTACTTTCGTGATATCCTTTTTTCTGGTAATGATGGTGTAACGGCGACATTAAGAAAATACGACGACCTTCGCCAAATTTCTTTTTGGTGTATTTAAAATAGCTGACTTGTAAGACTACCGACAAGTTTTCGGCTAAGAAAATCCCGCATAAAATTGGGATCATCAACTCTTTACGAATAGCAATTGCGATTACTGCAATAATTCCGCCAATAGTTAAACTCCCTGTATCGCCCATAAAAACGGTTGCCGGATAAGTGTTGTACCAAAGAAAACCAACCAATGCTCCAACAAAAGCGGCAATGTAAATGGTCATTTCACCCGAATTTGGGATATACATAATATTCAGATAATCTGAAAAGATGATATTTCCGGAAAGGAAGGTAAAAATCCCCAAGGTGAGTACCGAAATAGCTGAAGTTCCGGCTGCTAAACCATCGATTCCGTCGGTTAAATTAGCACCATTTGAAACCGCAGTAATAATGAAAATCACTACCGGGATAAATATTAACCAAGCCCACTTTTCGTATCCTTCGCCCATAAACGAAAGCACTTTAGCATAATCAAATTCATTATTTTTAAGGAACGGAATTGTGGTTGCTGTTGATTTTTCCTGTAACACGGTCGTATTTACACTTTCCGTTTTTACTCGAGTCCCCATAGTATCTTTTCTCACGGTTACTGCCGGATGAAAGTATAATACAGAACCAACGATTAAACCTAAACCAACCTGACCAATAACTTTAAACCGCCCTTTTAATCCTTCTTTATCTTTTTTGAAGATTTTAATATAGTCGTCGATGAATCCGATAGTTCCCATCCATAAAGTAGTCACGACTAACAGAACAATGTAAATATTTTCTAATCGGGCAAATAAAAACACCGGAACCAAAGTTGCCAAAATGATGATAATTCCACCCATTGTTGGCGTTCCTGCTTTTTGCATTTGGCCTTCTAAACCTAACTCCCGAACCGTTTCACCCACTTGTTGATTTCTCAAAAAGTTGATGATTTTCTTTCCGTAAATAGTAGCTATCGCTAACGACAAAATAAAAGCCATTGCCGAACGGAACGTGATGTATTGAAACACTCCAGCTCCCGGAAAATCTAAAGTTTTATCTAAATATTGAAATAAATAATATAGCATCGTCAGTTAGTTTTAGCTTAGTTGGTTTAAAAATTCTTTTACCACTTTCATATCGTCAAAATCATGACGAACTCCTTTAATTTCCTGATAGGTTTCGTGACCTTTTCCGGCAATTAATATAATATCTCTTGGCTGCGCCATTTGGCACGCTGTTTTTATCGCTTGTTTTCTATCTAAAATAGATAGTGTTTTTTTGAAATTTTGAGGTTCTACCCCTTTTTCCATTTCGTCAATGATCGTTTGCGGATCTTCTGAACGTGGATTATCTGAGGTAAAAATCACTTTATTGCTTAGCTCAGAAGCTATTTGTGCCATTTCGGGACGTTTTGTTTTATCGCGATCGCCTCCACAGCCCACAACAGTTATCAAAGTTTCATTTTTAGTTCTGATTTCGTTGATGGTTTTCAATACGTTTTCCAACGCATCCGGCGTGTGTGCATAATCTACGACTGCTGTAATTCCATTGGCAGAAACAAAATATTGAAATCTTCCCGAAACACTTTCCAATTCGGAAAGCAAACGTAGCACTTCGTTACTTTCTAAACCTAATTCAACACCAGTTGCGTAAATAGCCAACAAATTATAAGCGTTGAAAGCTCCGATCAATTTGGTCCAAACTTCATGGTTATTCACTTTCAACAACAAACCACTGAATTGATTTTCTAAAATTTGCGCTTTATAATCCGCATACGATTTAATAGCATACGTCACTTTCTTCGCTACCGTATTTTGTACCATTACCGTTCCGTTTTTATCATCTACATTAGTGATTGCAAAAGCTGTTTTTGGCAAATGATCGAAAAATGATTTTTTTACATCTCGGTATTCGGCGAAAGTTTTATGATAATCTAAATGATCGTGCGTCAAATTGGTAAAAATTCCTCCTGCAAAATGAAGTCCTTCTGTTCTTTTTTGATGAATTCCGTGTGAACTCACTTCCATGAAACAAAATTCACAACCCGCAGCAGTCATTTCGTTCAAATAATAATTGATCGTCAACGAATCAGGCGTAGTGTGCGTCGCTTTGAATTCGATTTCGTCTACCAAAATTTTAACCGTAGAAAGCAAACCTACTTTGTAACCTGCACGTTTAAACATTTGGTACAACAAAGAAGCAACGGTTGTTTTTCCATTGGTTCCGGTTACGCCAACCAACTTAATCTGTGCCGATGGATTATCGTAATAATTTGCTGCCATGAAAGCCAAAGCCTCATGTGTATTTTGCACCTGAATATACGTGACACCGTTTACAATTCGCTCCGGAAATTCTTCACAGATCACAGCAACTGCACCTTGATTTACAGCAGTATCAATAAATTGATGTCCGTCGGCAACGACACCACGTATCGCTACAAAAGCATCATTCAACTGAACTTTTCTAGAATCGAATTCAATTTTATCAATAGCCACATCAGTCGTTCCTTTTACGGCTTCGATATGAACTTTATATAATATGTCTTTTAATGATTTCACGATAATTCTAAAATAATAGTTGCATTTTTATTGATTTTTTCGCCCGCTTTAACCGATTGGTTTTTAACTTTTCCAATGCCTTTAATTTCAACATGTAATCCTAAATTTTCCAAAAGCGCCACAGCATCCATTGCTTGCATTCCCTTTACATTAGGCACTTTATTGGTTTCGTCCTGAACCTTTTTGTAATAAGAAGCATATTGTTTTTCAACTGAATTGATCTTCTCATTAATATCTTTAATATGATTTGTTGGTGGCGAATCGGTATAAATTTTCTGTGCAATTCTTTTGAAAACCGGTCCGGCCACATCGGCACCATAATATCCTGCTGCAACGTTGGGTTTATGAACAACTACAATACAAGAATATTTGGGATCATTTGCCGGAAAATATCCTGCAAAAGAAGACACATAATGTAATTTTGACTTGTCACGGTAATTTGCCTGAGCTGTTCCTGTTTTACCAGCCATTGAAAAATCTTTCGAATACAATCTTGAACCCGTTCCGCGTTTTACTACATTTTCTAAAACGGTACGAACTTTTTTCAAAGCTTCATCAGATGCTATTTTCGGGTTGATCACTTCCGGTTCAAATTTTTCTATGGTTTTATTCCACTCTTTAATTTCTTTTACAAAGAGTGGTTTTACCATTACACCATCATTTGCAACTGCATTGTACAAGGTCAAGGTTTGCAAAGGAGTCATAGCGATATTATAACCAAATGCCATCCATGGCAAAGTGGTACCACTCCAACTTTTTGTACCCGGTTGCGGAATAATTGGCTTCCCTTCTCCTACTAATTGCAATCCCAAAGGTTTGTTTAATCCGTAACTATTAATTCTATCTATAAATTCTTTTGGATTGTCTTTGTAATTATCATAAACCGCCTGTACTAATACTGTATTAGACGACAATTCAAATCCTTTAGCTAAAGAAATTTTTCCGTAGCCTCCTTTTTTAGAATCGCGCACTTTTCTTTTGTAATATTCCACTACACCATCGTGCGTATCAAATACTTTACTGGTATCAATTTTATGATCGTCAAGCAGAGCGATTAAATCAAACAATTTGAATGTAGAACCCGGTTCATGCGATTCGGCCACGGCATAATTTTGAGATTCATAATAACTTCCGTCAGAAGCTCTTCCCAAATTTGAAATGGCTTTAATTTCGCCGGTTTTGGTTTCCATCACCACTACACAACCATGATCTGCCTGATAATGCTCCAATTGTTTTAACAAAGCATGATGTGCAATATCCTGAATATACACATCAATTGTAGAGACAATATCAAAACCGTCTTGCGGATCTAATTCGTTATTATCACTAATTGGTTTCCACTGACTTTTAGCTATCTTTTGCATCATACGATGCCCGTTTTTACCGTTGATATATTTACGGAAAGCATATTCTAATCCTTTTCCGTTAGGCGAACCATCTGCATTTGCTCTTTCGTAACCGATAGTTCTTTGTGCCACTAGACCAATAGGGTGTTCGCGAACCGTTTTTTGCTCAATAATAATTCCTCCTTTATAAGCCCCTTTATTGAAAAGCGGAAAACTTTTTATCCGCATATATTCGGTATAACTCAATTTTCGAGCAATTAGGAAATAGCGGTTTTTATTGGCTCTCGCTTTTTGCAATTGTGCCTGATAATAGCCTGGCGTATTGCCAAACATTACCGAAAGTGAATCACTTAAAGGTTTGATTAGATTGGTGAAATTTTCTTGAGAAGGCGACAAAGCATCAAAGCGAACGGTATACTCAGGAATTGAAGTTGCTAAAAGACTACCATCAGCCGAATACACGTTTCCTTTATTGGCAGGAATAGTAAAGTTTTTAACCGTACGTTCTTTGGCTAGTTTTCGGTAATATTCACCTTCAACCCACTGTATATTATTCAACTTGACCAAAACCAAAATAGCTATCACGAAGATTGTGAAAGCTACTCCATACATTCTATAGTTTGTATTTTTGGGTTTTACTGCCATAATTTGAATCGGTCAAAAAAACTTTTTTCTTCTTTTTTACTTTGCTTAACTATTATTTTTGTCGGTGGCACATTGGCCGGATAAATTTCTCTTTCTTCCATTTTTTTCGCTACTGTCGATTCCATTTTTAATTTCATCAACTCGGAGCGTTTATCTACAAATTCCGAACGCAACTCTTTTACCCTATTGGTCAATTCGGTTATTTTATAGTTTTTAGCATCATATCTATGGTTGTTTGCGATAGCCATCATGGCTAAAAAAACCAGAAATACTATAAATTTCCAGTTCTTCAACGCATCATCACTAACCAGAAACTTTGCTTTTAATAAACTATAAATACCGTTTTTCATTTTATATTTTTTCAGCTACTCTCAACTTAGCACTTCTTGCTCTGTTGTTTTGAGCAATTTCTTCTTCTGTTGGCACAATCAAACGCTCAATACTTTTAAAAGGAACTTCAAAATTTCCAAAAAAATCACGTTCAGGTTCCCCTTCAAACATTCCGTTTCTCATGAAGCGTTTTACCAAACGATCTTCTAACGAATGATATGAAATAACACTTAAGCGTCCGCTGGGATTCAATAATTCCAACGACTGCTCTAAGAATTCTTTCAAGACTTGAATTTCCTGATTGACTTCAATTCGGATAGCTTGATAGATTTGTGCTAATATTTTATTGCTTTTGTGCGCCGGCAAAAACTTGGACAACACTTGCTTTAATTGTTCGGTGTTACGGATTTGTTTGTCCTTTCTTGCCAAAACAATCACATTTGCCATTGCTCCGCCGTTTTTCAATTCACCATATTGAACAAAAACACGTTTCAAATCTTGTTCGTCATATTCATTTACTACGTGAAACGCACTCAAATCGCCTTTTTGATTCATTCGCATATCTAATTCTGCATCAAAACGCGTTGAAAAACCTCTTTCCGCCACATCAAATTGATGAGAAGAAACCCCCAAATCAGCTAAAATTCCGTCCACTTTTTTTATTCCATGAAAACGCAAGAACCTTTTTATATTTCTAAAATTCTCATTAATCAATACAAAACGGTCATCGTCAATTGCATTTCGCAATGCATCTTCATCCTGATCAAAAGCAAACAATTTTCCGCCTTCTCCCAAACGAGACATAATTTCTCTCGAATGCCCGCCGCCACCGAAAGTCACATCTACGTAAATTCCATCTGGCTTAATATTTAAACCATCAACCGTTTCTTTTAATAAAACCGGATTATGATATTCCATCTTCATCAAAATTAAAATTACCCATTACCTCTTCTGCTAAATCCGAGAAATCCTGAGCCGAATCATCAATTGCATTTTCATACAATTCTTTATCCCAAATCTCTACAATGGAAACCGCAGAAGAAAGCACCACCTCTTTGTCAATTTTTGCAAAAACCACTAAATCTTTCGGAATCAATAAGCGCCCGGTCGAATCAATTTCTATCACCTTTACTCCAGCAGTAAAGCGACGGATAAAATCGTTATTCTTTTTCACAAAGCGATTCAGCTTGTTGATTTCAGCCATCATTTTATTCCACTCGTCCATTGGATACAACTCCAAACAAGGCTGAAAAACAGAACGTTTCAACACAAAAGTCGCCTCAGATTCTCCAAATTGCTTCTTTAAAGCAACCGGAATCATTAGCCTACCTTTGGCGTCAACTTTACATTCATATGTTCCAATTAGCGGATTCAAAATTGATTTTTGCGTTAGTTTTATACAAAAGTAGAAAAAAATCACCACTTTTTACCACAAATTACCACTTTGTTGATAAGTTTTTACCCTTTCGCAATCAAATACTTAAGCTCTTATTTCGGCCAACACTAGCTAACATCACACTTCTAACTGATTTTATAACTTTAATTTAACACTAATCCTCTTCTCTTTTTTAACATTTAAACCGATAATATCACACTAAAATCCATTGAATTTTAAGCATATAGCCCTTACAAAAACAGCTTTTAAGCCTTTGAAAATCCCCTTTGCTTTTTTACTTTTAATTACAGCATAAAGTCTTATATTTGTCAAAATTTCATGTTTCTAAATTGAAATTGATACTATGCTTATAAAAGACAAGAAATATTCATATTTTGAAGCCGGAGAAGGCACCCCAATTATCGTTTTGCACGGCCTCATGGGAGGTTTAAGTAATTTTGATGGTGTTGCTACTTTTTTTCCAAAAAACGGCTACAAGGTGGTCATTCCTGAACTTCCATTATACACTCAAAGTATTTTAAAAACCAATGTTAAGGCTTTTGCTAAGTTTGTAAAAGACTTTATTGTTTTTAAAGGTTACGAAAAAGTGATTCTATTAGGAAATTCCCTTGGCGGACATATTGCACTTTATTTAACCAATATGCATCCGGAGTTAGTCAAAGGATTAGTTATTACCGGAAGTTCCGGTTTGTATGAAAGCGGGATGGGAGAAAGCTATCCGAAACGCGGCAATTATGAATACATCAAACAAAAGAGTGAAGATGTGTTTTATGACCCAAAAGTGGCTACCAAAGAAATTGTTGACGAAGTTTTTGCAACGGTAAATGATCGTATGAAGCTTTTAAAAACCTTAACAATTGCCAAAAGTGCTATTCGTCATAACATGGCTAAAGACTTACCTAAAATGACTACTCCGACTTGTATTATTTGGGGTAAAAACGACAAAGTAACACCACCAGATGTTGCTGAAGAATTCAACCAATTGTTACCTAATTCAGAATTGTTCTGGATCGACAAATGCGGTCACGCTGCCATGATGGAACACCCTGACGAGTTCAACAATTTATTATTTGGTTGGTTACAAAAAAACAAAATATAACATATCCCCGCAAGGGGATTATTTTTCTATACAAGATGAAGATTACCAGTGCCGAATTTATTATAAGTAACTCAGATGCTAAAAAATGCCCCAATGAACCTATTCCTGAATACGCTTTTATTGGCCGCTCAAACGTTGGCAAAAGTTCACTTATTAATATGCTAACCGGGCAAAAAAATTTAGCAAAAACTTCATCAAAACCCGGAAAAACACAATTAATTAATCATTTTAAGATCAACCACAATTGGTTCTTAGTAGACTTACCAGGGTATGGATATGCCAAAGTTTCGAGATCCACTAAAGCTACTTTTCAAAAATTTATTACGGAATATTTCGAAACCAGAGAGCAATTGGTTTGCGGTTTTGTCTTGATTGACATTCGTCTAGAAGCACAAAAAATTGACTTGGAATTTATCAATTATTTGGGAGAATTAGGAATTCCTTTTTGCATTATTTTCACCAAAGCTGATAAAATAGGAAAGGTAAAAGCGCAACAAAATGTGGCTGCTTATCGCAAAAAAGTATTAGCTAACGGTTGGGAAGAAATGCCTCAATATTTTATCACCTCTTCACTTGATTCTTCAGGAAAAGAAGAATTGCTTCAATTTATTGATCAAGTGAATCAAGACGTTTTCGGAAGCAATTCTCCTTTATTATAATTATGCTTTTAAATCTAGTTTTTCAGCGAAGTAATCACAAAAATCACGCATAGTTGCACTCATCTTTTCATCGGTTGTAGCGCGTTCAAACGTATCAGCCATTGCCACTAATGTTTGGTGGAAAAACTGTTTCATTTCGTCAACCGGCATATCTTTGGTCCACAAATCGATACGAAGTGTTTCTTTTTGTTTACTATCCCAAATAGAAAGCAACATTGCTTTAGCGTCAGCTTGATCAACACCGCCATCTTTTGCAGTCCATCTTAATTTTTCCGGAATCTGATTTTCGTCTAGTTCAACTGAGATTTTTATATCTGATCTTTTGTTTGTCATTATTTTGCAGGTTTATATTTGGAGCGTTCAAAAATTGTTTTGGCATCCATTGCCAACATATCTTGCAAAGATACGTTATTATTTCCCATATAACTTCTCACAATTTGCCAACCTATCCATTGTCCGGTTCTTCCTGGCGACTCGTTATCAATATCTAAATAAAATTTAGAAAATGGCGCTTCTGAGATAAAACGGAATTCGTTCTTTTGGTTGGTATCAAACAATAAATTATTTTCGATAAAATAACTCCACATTTGCGCTTCATTTTCTTTACACCATGCTACTTGTTCTTTAGTATATCCTATTTTTGCTTCGTCAGCCACCTTTGGTAATAAAGCATCTTCCATATAATATAGTTTACCAAAATAGATCATGCTCGACAAAAGTGTTCTATCGGATGGAACCGGAACTTTTTGCTGCGCAAAACTAAACGCCAGATCAGGAAGAATTTGATCTTCATTGAATCGGACTCTTTGATATTCCGGAAAATCAACATAAAATCTGTGATTTGCTCCCAGATAACAATCTAACGAAACCAACGCCAAAGTATCAGCATAAACTGCTTTTGCATCGGTGTCTACTTCACTTATTAGAGTAATTACTCTTGGTGTTTTGTATTTCGGATAATAATATTGGACACGAGCAAAAAAATCTTTCAACTCTTCGTTCACTTCTCCTAAATCAGCATATTTTTTTTGAACTTCAGCGTATAACTCTTTCAGCAACGGATCGCTTAATTTGTTAGTCCAAACCGTATCTTCATTTCCCGGCGGGAAGAAAAAAGGATATTGTGCTTTAATTTTTGCTAAATCTTCAGGTTTTGATTGGTAAAAAATTTGATCAAATCGTTCTATTTTAAATTCAACAGGTATTACTGCAACTTCCTGATCTACTTTACTTTCTTCTTTACAAGAGAACAAGAGTAAAAACAAGGAAAAAACAAACAGTTTCTTCATGATAGTTATAAGTTTATTAAAATTTTTGAATTAGTATAGAAATCTTCTACTTTTATACTACTAAAAAACAACGACAAATATACAGTTATCGTACATAAAAAATAAAAAAATGAGTGTCTCAAAAAATTTCAATGCAGAAAAGATAAACGAACATATTGTAAAATGGCTTTCTGATTATGCTACAAATGCTAAAGCAAAAGGATTTGTAGTTGGAATTTCCGGCGGAATTGATAGTGCTTTAACTTCTAGTTTATGTGCCCAAACCGGTTTACCTACTTTATGTGTGGAAATGCCTATTCACCAACATCAAAGTCATGTGAACCGAGCTATTGAGCATATTGATCAATTAAAAAAGAGGTTTTCTAACGTTTCCAGTATTAAAACGGATTTGACTCCAGTTTTTGATGCTTTTGCTAACGAAGTTGAACAAAACGACGAACGTAAAACACTTGATATTACATTAGCCAATACACGTGCTCGATTAAGAATGACTACTTTATATTATCATGCAGGAATTAAAGGGTTACTAGTTGCTGGAACCGGAAACAAAGTGGAAGATTTTGGCGTAGGCTTTTATACTAAATACGGCGATGGTGGAGTTGATTTAAGTCCAATTGCTGATTTAGTAAAAAGCGAAGTAAGAGCATTGGCTCATTTCTTAAATGTTCCTGACAGTATTTTAAACGCAAAGCCTTCTGATGGTTTATATGAAAATGATTTATCGGATGAAGATCAGATTGGCGCCAGTTATGATGAACTGGAATGGGCTATGGAACAAGGGGAACAAGGAAAGTCCGCAAACGATTTCAATGGGCGTTTAGCTGATGTTTTTGCTATTTACAAAAGACTAAACACTATGAATCAACATAAGATGATTCCTATCCCAATTTGTCAAATTCCGAAAAATTTGAAATAATAACCATTTAATTTATAAGAATTTACATTTTATTTCTTATCTTTGCACCACTACTATTTACTATTATTAACCAAATTATTAAAAAATGATTAGAGTTTGTACTGCAGACAATCAACCTATTGTTCGTTATGGACTAAAAACGTATTTCAAAGAAAATGCGGATATCGAGGTTGTAGCTCAAGCATCTGATTTAGATGAACTAGTGAGCATTTTAGAAGACAAAAAGATTGATGTTATCTTATTAGACATCGAACTTAATGGTATCACGAGTATTCGCGACATTAAAGCTTTATTAAAAGAGTATCCCGGATCAAGAATCGTTCTTTACACTAGCGTTTCTGAGAAAATGTATGCTCCTACTGCTGTTAAAGCTGGTGTTTCTGCTTATGTTTCTAAAAACATTTCTCTAAAAGAACTTGAAAACATCCTTTACAAAGTAAAATCTGGAGAGGTAATTGTTAGCGAAGACGTTAAAAAGAAAATCGAAGTTTTAAGCAAAGGCAAAAAAGGTGATCGTTTGTTCAAAAAATTATCAGCTAGAGAAGTTGAAGTTTTACGTTATTTAAATGACGGTAAGAAAAACAAAGAAATCGCTGAGATCTTAGGCTTAGACGAAAAAACAATCAGTACTTACAAATTGCGTTTATTGGCGAAGTTGAATGTAACCAACTTAGTTGATTTATTAAACAAAGCTAAGACTTTAGACGTAATTTAATTAACTGTAGCGACTCATTACCCGACCTAGCTTTTTAGCAAAAACGTTAGTGAGTCCTAAGTAATCCATAACCAAAGACAATGTTTCGACATTGTCTTTGTCATTTTCATGACCTATGGATTGCTTTAAATCTTCTACAATACTATTTACCCAATACCAGCGCAACGACAAGATAGTCTCGGTTACGTATTGTCCAATTCCTTTATCTTTTTGTTTTACGTAAATTTGTTTCACTTCCCAGTTGTGCAATACTTCTCGTTCTTCATTCATCAAAATAGACGTTACTTCTCCTGCTATTTCCGGAGCCAATTGCATTAGGTATTGTTCCGTTTGAAAATGTTCCGTTTGATTGTAATAATTAATCAAATCAGTATAAATTGCTCTGAAAACAGGATTTGCTAACTCAATTTCGTCTTCTTGCAAACTCATATAAACACGTTGGTATACTTTATATACTCTATTTTCTTTTACTTCTACAAATTCGCCTTCTTCATTAGTCTTCAAAAAAACATCTTCAAAAGTTTCTTCTGTATTTCCGTAAAGCAATAGAATTTCAATTATTTTTTGTTCCAAAATATATTGGATATCGACTTTTGTTTGCTGCTGAAAGTTTTCATTCCTTACAACCTCAAAAGCTTTCTCTTTTTGCTCTGCATTAAACTTTTTACTGGCATCACTAATTTCTTTCTTGTCAATTTGTGCCAATGTATTAAACAACACATCTTCAGAAATATCCATAATTCTGGAACATTCCTGAATATACACTTCTCTCTTAATTCTATCGGAAATTTTAGAAATACTTACCACCATATCCCTAATTAAATCGGCTTTTTTAATTGGGTCATTATTGGCTTCTTTCATCAAAAGCGAAGCCTTGAATTGGATAAAATCTTTAGCGTTATTTTCTAAATACAACACCAATTCATCATACGGTGTTTTTTTAGCAAAACTATCCGGATCTTCACCGTCCGGGAAAGCACATACACGAACGTTCATACCAGCTTCCAAAATCAAATCGATACCACGAACAGAAGCTCTCAAACCGGCTGCATCTCCATCAAAAAGAACCGTCATGTTTTTGGTTAACCTTTTTACCAAATTAATTTGGTCAGGAGTTAAAGCCGTACCCGAAGAAGCTACCACATTTTCAATTCCCGCTTGGTTGAACTGAATTACATCGGTATATCCTTCTACCAAATAACAATTATCTTGTTTCGCAATAGCTTGTTTCGCATGATAAATTCCGTATAAAACCTTACTCTTGTGGTAAATCTCGCTTTCCGGTGAGTTCAGATATTTAGCTGCTTTTTTATCATTGGTCAAAATTCGCCCACCAAAACCAAGCACACGTCCACTCATACTTTGTATCGGAAACATCACTCGCCCTTTAAATCGGTCAAACTGCTTGTCTTCCTTTACAATTGTCAAACCGGTTTTATCTAAAAACTCGAGTTGATATCCTTTAGCCAACGCTTCTTTGGTAAAAGCATCCCAAACATCAGGCGAATATCCTAAATTGAATTTTTGGATGATTTCGTTCGTAAATCCACGTTCTTTAAAATAAGTTAAACCAATTGCTTTTCCTTCTTCCGTATTTTGAAGAACATCTTGAAAATATTGGCTCGCAAATTCGGAAACCAAATACATACTTTCTTTTTCATTGGCAACAGCTGCATCTTCTGAAGTTTGAACGGTTTCTTCGATTTCGATATTGTATTTTTTTGCCAAATATCGAATGGCTTCGGGGTAACTGAAATGTTCGTGTTCCATTAAAAAAGTCACCACATTTCCTCCTTTTCCCGAACTAAAATCTTTCCAAATCTGTTTTACCGGAGATACCATAAACGAAGGTGATTTTTCATTCACAAACGGACTCAATCCTTTTAAATTGCTCCCAGCTCGTTTCAATTGAACAAAATCGCCAATTACTTCCTCTACTCGGGCAGTTTCAAAAACGTTGTCTATGGTGTTTTGCGTAATCAAATCGGATTTTTTTAGAAGCTCAAAGATACGAAGTTCCATAAAAAAACCTGCAAGATTTTATCCTTGCAGGTTTTTATAAACTCAACCCAAATATTAATTGAAATCAAATCGAACACCTAAAGAGATATTGTTTTGATCTACCGCATTGTTTTTAAATAGTGGATTAATATCGTATTTAGCATACAAAGTGATTTCTCCATAACCGATATAAGCACTTAATCCGTAATTAAAATCCGAAACATTGAAGTCGCCTTTCTGTTTGTTTTTAACTTTTTGATCGTCTTCTTCGTATTTTAAGATTTGTTTTGACTTTACACGAACGCCTGCATAACCTCCAATTCCTAAACGGAATGATTCATGTGTTCTAAAATAACTTTCTCCGTCTTTATTGGTTTTTTTCGGTGTAAAATCGAATTCTAAATGAACCGGAGCGGTTAAATACACATTTCTTAATCTTGACTCGTCAAAATCTACAGCTCCTGCTTGCAATTCGGTTACCTCTCCGTTTTTTACAAAATAACGATTATCTGTTGGGCGTAAATTGTTATACATTACTGATAAACCGTATTTGGCATGTAATAAATTATGATCTTTAAGAATTCGTGAATTTAAGGTCAAACCCCATTCGTAAAAATGCGAACCCCAAACCCTGAAATCAGAATCATTTAAGCTTTCCCCTTTGGTAATTACATTATTCAAACCCGCTGCAAAAACAAATTGTGTAGTTGTTCTTTTTTCAGATTTTGGTTTACGCTCCTTGTTTGACTTATCTGCTTTTGCATGATAACTAATAACAAGACGCCCTTTTTTCAGTTCTATTGTGTCTTGATCTACTGTATTCTCTTTAATTTTTCCATCTACTTTATCTTGAACCAATTGCGAAAGCTTTGATTCTTCAGCAGCAACTTTAGTCTCAATATTTTGCGCACGTTCTTTTGCAATTTCTAATTTCAACTTTTCTCCGTCTTCTTTGGAGATTTTTCCGTCTTCAATTTGCTTGTCAATAGCAGCAACTTCTTCTTTTAATGCCTTTTTTTCTTCTGCTGTAATGGTTTGAATATTATTAGCAATTTCTTTAGCTTGTAATTCAAAACTTTTCTTTGATTCCACTTTAAGCGAATCGGTTTCCTGAGCACTTAACTTTCCTATTGCTGAAAGCAACACAACTAATGTGTATAAAATAATTTTTTGCATAACTGTCCGTTTTTTGATTTTTCCGCCATGCTATAAGCATTTTGGATTGATGATTATTAAAATTTGATGATTATTCCTGGTAATTTCTACTAGCCAATGCTGACTTTACTTTGCTATAATTTCGTTGCAATTTATCTAATGTATTTTCTCTGTATTCTACTTTTATATCTTCTTCTGCTGCTGTTAAAAGTTCATCCGGATTCACTTTTAAGCTGCTTTTAATTCTTGTTTTTTGCGTTTCGCTTTTCCCGGTATATTTTTGATCTACAGAGGCTAGCAACTCTTCTGGCGTTACATATTGATACTTATTTTCCTCAACTTGTGCTTCTTTATCCAGATTAGACAACTGCTGTTTATCCGTTAATTGAATTATATTTTTTTTCTCAATCTCTTTATTCTTTTCTCCTAAAACAACTTGTCTTCCACTCTTTTTCTCTGTCTTATTTTGAAAAGCAATTTCAGATGATTGATCTACTCTTTGCATTACTTTCTGATTCTTTTCAGTATCAATATCTCTTTGCTGATTTTCCTCAGAATTTACCATTTTTTGTTTCGGAATAATGATTGAGTTTGTATCGTTTCTCATATTCCAAAATCCAATTCCCAGCACTAAAAACAAAGAAGCCGCAATATATAACCAAAGATTATTCTTCTTTTTAGGTTGTTCCTGAGCGGTTAGCATGGCATCCAGTCTATCCCAGGCAGCAACTGAAGGTTGAATTTCCCTTTTTGCTAACTTTTCCTTTGCAATCTGTTCAAATTTATTCGGTTCCATTTTCATTAGCTTTTAATTGGTTAATTTGGTTTTGCAGTAATTTGCGAGCATGTGCCAATTGCGATTTTGATGTTCCCTCGCTTATGTTTAACATTTGGGCAATTTCCTGATGTTTATATCCTTCTATTCCGTAAAGATTAAAAACCGTTCGGCAACCATCGGGCAAATTATCTATCAACAACTGGATGTCGTCAACCGAAAAATCTTGTGATTCTAAACTAGCTTCTTGTTCGTTAGAAATTATTTCTGTAACATCATCATGTGAAATAAAATTTTTCTTCACTCTTAGAAAATCGATGCATTCATGAACCATAATTCGTCTAATCCATCCTTCAAAACTTCCTTTATTTTCGTATCGGCTTAAATTAGTAAACACTTTCATGAAAGCAGTAATCATTACATCTTCGGCATGGTGTAGATCTTTAATGTATTGACGACACACACTCAACATCTTTTTCGAATATTTGTCATACAACAAACGCTGTGCCTGTCTATTGTTTGCAATAGCCTGCTGAATGATTTTGTTTTCGTCTCTATGTAAGTTGATTACTTTCATTTTCAAAATTCAATATCAAGTTCAAAATTCAATATCAAAAACAAGTCCAATTTAAAATTTAAATCCAAGTTGAATTTGATTTTTGCTCTTGTAATTGTTATTAAACCGCTTTCTATTAGTATAGACGAGATGGGTTATAAAATGGTTGTATGAAGTTTGAAAAAAAAATTATTTTTTTCGTTCAATAACATAATTCACCATCAAAGTAAGTGAATCTTTGTAGGGAGATGAAGGGAAATCTTGTATTAAAGCCAATGCTTCTTGTTGAAAAGCAATCATTTTTTCTTCGGCATAGGTTAATCCACCTTGTTTTTTCACAAAGTCGATCACTTCTTTCACTCGTTTTTTGTCTTTATTATGGTTTTTAACGGAATTAATCAACCATGATTTTTCTTTTTCAGACGAATTATTTAGTGCATAAATTAACGGCAACGTCATTTTTTGTTCTTTGATATCAATTCCGGTTGGTTTACCAATAGCATCATCAGTATAATCAAACAAATCGTCTTTAATTTGGAAAGCCATCCCTATTAATTCTCCGAATTTGCGCATTTTTTCGATCACTTCTGTATTTTCAGCATCTACAGAACAAGCACCAAGCGCACAACAAGCAGCAATTAAAGTGGCGGTTTTTTGACGAATGATTTCGTAGTATACATATTCCGTAATGTCTAATCGGCGTGCTTTTTCAATTTGCAACAATTCGCCTTCGCTCATTTCGCGAACCGCTAATGAAATAATGCGTAATAAATCGAAATCACCATTGTCTATGGAAAGCAATAATCCTTTGGACAACAAATAATCACCTACTAAAACCGCAATTTTATTTTTCCAAAGTGCGTTGATTGAGAAAAAACCTCTGCGTTTATTACTATCGTCCACCACATCATCATGAACTAATGTTGCTGTGTGAATCAATTCGATCACTGAAGCACCACGATAAGTTCTTTCGTTAATTGTTCCTCCGGAAACCATTTTTGCCGTTAAGAAAACAAACATCGGACGCATTTGCTTTCCTTTTCGGTTGACAATGTAATAGGTAATTCTATTGAGCAGCGCCACTTTTGAAGACATCGATTCTAGAAACTTCTTTTCGAAAAGTTCCATCTCAGTGGCTATAGGTTGTTTTATCTGCTCTACTATTTTCATTTAGGATTCAAAAATAAACAAAACTAACTTCATAAAAAAAGGATTTAGATTAGTTTTATAACTATTTCTAAATCCTTTCCTTTTAATCTTAAAAGA